>NZ_JFAQ01000261.1 GCF_001304695.1 Xanthomonas axonopodis
GTTGCCCACATGAAGCACAGAGGCCTCCCAACAGAGGCCTCGATCACCGGGATTGCCCTGAATGGGCAAAGCGATCTACGCGCCCCATCGTCTATGTGCATCCAACCTCCCGCGAAACGCGGGAACGGGGCTTGATCAGCGTTGCCCTAATATCCGCGACAAGCTCTTCACCATCACGCTGGCTGCCAAGGAAGTTGCGCCATGAGTATCCCGTCACCGCAATACGCCGGTTTATCCGAGGACGCCTACAAGGATCGCGCCGTCGGTCGGCGCAGCTGCGCGTGAGCGTGGACACGATGACGGCAATGAATACGCCGCTGGAACAAAGCAGCCAACGCGTGGCCGAAAACGCGGCGCGTCAGTCGGCGGCATTGGAGCAGCAACAGGCGCAGACCCAGCAGCAGGGCGCACGCGCCATGGGGTGAGCGGGGCATGGAGCTTCCACGTCTGTGTGCAGTGACACATCACGCTGCCCCCCGTGCCGCAATCCGCCCGGACGGCACATCGTACCATCGAACGTTGCATCAGGACGCCGGGCCTGCCCGGCGTTTTTGCGTTCATTCGCGCAGTAACGCGCACCGCTGCTGCTGCATCTGCACAACAACTGGCCCGCACAACGGGTGCGAACGCAAGGTTTTCCTGCGTCGAGCTATGCCACAACGCCCGCGCAGCTATAGCGGCCTCAACCGGCCTGTACGACCGTGCTTGAATCGCCGTCGGTTTGCAGCGATGCACGGCCAGGCGCTTATCACGTCGCGCACGCGCACACGAGGCAAGGCAGGGGATCAAGCAAGGCGCCACCCGGCGCGACATCCATCGATCAAGGGAGCGTTCCATGACCATTTTGTGCAGGCACTACCACCGTTTCTGGCTCGTCTTGCTGCTGTGTCTGTGCAGCGCCGGCGTCAGCGCGCAAGGCATCGCCAAAGGCGCGGATGTCAGCTGGCTCAATCAACAGGCCGCCAACAATCCACCGCAGGTGTTTCGCGATGCGGCCGGCAACACCACCGACTTCATCAAGCTGTTCAAGGATGTCGGCGGCAATGCCATTCGCCTGCGCGTGTGGGTCAACCCGGCGGGCGGATGGAACGATGGCCGCGACACTCTGGACAAGGCCAAGCGCGCCGCCGCGCAAGGCATGCGCATCATGATCGACTTCCATTACAGCGACAGCTGGGCCGACCCGGGCAAGCAGACCAAGCCGGCCGCCTGGGCCGGCCACTCCGTCGTCCAGCTCGCTACCGATGTCTACAGCCACACCCAGGGCATCCTCAAATATCTCAAGGACAACGGCATTGCCGTCAGCTGGGTGCAGGTGGGTAACGAGATCAACAGCGGCATGCTATGGAACGAGGGCAAGACGCCCAACTTCGCCACCCTCGGCCAGTTCATCAACAGCGGCTACAACGCCACCAAGGCGGTGTATCCCAACGCCAAGGTTGTCGTGCATCTGGCCAATGGCGATGACAACGCCAACTTCCGCTGGTTCTTCGACAACCTGCGCTTGGCCGGCGGCAAGTGGGACGTCATCGGCATGTCGCATTACCCCCCGGTCGGCAGCTGGCAGGATTACAACAGCCGCCTGGACACCAACATGCGCGACATGATTGCGCGCTAGGGCAGCGACGTGGTGATTTCCGAGGTCGGCATGGACTGGCAGCAAGCGGCCACCACCCGCGCCATGCTCAGCAACCTGCTCAGCCGCAGCAGCAGCATCGGCGCGCGCGTCCTTGGCGTGTTCTATTGGGAACCCAACGCCTACCCGGGCTGGCAGGGCTACACCCTGGGCGCGGTCAACACCAACGGCCAGCTGACCGAAGCGCTGCAGGCGTTCTGACCAGCACGCTCCTACGGGGCGGCGCCCGCCGCGGGGGATGTCCTGGCGCGCACCCACAGGCATGCCATCTCGTAGGAGCGCACCCGGGCGCGACGGGGTTTTACCGACAACGCACCGGTCGCGCCCAGGTGCGCTCCTACGGGGGGCAGGCACATCGGCCCTCTCGGTACGGCATCGGCCTGCCATCGCCTGCCGCTGGCCCTCATCCTTTGATCGTACGCCGGCAGCGCCCGCTATGCCGCAGCGTTGTTCCAGCCGGCACCGATGCCCCACTCGGCGCACACAGCGTCCCATTCCATACGCACCCGTAGCGAGGAATGGCAACAGGTGCGTGCGGTACACTTGGGAGTTCACGAATTCACGATGTTGACGCACCCGCGGGGTGTGTCCCCCGGGAGCGCTAATGAACTGGTTGAACGAAGTGCTGCACAACGATCCGAACCCGCTCGAGACGCAGGAGTGGCTCGAATCGATCAAGGCCGTCATCGACGTCGAAGGCCCGGAGCGCGCCCATCAGCTGCTGGAAGGCATGGTCGAACAGACCCGCCGCGCCGGCGCTTACCTGCCGTTCTCGCCCACCACCGAGTACGTCAACACCATCTCGCCGGCCAACGAGGCCAAGCACCCCGGCGACTCCGCGCTGGAGTGGAAGATCCGCTCGATGATCCGCTGGAACGCCATGGCCACGGTCGTGCGCGCCAACCGCAAGCCGGGCGACCTGGGCGGCCACATCGCCTCGTTCGCCTCCAGCGCCACGCTATACGACGTTGGCTTCAACCACTTCTGGCGCGCGCCCTCGGACAACCATCCGGGCGACCTGCTGTTCATCCAGGGCCATAGCGCCCCGGGCATCTACGCCCGCGCCTTCCTGGAAGGCCGCATCAGCCAGTCCCAGCTGGACAACTTCCGCATGGAAGTGGACGGCCAGGGCATCTCGTCCTACCCGCACCCGTGGCTGATGCCCGAGTTCTGGCAGACCCCCACCGTGTCGATGGGCCTGGGCCCGCTGGCCGCCATCTACCAGGCGCAGTTCATGCGCTACCTGGAAAACCGCGGCCTCATCGAAAAGTCCGACCGCAAGGTGTGGTGCTTCATCGGCGACGGCGAGTCTGATGAGCCAGAAACCCTCGGCGCCATCGCGCTGGCCGGCCGCGAAGGCCTGGACAACCTCATCTTCGTGGTCAACTGCAACCTGCAGCGCCTGGACGGCCCGGTGCGCGGCAACGGCAAGATCATCCAGGAACTGGAAGGCGTGTTCCGTGGTGGCGGCTGGAACGTCATCAAGCTGCTCTGGGGCGGCTACTGGGACGCGCTGCTGGCCAAGGACACCGACGGCGTGCTGCGCAAGCTGATGATGGAAACCGTCGACGGCGAATACCAGAACTGCAAGGCCTTCGGCGGCGCCTACACCCGCGCCAACTTCTTCGGCAAGTACCCGGAGACCGCGGCCATGGTCGCCGGCCTGTCCGACGACGACATCTGGCGCCTGAACCGTGGCGGCCACGACCCGCACAAGGTGTACGCCGCCTACCACCAGGCCGTGAACACCACCGGCATGCCCACCGTGATCCTGGCCAAGACGGTCAAGGGCTACGGCATGGGTTCGGCTGGTGAGGCGCTCAACCCCACCCACCAGACCAAGAAGCTGGACGACGCGGCGGTCAAGCACTTTCGCGACCGCTTCAACATCCCGGTCACCGACGCCCAGCTGGAAGAAGGCCAGGTGCCGTTCTACCACCCCGGCGACGATTCCCCGGAAGTGCAATACCTCAAGGAGCGCCGCAGCGTGCTCGGCAGCTTCCTGCCGTCGCGCCGTCCCAAGGCCAGCAAGTCGTTCGTCGCGCCCACGCTCGACAAGTTCGAGCGCCTGCTCAAGGACAGCGGCGAGCGCACGTATTCCACCACCATGTCCTTCGTGCAGAGCCTCAACATCGCCCTGCGCGACAAGGAACTGGGCCCGCGCATCGTGCCGATCGTGGCCGATGAAGCGCGCACCTTCGGGATGGAAGGCATGTTCCGCCAGATCGGCATCTATGCCCCGTTCGGCCAGAAGTACAAGCCGGTCGATGCCGACCAGCTGATGTACTACCGCGAAGACCTGACCGGCCAGGTGCTGCAGCAGGGCATCAGCGAGCCGGGCGCGATTGCCTCGTGGATGGCCGCCGGCACCAGCTACTCGGTGTCGGATGTGCCCATGCTGCCGTTCTACATCTACTACTCCATGTTCGGTTTCCAGCGCGTGGGCGACATCGCCTGGCAGGCAGCGGACATGCGCACCCGCGGCTTCCTGCTCGGCGGCACCGCCGGTCGCACCACGCTCAACGGCGAAGGCCTGCAGCACGAAGACGGCTTCAGCCAGGTCATCGCCGGCTCCATCCCGAATGTGCGTAGCTACGACCCGACCTTCGGCTTCGAAGTCACCGTCATCATGCAGCACGGCATGAAGGCGATGATGGAAGACCAGATCGACGAGTACTACTACATCACCCTGATGAACGAGAACTACGCCCACCCCGGCATGCCGGACGGCGCAGCCGAGGGCATCATCAAGGGCATGTACCTGCTCAAGGACGCCGGCAAGCCCAAGAAGGGCGAGTTGCGCGTGCAGCTGCTGGGCAGCGGCACCATCCTGCGCGAAGCCATTGCCGCCGCAGAGTTGCTGGACAAGGACTTCGGCGTCACCGCCGACATCTGGTCCTGCCCCAGCCTCAACGAAGTGCGCCGCGACGGCTACGCCGTGGAACGCTGGAACCGCCTGCACCCGGAGGCCGAACAGCGCAAGCCCTACGTCACCCAGCTGCTAGAAAGCCGCCAGGGCCCGGCGATTGCCGCAACCGACTACGTGCGCGCCTTCGCCGACCAGATCCGCGCCTTCGTCCCGATGACCTACACCGTGCTCGGTACGGATGGGTTCGGTCGTTCGGATACGCGTGCGAACCTGCGCCGGTTCTTCGAGGTGGATCGCTACTACATCGCGCATGCGGCGATTGCCGCGCTGGCGAAGGATGGCAAGATGACCGGCAAGGATGTGGCTAGGGCGATCAAGCAGTACAAGATTGATCCTGAGAAGGCGAATCCGGTTGGGGTTTGAGCCATTTCAATGGTTAGGAATAGCCAGTAGAAGTTGATTCTAAATAGAGGGGCGGCCACTGGCCGCCCCTTTTCTGTCGCGCTGATTGTACGATTGCCTTGCTGGCACCTTAGAGGGTGGCCCCAAAATTTCGACGACCTATATCAATCTGGAGGGAGCGGTTAAAGGAAATGGCGCTGGAAAGGGACCGTCGTTCCGAAAATTCAAGGTCGATGCTCGAGTGCTTCTCAGCTTAGGCCGCGAAAGTATCAAGGATCAAACAACTGCGTTGATGGAATTGGTCAAGAATGCATACGATGCAGACGCAGAGAACGTTCAGATAGAGATACCTGAGGAGTCTGACGGAGAGCAGATCCTAAGAAAGTGATACGCCCAGGGTTCCGTAGACACTCAAGACCCTCGTTGCGCGTAGCGCCGTTCAAACTCTACAGGGGACAGGTCCTCCGTTGAACCATGACGGCGTTTAGGGTTGTAGAACATCTCGATGTAGTCGAACACCTCGGCGCGTGCGGCGTCCTTGGTGGGGTAGACCCGCCGCCTGATCCGCTCGCGTTTGAGCAGGCCGAAGAAGCTCT
>NZ_JFAQ01000262.1 GCF_001304695.1 Xanthomonas axonopodis
GGGCAGGGGCATGCGTGACTCTCCTAGGGGGCTCAGCGCGTGGCGGCGGGGGGCGCCTGCGCAGTGGTTTCAATCAGTTGAACGGCGCCGATGGCATACAGGGGGCCACGGATCGGCGCGGTGAAGCGCAGGCACAGATCGTGGACGCCGGTGCGTGCAGGCAGTGCGGTTTCCAGGGTGAATTGTTCGCCCAGGGTGTCGCTGCGCGGCAGCTGCACGCTGGCGATCAAATCGCCGTCGCAGCCCAGACGCACTTCCAGCTCACCGTCGCGGGTCTTGGCCGGGTATTGCACGACCTTGGATTGCTCGTGCGCCAGCCCGAAGTTGTTGGGCAGGCGTGCGGCGTCGATGCGGATCGCGCCGATGCCGTCCAGCCGTGCCCGCGGATACAGGCGGCAGGCATGAAACAGATCGACGTTGTACACCGGGGTGTCGGCGCCGGTCATCTCCGGCAACAGCGGCAGGCGCAGGCCGAGCGCGCCGGTGTCGACGCAGTGCTGCAATCCCTGCGTATCCACCCGCAACAAACTCGCGCGATCGAAGGTGCGGCTACGCGTGGCCGCCAGTGGTGCGCCGTTGGCATCGAACGCCGTGGCCTTGACCGTGGTCGGCAAGTGAATCGCAAACGGCGCGCTGTAGCGCGGCGATGCCGGCGTGGGCTCGCTGCCGTCGGTCGTGTAGTGCAGCGTGCCCGCGCCGGTCTGCGTGCTCAGCGCCACCTTGGCCGGGCCACCGGCCAGCACCGGATTGGGTCCGTTCTCCAGGATGATATCGGCGGCGAAGGCGCCGTCGCTGTAGTCGATGCCCAGCGCCTTGTAGCGCTGCAGCTGCGCCGGCATGCGCGCCAAAAAGCTGTTCCAGTTGCGTGCCGCCGGCGGCGACCAGGTCACTTCCGCCACCGCAGACAGCCGTGGAAACAGGGCGTGATCCACATGCCAGCGCGAGGGGATGTATTCGGACCACAACGCACCCTGTGCGCCCAAAACGTGCCTGGCCTGTTCGGCACTGAGCTCGGCCGGCACCGGATCGAATGCATAGACCTTGGACAGCGGCAATACGGTCAGGCGACCATTCGGTTCGTCGCTGCGCGTGGTCTGCAGGTTGTCCAGATAGAGCCAGTCGCCGGGCGCCAGCACCACATCGTGGCCTTGCTTGGCTGCGGTCACCGCGCCTTCGACGCCACGCCACGACATCACCGACGCACTGGCCGGCACGCCGCCTTCCAGAATTTCATCCCAGCCGACCATGCGCCGGCTGTGCTGGGTGAGGTAGGCCGCCAGCTGTTCGTTGAACCAGCCTTGCATCGCATGCGCGTCCTTGACCCCGAGCTTGCGCATCTGCGCGCGCACCGTCGGCGAGGCTTCCCATTGATCCTTCACCGCCTCATCGCCACCGATGTGGATGTAGGTCGACGGGAACAAAGTCAGCACTTCGTCCAGCACGTGGGTGATGAAGGTCAGGCTGCGTTCGCTGGTGTTGAACAGGTACGAGTTGACGCCCCAGTCCACGCCCACCTGCGTGCGTGCGCCGGGTACGCCCACTTCTTCGGGATAGGCAGCCACGGCCGCCTGTGCATGGCCGGGCATGTCCAGTTCGGGCAGCACGGTGATATGCAAGCGCGCCGCATAGGCGACGATCTCGCTGATCTGTTCCTGTGTGTAGAAGCCGCCATAACGCTGCGGCGTGCCGTGCTGGCCGGCGCCGGGCGGTGTACGCCATGCGCCCACCTCGGTGAGCTTGGGATAGCGCTTGATCTGGATACGCCAGCCCTGGTCATCGGTGAGATGCCAATGCAGCACGTTGAGCTTGTGCAGGGCCATCGTATCGAGCACATGCTTGACCGTGTCCACATCATGAAAATGGCGGGCCACATCCAGGTGCTGGCCGCGCCAGCTGAAACGCGGCCAGTCGCGGATCGCCACCGACGGCAACCGGGCCTCGCCCTTGCGTGCATCCGGTGTCATCAATTGCCAGGCGCTGATGGCGCCATACAACAAGCCGGCCCCATCGCGCGCGGCAATGCGCACGCCCTTGGCATCGACATCCAGGCTGTAACCTTCCTTGTGCGCCACCGGTGCCTGCGGGTTGCGCTCCAGGCGGATGCTGCCAGACGACGCGCTGGTTTCGGCGCGCACTTCCAACCGCAGCCCGCGTGTGCGTTGCAGCAGGTCGGCCAGATGTTCGGCACTGCGCCGTGCATCGGCGTCGCCGGGCACGATCGAGATCAGCGTGCCGGCGCCCACCGTGAAGCTGCCGCTACCGCGTTTGACCTCGACGGCGGCAGGAATCAGTGGCAATGGTGCGCTCGCGGTGTCTGCGGTTGCAGCGGCCGGTGCAACCGCCGTGGCAGAGGCCGGCGAAGTGCCAGGCGCACGTTGACCGCAACCGGCCAGCGACGCTGCTGCGAACGCAAGCGCAAGCAGGCGCGAGGAGAACGGCCCGACAGCTGTCAGGCGTGCGTTGGGTGCAGAGTTCGACATCATGCAATCACATCCCGGTATGGCGGCGGTACACGGCAGCCACGCACAGTAGCAAAGCCGTGTCGGAAGACGCAGTGACTGGCGGACGCTTCGTCCCGTTGCGCAGCGGGACGAAGCGTGGTCATGCGATCACGTCAGAGGCGTCGGTGGCTGCAAAACGGGCGCGGGAAACGCTGGAACCGGACTGCAGCCCCGCAGTCCAATTCCTTGCACCAGCCGCGCCCGCCTGATCACCATGCCGTCGTCGCGTCGTCGCGTCGTCGCGTCGTCGCGTCTGCTGCGCTCAGCGCTGCGCAGTCGGCAGCTCGTCCCACACCTTCGGGTCTTCGGCGCCCAGCACCCAGCAGCTGAAGCCTTCCAGGCCGTATTGCTTGGTCAGCTCGTAACGTGCCTTGAAGCTGCGTGCGTCAGGGCGGAACACCCACTCGCGCATGTCGTCGCGGTAGAAGTAGAACCACGATTCCTGCTCGACCGGATCCCACTGCACGGTGGCGTTCTGTTCCTGCGCCAGCGGAAAGGATTCGTCTGCATCGATATACGTTGCGGAAATATTCGACGCCTCGGTGCCGTCTTCCTTCACCGGGTTGCCGGTGTACCAGCGGTAGCCGTAGGTGGCGATGCCCAGCGACAGCTTGTCCTTCGGTACCTGGGTGATGGCGTAATCCAGGTGCTTCTTCATCCATACCATGCCATCGACCGGGCCCGGTGTGGTCCAGCGCGTGTGCTGGTCGTAGGTCATCAGGCTGACCAGATCCACCGCCTGGCCCAGCGCCTTGAGGTCGTATGCACCGCGCCAGTATTCCCACATCCACTTGGAGAACTGGCCGCCTTCGGCATAACCCGGCGCGTTCGGCACCACCGCGACCGACATCTTGAACCCGGCCTTGTGCAGCGCATCTGCGGTCTGCTTGACCATCAGCGTGTAGGCGTCGCGGTCGGTCCAGGCGATGTTTTCGAAATCGAACTGGAAGCCGTAGTACTTGTGCTGCTTGCCGTGGATGAGCAGCGATTCGATCATGCGCTTCTTGGCGGCTTCGTCATGCATCAGCTTGTGGAAGCCTTCGCGACCGGTGGTCATTGACAGGATCGGCATCACCCGCAGCTTGTGCTGCTTGGCGATGTCGTACAGATACATGTTGGGGGTGCCGTTGACCAGGCCGTTCTGGTCCACGCCATACCAGGTGGGCACCACCACATCGATCTTGTCGACGTTGGCGATGAACGAGTTGGTCGATTTCTGCGTGTTCATCAGATAGAACAACGCCGTGGGGTTTTTGGCCAAGGCCGGGGCGCAGGCAAATGCCAGCGCGAGCAACATCCAGGTCAATCGCTTACTCATGAAAGACAACATCCGTCAGGGAGTGGGGGAGGAGAGGTCGATGCGGAAAACGTAGGCACTTGCGCCAACCGGCTTGACCGGCAGGCGCAGATGCAGGCCGTCGGCACGTTGTTCGAACGGAATCTTCTTGCCGGTTGCCAGCAAGGTCACCGCGCGCACGCCGTCGGCGGCCTTGAGCGAGCGGATCACCGCCTCGCCATTGCTCGGCCAGCCCAGCTCGATCGCGTACAGCGCGCCATCGCGCGTGGTGAAGCGGAAATCTTCGGCCGTATACGGCTTGGTCTTGATGTCCTGGAAAGTGCCGCCCACCACCTCGGTGGGGCCTTCGCCGTACACGCGCCACGGCTTGCTGTCGTAGATCGCGCAGCCGTTGGTCTTGAGCCACTTGCCGATTGCCAGCAGGATGCCGCGCTCGGTGCCCGGGATCGAGCCATCGGCGCGCGGGCCGATGTTGAGCATCAGGTTGCCGTTCTTGGCCACCACGTCGGCCAGCATGTGGATGATGAAAGTGGGCGACTTGTAGGTGTCGTTCTCGATGTAGCCCCACGAGGCGTTGCTCACCGAGGTGTCGGTCTGCCAATGCGTGGAGTGGATGCCGGTGAGCTGGCCGCGCTCGATATCCAGCGTGCCTGCGCCTTCGGGAAATGCGCCGAGCTTGTAGTTCACCACCACGCCGCGGTCGGCCTCGGTCCGCGCCGCACCCTGGTTGTAGTAATACGCCAGCATGGTCGGCAGGCTGCGCCGGAAGGTGGGGTGGGCAATCCACCAGTCGAAATAGATCAGGTCCGGCTGATAGGTGTCGATCAACTCGGTGGTGCGCGCCAGCCAGTCGTCCAGCCAGGCCTGCGAGACCGGCGTCCAGTCGTTGGCCACATCGGCATCGTCCTTGCCCGGCAAGCGCACCTGCGCCGGACCATACAGCGCCGCGTAACGCGGGTCGTTGACGTCCGAATCGAACGTGCGCCCGCCGTCGAAGAACCAGTTGTGTTCGGCGCGGTGCGAGGACAACCCGAAGTGCAGGCCCTGCGCGCGAATCGCCTTGGACAATTCGCCCAGCAGGTCGCGCTTGGGCCCCATCTTCATCGCGGTCCAGTCGGACAACTTGGAGTCGTACAGCGCAAACCCGTCGTGGTGTTCGGCCACCGGCACCACATAGCGCGCGCCGGATTCGCGGAACAGCTTGGCCCAGCCATTGGGGTCGAACCTGGGCGCGGTGAACTTGGGAATCAGATCCTTGTAGCCGGAGCTCGCCTGAGGCCCGTAGGTCGCCACGTGATGGGCGAATTCCTTGGAACCTTGCAGATACATGTTGCGCGAATACCACTCGCTGCCGAATGCCGGCACCGAGAACACGCCCCAGTGGATGAAGATGCCGAACTTGGCGTTGTCGTACCACGCCGGCGATTGATACGCCTTCAGTGCCGCCCAATCGGGACGGAACGGACCCTTGCGTGCGCCGGCTTCGGCTTCGCGTACCAGACGCTCGCGCTCGGGCGCGTACTTGGCGGTGGCATCGAGCCACTGCTGGTCGATCGCTTCGGGGCTGAGTGTGGTGGCGGTGGGTGCGGTTGGCGATTGCGCCGCAGTGACGTGCAGCGCCGGCAGCGCGAGCAAGAGAGCGAACGCCAGCATTCGACTCCTGGGTGCAGCTCCGGCGTGGCGGCGGGAGGGAGCCGCGTACTGGCGGCTATCGGTCGTCATGGGAACTGCACTCCTGTAAGCGAAACGCGTCGGTCATGCGGCGGCCGCGCGTGGATAGCGAAAGCGGGCCTGGTCACGCCCACTCGGCTGCGAAGGAGTGTGGCCAGTACCACTCCTTGATGCGACATCGACCTGCCGCTGCGGAAAGCGACAGGTCCAAAAAAAAGCGCGTCACCGTGGAGGGGCGGTGGCGCGCCGGGACTACATCAGAACTTGAAGTTCAGCTGGGCCTGGTAGCCGCGGCCGTTCTTGTAGAACGCCGTCGGGGTATCCCTGGTCCCGCTGTACAAGCGGTAGGTGGAATCCAGCAGGTTGGTGGCGCCGAAGGTGAGACCCATGTAGTCGGTGATCTGATACGAGGCGGTCAAATCCAGCTGCTTGTAGCTGTCTGCGAAGTCTTCCGAGCCCAGCCGTCCGATCTGGGTGAAGTACTTGGAGCGGTAGCTGTAGTTCACACGCACCGTCCAGTCGCCGTGTTCCCAATACGGAATCACGTTGTAGGTATCGCGCGACAGGTAGGGCAGGTTCAAACCTGTGCTGGCGTCGGCCTTGGCATAGGTGTAGTTGGCCTGCAACCCAAAGCCCAGACCGAAGGTCTGCTGGTAGTTGATCGATGCGCCCTTGACCTTGGCGTCGGAGGCGTTGGTCGGGGTGGTAACCTGATAATTGCCTGCCTCATTCCCACGGGCATCTGCCGGCCGGAACTCGTTGACAGTTGTGCTCACGATGTAGGAGTTGATGTCGCGGTAGAACACCTCGCCAGACAACATGCTCGACGGGGCAAAATACCATTCGGCCGCCAAGTCGTAGTTGGTGGACTCGTACGGTTTCAGGTCCGGGTTGCCGCCGCTGGCGGTCAGATTGCCGTTGCCGCTGTTGACGGTGAACGAGCCTGCCAGATCCCCATAACGCGGACGTGCCATGACCTTGGCGGCCGAGAAGCGCAGCACGGCATCGTCGGTCACGTCGTAGGCCACGTTGAAGCTCGGCAACGCTTTGCGGTAATCGTGCGTCTCAGCAACGCGAGAGTAGCTATCGCCATTGTCGGCACTTTGCCAATACTCGGACTTGTCGGTCGTATCGAGCAGGCGCACGCCGACGTTACCGCGCCATTGGCCGGACTCGAAGTTCAACTGCGTGTAGACGTTCTGGGTAATCTCTTTAACGTCGAACGAGCCACCGAAATCGGTGGTATAGGGACCTTGCGGCTGCGCCAGCAGATAACGGCGCACGGCGCCCAGGTTGGCGGTCGGCCAGGTGGTCAGGTCGCCGCTGGCACCCAGGCCGTCGTACAGGCTGCTCTGCGTAGTACCCGGGTTGAACTGCGTCAACGAAACCGGGTCGGTGGTGTTGATGCGGTTGCCGCGTGCGTCCACACCATTGTCGTGATTGATATACTTGTAGCCGAACTGCAGCTTGTTGAACGGGCCCAGCGCCAGATCGCGCGACGCATCCCACTGGAAGTATTTTTCCTGGTCCTTGCTCTTCTGGTAGTAAATGCCGCCCGCTTGCATCACGCCATCTGCAGTTGAGCCTGCCGGCAGACCGGCAGCATTGCCCGGCAGCGCCCAGTTGGCCGCGCCGCCGTTGTCGTAGTTCACCGCGGTATTGCGGCCGTCGAACGCGTAGTTGTACCCGCCATCCTGCATCAGGTACTTCATCAGGTATTCGGGGTTCTTGCCGCCGGTGGCCTCGGTATCGCCGATCTGGGTGGTGAACACCCACTTCTCGCCCGACCAGTCGTGCCGCAGGTTCAGGCTCTTGGTGGTGACGGTGCTTTCGCGGTAGTTGGTGTCCATCTGCGCGTACGGCTGGTCATTGACGCCGCCCTGCGTGTTGTCAGACACCGTGGCCGAGGTGACCACGCCGTTCTCCACATTGGCGCGGGTCACCTTTTCCAGATCGTTGTTACAGGCCGGGCAGACATAACGCGCCTGGCTGTAGTTGTTGTACTTGCCCTTGATGTAGATGCCGGTCAGATTGAATTCGTTGTTCTCGTCCGGCTTCCACTGCAACGCGCCCTGCAAGCCGTTGCGCTCGCGGGTCTGCTGGAAGAACGCGCTGCTGATGCCGGCCGGGACGCGTGCGGTGGCGACGTTGCTGCCGTCGCCAGTGATCGTTGCGGTGGGCGGAATCTTGTCGCCGGTGGTATAGCCGAAGTATTCGATACCGGCGCGCGCCAGGTCCTGTTCGTCATGGGTGGCGGAAATCAACGCACCGAAGGTTTCGTCGTCGTTCTTCCAGCTCCACAGCGCCGAACCGCGCGGATTGCCTTCTTTCGAGCGGTCGTTGTAGTTGTAGCCGACCGAGCCGCGGAGGGTGTTCTTGGGCAGGTCCAGCGGCTTGCGGGTGTGCACGATCACGGTGCCGCCGATCGAGCCTTCGTCGATGCGCGCTTCGGGGGTCTTGTAGACCTCCATCAGGCCGATGATTTCCGGCGACAGCAGCGTGTAGTTGAAGGTACGGCCGCTGGTGTCGGTCGGGTTGCCGCCCCAATCGCCGGAGGCGATGGTCTGGCCATTGAGCAGCACGCGGTTCAACGCCGGGTCGGTACCGTTGATGCTGACCTTTTCGCCTTCGCCGAACTGGCGGTCGACGCTGATGCCCGGAACATGCGCCAGCGATTCGGCCGCATTGGTGTCCGGAAACTTGCCGATGTCTTCGGCACTGATCGCATCGACGATGGAGTTGGCCGCACGCTTGACCGACTGGCTCTTCTCCAGCGACGCGCGGTAGCCGGTGACGGTAATGGTATCCAGCTCGGTGGTGGCCGACGGCGTGCTGGCCGGGGCTGGTTGTTCTTGTCCGGCAGCCATTGCAGAGCCGGAGCAGTACAGAGCGGCGGTGATGCAGAGTGCTAACGTCGTGGTGCGGCTGTGCATGGCTAAACCTCATTGGTTAGTGCTGTGAGCGCGCTGCCCTGCAGTAGGGCGCAACGCGCTCGGCGTGGCCGGCAAAACAACACGCCCTGACCGATCGCGACCATTCCGCTGGCACGCTTCTTTCGAAGCAGGGTGCAGGCGATTCGCGTGGTGAAGGAGGTGTCCCCCGTGTGGTGAAGCGGTGGAGCTAAACACACATCAGCGAGCGGTAACGTCTGGTAACGCACGACTCGCGAACCTGGAATGTTAGGCGAGGGAATGCCCGTTCTTCAGTACCGAACAGTCCATGGCCCCTCCTGCCAGAACCCCGATTTGGATCGAGTCTCGCGTAGCGCTGACAGCGTTGTCAACACGTCGTCACAGATCTCTGATGTGGCTGCGATTGCGCTGCAATGCAGCATTTTCAGAGAGAAGCCTCGTTTTTGCTGCGGTGCCTGCGCAATACTCTTTGCAGCGCGACTGCTACTATCGGCGCGTTCTATCGTAAACGCGGAAAGGGATCCTGCCGCTCTGATTTTATGCAGGAATCGCCGTTACGCAAGCAGATTTTTGGCGAATGACGCGTGTTGCCTGATTCGGGACTAATTGCGATTGCCACAGTTGCGTTACAGGACGATTGCTGACAACGTTGTCTACCCCGTTTGCCGTTCGTCGGACAACGGGCGACGACGCCAGCCGCCGCCACAGATCAGGAGAATGCGTGAGCGCAAGCAGTCCAATTGAAGCAGTGGCCTTTTCGCGCCCCGAAACCTTCGTTGCCGCCGATGTGGGCGGAACGCACGTGCGCCTGGCGCTGGTATGCGAAAGCAATGACGCAGGCAAGCCGGTCACGGTGCTGGACTACCGCAAGTACCGCTGCGCCGACTATCCAGGCCTTGCCGACATCATGGCCGCGTTCTTCGCAGAACTGGGATGTGCGCCAGTACGCCGGGGCGTGATCGCCAGCGCCGGCTACGCGCTGGAAGACGGCAGCGTGATCACCACCAATCTGCCCTGGGTGCTGGCGCCCGAGCAGATTCGCCACAAGCTCGGCATGCAGGCCTTGCATCTGGTCAACGATTTCGAAGCGGTCGCCTACGCGGCCAATTACATGATCGGCAACCAGGTCATGCAGTTGTCTGGCCCGGTGCAGGGTGCCGCAGGCCCGGCCTTGGTGCTTGGTCCGGGTACGGGCCTGGGCGCAGCGCTGTGGATCCCCAACGGTGCCCATCCGGTGGTGCTGCCCACCGAAGCCGGCCACGCTGCACTGGCGCCAGCCAGCGATCTGGAACTGGCGTTGCTGCAGGAACTGCGGCGCACGCGCACCCACGTCGGGACCGAAACGCTGTTGTCCGGCCCGGGCCTGTTGAATCTGTACACCGCGCTGGCAGCCTTGCGCGGCGACACCGTGGTGTACGCCAGCCCGGCCGATATCACCGCTGCCGCCGTGGCCGGCGACGATGGATTGGCGCATCACGCCTTGCAGGCATTTTGCGGGTTTATGGGTAGCGTGGTCGGTGACCTGATGCTGCTGTATGGCGTGCGCAGTGGCGTCTACCTGGCCGGGGGGTTCCTGCCGCAAATCGCAAACTTCATCGCCGATAGCGATTTTGTCGCGCGCCTGCTCGACAAGGGCGCCTTGCGTCCCGCGCTGGAGCAGGTGCCGGTGAGCATCGTCGAGCACGGCCAGCTCGGCGTCATCGGTGCTGCCAGCTGGTTCCTGCAGCACGGCCGTTAGGGCGGCTTGGCATCTAGGTAATCAGAAGTACGAATCGCCGACGCGATGTGTCGTAGCGGCCGAGAAGACACTGGGTGCATCACGGCAAGAGGTGCGGTCATTTTTTGACCACCCATCTTGACAGCGTTGCAGGCCTGGGCCTGCTCACTTGTCCACAGCCTTGTGCAAGGTCCATCCACAGGGGCGGGTGGACAAGCGTGTATGGGGATGCGATGACGTGACGTCACTTCACCGCCCGCTCCAGTGCAG
>NZ_JFAQ01000263.1 GCF_001304695.1 Xanthomonas axonopodis
CCCTGATCGCGGCGGTGATGGTGGCGCGCGGCGAAGCCGACGCGATGCTGTCCGGCGTGGTGGGGCGCTTCCACAAGAAGCTCGGTTATGCGCGCAGCGTGATCCCTCTGGAGCCGCGCGTGAGCTCCACCTCGGCGATGACCGGCGTGATCAATCAGCTCGGCGTGTTCTTCTTCCTGGATACGCACGTGCAGGAAGACCCCACCATCGAGCAGGTCGTCGAAGCCACGTTGCAGGCGGCGTATCGCCTCAAGCTGTTCGGCATCGAGCCCAATATCGCGCTGCTGTCGCATTCCAACTTCGGCAGCCACGACTCGCGCGACGCGCTGAAGATGCGCCAGGTGCGCGAAGCACTGCTCAAGCGCAAACCCGAGCTCAACATCGACGGCGAGATGCAGGGCGACACCGCCTGGGACGAAGCGCTTCGCAAGCAGATCATGCCAAACAGCACGCTCAAGGGCCGCGCCAACCTGTTCGTGTTGCCGAACCTGGAAGCGGCCAATATCGCCTACAACCTGGTTCGCGTGTTCACCGACGGCGTGGCGATCGGCCCGATCCTGATGGGTATCTCCAAGCCGGTGCACATTCTCACCACCAGCGCCACTTCGCGCCGGGTGATGAACATGACCGCGATTGCCGCGGTGGATGCGCAGATCCGCAGGCTGCTGGAAGCCGAGAAGGGCGGGGCAGACAAGAGCAACGACTGAGGGGCGTGGCGGCAAGGTAGCGCCGTCGGATGCTGTGCCCTCTCGCTCAGCGGGAGGGCAGCGGATTCATCGGCGCCAGGTGTTCGGCCATTTGAGCCTGTTGTCTTCCGTCGATCGCCCGTCCGCTGGGCGGCATTGCCCAGCGGGACATGTCGGCAGCGAGCGTTCGCCGCGCTCAGGGTTTCTCGGGCCTGGGACCCAGTAGCTCGATCTCGGCTAACTGCGTGCGCGTCGGCGTCTGCAAGCGCAGGCGATATTCGCGATAGACACCGGGCGTGGCGATGAGGAATGGGCGCGTCTGCAGCGGCCAGCAAGACAGCAAAGCGCCCAGCGGATGCACTTAGAGTGGCTAACAAA
>NZ_JFAQ01000264.1 GCF_001304695.1 Xanthomonas axonopodis
TTGCCCTGGTCAGCTGACATTGCCAAGGTCCGCTGCTTCATCGGCTTGCACCACCATCGCTGCGAAGCACTTATCCTCGCATCTTTGGAACTTGATCAGCGTTGCCCTAAAACGTAAGCGCCGATGCCTCGCCGCCGCGCGCAGGTCAAGCTCACCCAGCCAGCCTGCGCCGCCAGTGCATCAACGTGCCTCAAAACGCGCCCGGCAGCCATCGTTGACCCATACCGTAGCGCGACGATCGTCGTAGCCCCAGGTGCGGCCTTCCTCACAGCGCGTGTCCGATAACTGGCGGGTCAGCACCGGGCGGCCATAGCGGCCATCCCAGGCGCAGGTGCGCAGGCCGCCGGTCGTCGCTGGCGCAGGTGATGGCGTAGCCGTTACCGGGGCGGTCGTCGCGGCCGCCATCGCCGCCGTCCCAGCCACCGCCACCACGGGCCTGCGCGAATTCGCCCCGGCAGCCGTCGTCCACCCAGATCCGGCCGCCCTCCTGGCGCCAGTTGCGGCCTTCCACGCAGGGCGTGTTGGAGAGTTGGCGCACCAGCATGGCGCGGCGCCAGCCGGTATCGCAGATTTTCTGGCGCTGGTCGTTGCTTTCGCAGCGCACCGTTCCAGCGACCCCGCCAAAGCCGCCGGGGCCATTGCCGCCGCCCCAGCCGCCAGCGCTGCGGGCTTCGACGAAACGGCCGCGACAGCCGTTGTCCACCCAGATCCGGCCGCGCTCGCTGCCCCAGTTGCGGCCTTCGATGCAGCGCGTGCCAGAGAGGTTTTCCACCAGCACCGCGCGGCCGCGGAACGGCGTATCGCACTCGCGGCGGCGGTTGTCGTTGCTGGAACAGGTAATGCCAGGGCCATTCCAGCCGCGCTCCTGGGCGCTGGCAGTGACGCTGGCAAATGCGCCGGTCAGGGTGATCAGGCCGAAGCCGGAGAGCAGCAGGGCAGTGCGCAGCATCGTGTCGTCCTTGGTGCAGGAGGGGCGTGGCGCCTATTCAGCCGGGCACAGACTTAAGCGCCCATGAGCGCTCGCGCATTTGCTCCTGTCGCTCGCCGGCCCCAGAATATCCGGCTTTCCGGCGCTGTCCTGTGTCGGGTTTTCAGCGGAGCTTTCGATGCGTACCCACTTCTGCGGCCTGGTCGACGAGACCTTGATCGGCCAAACCGTCACTCTCGCCGGCTGGACCGACGTGGCCCGCAACCTGGGCGGGGTGTGCTTCATCGACCTGCGCGACCACGAAGGCATCGTGCAGGTGACGGTGGAACCGGTGGCCGGCGACGACGCCAGCGCAGAGCTGTTCAAGGTGGCCGCCAGCCTGGGCTACGAGGACGTGTTGCAGGTGGAAGGTGTGGTGCGCGCGCGTCATGCGGTCAACGACAAGCTGCGCAGCGGCAAGGTGGAAGTGATCGCCACGCGCATCAGCATCCTCAACAAGGCCGCGCCGCTGCCGTTCCACGCGCACGAAAATCCGGGCGAAGAAACGCGCCTGAAGTACCGCTACCTGGACCTGCGCCGGCCGGAGATGCAGCGCATGCAGCGCATCCGCATCAAGCTGGTGCAGGCGCTGCGCCGGCATCTGGATGCGCGCGATTTCCAGGACATCGAAACCCCGATCCTGACCAAGGCCACCCCGGAAGGCGCGCGCGACTTCCTGGTGCCGGCGCGCATGCATCCGGGTGAGTTCTACGCGCTGCCGCAGAGCCCGCAGCTGTTCAAGCAGATCCTGATGGTGGCCGGCTTCGACCGTTACTACCAGATCGCGCGCTGCTTCCGCGACGAAGCGCTGCGCGCCGATCGCCAGCTGGAATTCACCCAGCTCGACATGGAGTTTGCCTTCGTGCGCGAGCGCGACGTGCAGGATTTCGTCGAAGACATGATCCGCGCCATCTTCAAGGAAGTGGTGGATGTGGAGCTGGCTGCGCAGTTCCCGCGCATGACCTGGGCCGAGGCGATGCGCCGCTTTGGATCGGACAAGCCGGACCTGCGTATCGCGTTGGAACTGGTCGATGTGGCCGAGCTGGTTAAGGCGAGCGAATTCCCGGTATTCACCGCCGCCGCCAACGATGCCGATGGCCGCGTTGTCGCGCTGCGCATTCCCGGTGGCGCCAGCCTGTCGCGCAAGCAGATCGACGAATATGCCGCGCATGCCGCCAAGTACGGTGCCAAGGGCCTGGCCTACATCAAGCTGTCGGAGACCGGCGAAGTCAGCTCGCCGATCGCCAAGTTCTTCTCCGAAGAAGCGTTCGCCGCGCTGCTCAAGCACGTGGGTGCAGGCAATGGCGACATCGTGTTCTTTGGTGCCGGCGGCTACACCAAGGTGTCCGACTTCATGGGCGCGCTGCGCCTGAAGGCCGGCAAGGACTTCAACCTGATCGCCGATGGCTGGGCGCCGCTGTGGGTCACCGATTTCCCGATGTTCGAATGGGACGACGAGGCGCAGCGTTACGTCGCCTTGCATCACCCCTTCACCGCACCGGCGGTGGACGACATCGCCGACCTGCGCGCCAATGCCCGCACCGCGATGTCGCGCGGCTACGACATGGTGCTCAACGGCAATGAAATTGGCGGCGGCTCCATCCGTATCCATCGCCCGGACATGCAGAGCGCAGTGTTCGAACTGCTCGGCATCGGCGCCGAAGAAGCGCGCGCCAAGTTCGGCTTCCTGCTGGATGCCTTGAACTACGGCGCACCGCCGCACGGCGGCATCGCCTTCGGTATCGACCGCATCGCCGCGCTGATGGCCGGTACCGAATCCATCCGCGACGTCATCCCGTTTCCCAAGACCACGGGCGCACAGGATCTGATGACCGACGCCCCGTCGCCGATCGCTGCCGACCAGCTCGCCGAAGTGCACGTGCAGGTGCGCCCGAAGCAGGCCTGACCAGCCATCAAACACGGCCACGCCCATTGCGTGGCCGTGCTGTTCCTGCGCATCGAGCGGCTTACGCGCAAGGCGTTGTTGACCGATCCGCGCTGCGCTCAACGCGCATATCGAACAACTGCATGTGTAGCGTGGTGTGCGCCAGGTAAATTCCAGCCAATCGCGCGCCGCGACTTTCCGAAACCCTGAGTGCGTGCTCAGCAACTGCGCCCAAGCTCTAGGACGCCGCGCGTTCTTGCGTGCCGCTCCGACACGCGCGGCAAGTCCAACGCACGCGGCAACCAGGGCTCTGGGTGCTCGGACCACCAGCCGGGCAGCCGCATCAGTGCCCAACTCGCAGGGACACTCGACAATTCCCAATTCCCCCCTTGCAGCAACGCCGCAGCACGCGAGAAGCTGCCGCGTCGACTTGCCAGAGGGGCCCGCATGACCCGCATTCGCCGCGCCACGCCGGACGATGCCGAAGCGCTGTCGCTTCTGGCCGCGCAGACCTTTACCGAAACCTTCGGGCATCTGTATCCGGAAGAAGACCTGCGCGGTTTTCTGGAAGAGACTTATGCTGTGGAGCGCGCGCGTACCGTCTTGGCGCACCCGGATTACGCGATCTGGCTGCTGGAGATGGACAACCTGCTGGTCGGCCACGCCGCCGCCGGCCCCTGCGGGCTGCCGCATGATGATGTACGCCCCGGCGACGGGGAGCTCAAGCGTCTGTATCTGTTGAAGGACTATCAGAACAGCGGTTGGGGCAATCGGCTGTTCGAAACCGCGCTGCAATGGTTGGAGCGCGACGGTCCACGCATCCTGTGGATCGGCGTGTGGTCGGAGAATTTCGGCGCGCAACGCTTCTACGCCCGCTACGGTTTCGAAAAGGTAGGCGGATACGATTTTCCGGTGGGCAAGATCGTTGACCGCGAATACATCCTGCGGCGCAGGCCGGTGCTGGCAGCGGACTAGTCGCACCAGTGCTGCCATCCGTTGCCATTGCGCGTTCGCCCTCGCAGTCCAGTGCGCAGCGCATGCATCTGACGCGCCCTGCCCGGTAACCATCTCAGTGTCCAGCGCATCACCCATCAGCCCGGCCGCGCCGCGGCGCAGTCCGCGCGAGGAAGCGCGCGCCGCGACCGCCGATGTGCTGCTGGTGCATGGCATCTGGAATACGGCGCACTGGCTGCTGCCATTGGCGCGGCGGATGCGTGCCAACGGGCTGGCGCCTGCGCTGTTCGGGTACGCCAGCGTGCTCGGCGGCCCGGCGCATGCGGTGCCGCGTCTGATCGAACGCCTGCGCGCCAGCCGTGCGCAGCTGGTGATCTGTCACAGCCTGGGTGGGCTGATGACCCTGCAGGCATTGCAGGATGCCCCCGACCTGGCGGTGCGTCGCGTGGTCTGCCTGGGCTCGCCGTTGTGCGGCAGTGCCGCTGCGCGCGGGCTGGCGCAACGTGGCGGGCTGTGGGCTGTGGGCTGTGGGCGATGGGCCGCAGCGCTGCGATCTTGCAGCAGGGTTTCGTGCGCTGGGACGGCCAGGCCGAGATCGGTCAGGTGGCCGGCAACGTGGCACGCGGGATCGGCCGCTGGCTCGCCCCGCTCGACGGCGGCTCGGACGGCACCGTGGTGCTGGCCGAAACCCGCCTGCCCGGGCTGCGCGACCACTGCGTGGTGCGGGCAAGCCACAGCGGCCTGTTGCGCTCGCCCGAGGCCGCCGCACAGGCGCTGGCCTTTCTGTGCACCGGCCGCTTCCAGCCGTGAACATTCGCCGGCGGATGTCGCCGCCCCGGTGAGGGCAGGCAATCAGGTAAAATCCGCGCCCTGTCATTCAAGCCAGTCTGGAACCACCCATGGGTAGAGGTCCCTCGATCGAAGGCCGCAAGAACGCCTCCGACGCCAAACGCGGCAAGATGTTTACCAAGATCATCCGCGAGATCAGCGTGGCCGCCCGCGCCGGCGGCGGCGACCCGTCCAACAATCCACGCCTGCGGACCGCCATGGACAAGGGTCTGTCGTCGAACATGTCCAAGGACGTGATGGAGCGCGCCATCAAGAAGTCCACCGGCGAGCTGGAAGGGGTGGAATACGAAGAAGTGCGCTACGAGGGCTACGCGCCCGGCGGCGTGGCGGTGATCGTGGACTGCCTGACCGACAACCGCGTGCGCACCGTGGCCGACGTGCGCCATGCCTTCAGCAAATGCGGCGGTAACATGGGCACCGAGGGGTCGGTGGCCTTCATGTTCAAGCGCCTGGGCGTGCTCAGCTTTGCTGCCGGCATCGACGAAGACACCCTCACCGATGCCGCCATCGAGGCCGGCGCCGACGATGTGGTGGTGTACCCAGAAGACGGCGCCATCGATGTGCTGACCGCCCCGGATGCCTTCGCCCAGGTCAGGGACGCCCTGGTCGCCGCTGGGCTGAAACCGGCGCATGCCGAAATCACCTTCCGCGCCGACAACGACATCGCCGTGGACGGCGATACCGCCGTGCAGGTCCGCAAGCTGCTGGACATGTTGGAAGACCTGGACGACGTGCAGGACGTGTATTCGAACGTCGATCAAGCGGCGCTTGGCGCCTAAATGAAGATCGGGATGGCGGGATTGGGCATTCGGGATTCGCAACAGCGAAGCGACCGCTGCACCGTGTGCGTTTCGCCAATCCCGAATCCCCAATCCCCAATCCCCAATCCCGGCTTCTAGATGACCCGCATCCTGGGCATTGATCCCGGTTCGCAGCGCACCGGCATCGGCATCATTGATATCGACGAGGGTGGTCGCAGCCGGCATGTGCACCACGCGCCGTTGATGCTGCTGCGCGAGGGCGACTTCTCCCAACGGCTCAAGCGGTTGCTGCAGGGGCTGGGCGAGCTGATCGAGACCTACCGGCCGGATGAGGTGGCGATTGAAAAGGTGTTCATGGGCAAGAGTGCCGCTTCGGCGCTCAAGCTCGGCCACGCGCGCGGCGCGGCGATCTGCGCGGTGGTCATGCGCGACCTGCCGGTGCACGAGTACGCCGCCACCGAAGTCAAGCTGGCGCTGGTCGGCAAGGGCGGCGCGGACAAGGTGCAGGTGCAGCACATGGTCGGCATCATGCTCAACCTGAAAGGCAAGTTGCAGCCCGACGCCGCCGACGCATTGGCGGTTGCCATCACTCACGCCCACGTGCGCGCCACTGCGCAACGCCTGGGCGTCAATACCCAACAGGCCTGGAGCCGCAAGAAATGAGAATCGGGAATCGGGATTTGGGATTGGGGATTCGCAAGAGCGGGTCCGCCTGCGCTGAGTTGATGGGGCTGTATGCGGCAGTCGTTAACGGCCGCGAGGGAAATAACCAATCCCCAATCCCCAATCCCCAATCCCGGCACCGCACAGGCGGTGCGCAATGATCGGCCGTCTGCGCGGGATCCTGGCCTACAAGCAGCCGCCGTGGCTGGTGATCGACGTGGGTGGGGTGGGGTATGAGCTGGAGGCGCCGATGAGCACCTTCTACGACCTGCCCGATGTCGGCCGCGACGTGATCCTGTTTACCCATTACGCGCAAAAGGAAGACAGCGTGTCGCTGTACGGCTTCCTGCGCGAGGGAGAACGGCGGCTGTTCCGCGACGTGCAGAAGGTCACCGGCATCGGCGCCAAGATCGCGCTGGCGGTCTTGTCCGGGGTCAGCGTGGACGAGTTCGCCCGCCTGATCACCAGCGGCGACATCACCGCGCTGACGCGCATTCCCGGCATCGGCAAGAAGACCGCTGAGCGCATGGTGGTGGAACTGCGTGATCGCGCCGCCGATTTCAGCAGCGGCGCTCCGATCACCGGCCAACTGGGGCCCGACGCCGTTTCCGAGGCCACCGTGGCCTTGCAACAGCTGGGCTACAGGCCCGCCGAGGCCGCCCGCATGGCGCGCGACGCCGGTGCAGAAGGCGACGAGGTCGCGACGGTCATTCGCAAGGCGCTGCAAGCCGCGCTGCGCTGAGCGCGGCCGCGAACCATCGCCCGGCCGTAAAGCGGGCGCGGCCGGCACTCGGCATCGACAGGGGCGGCTCGTACACTGCGCATCCTTGCCCGCGGCCAGCCCGTACCTTCGGTGCCTGAGACCTCAGTGCAGGCACCTTCGACAGGTGCTGTCTCCCTCATCATCTTCACGCTGTCTGGCGAAAACTGCCCACCTCATGTCCCACACCCCCAAATCAGCCGGCTCCAGCCACGCGCCCGCCAATAGCCAGACCGCCCTGGTCATCGGCGCGATCGGCGTCGTCTTCGGCGATATCGGTACCAGCCCGCTGTATACGCTCAAGGAAGCGTTTTCGCCGCACTACGGGCTGACCCCGGACCACGACACCGTGCTGGGCATCCTGTCGCTGGTGTTCTGGGCGCTGATGCTGGTGGTCACGCTCAAATACGTCACCGTGATCATGCGTGCCGACAACGACGGCGAGGGCGGCATCATGGCGCTGACCGCGCTGGCGCAACGCACCCTGCCGGGCGGTTCGCGCTCGATGTATGTGGTCGGCATCCTCGGCATCTTCGGTGCCTCGCTGTTCTTTGGCGACGGCGTCATCACCCCGGCAATTTCGGTGCTGTCGGCGGTGGAGGGCCTGGAGGTGGCCGCGCCCAAGCTCAAGCCGTTCGTGGTGCCGATCACTTTGGTAGTGCTGGGCATGCTGTTCCTGGCGCAGCGCTTCGGCACCGAACGTGTCGGCAAGGCATTCGGGCCGATCACCCTGCTCTGGTTCTTCGCGTTGGGCGCGATCGGCGTCTACAACATGGCCCGCGCACCGGAAGTGCTGCATGCGCTGAATCCGTGGTGGGGCGTGCGCTTCTTCGCGCAACACAACTGGCATGCGGTGTTCGTGCTGGGCGCGGTGGTGCTGGCGGTGACCGGCGGCGAAGCGCTGTACGCGGACATGGGCCATTTCGGCGCCAAGGCGATCCGTCGCTCGTGGCAGTTCGTGGTGTTGCCGATGCTGACCTTGACCTACCTGGGGCAGGGCGCGCTGGTGCTGCGCAATCCGGCCGCGGTCAGCAACCCGTTCTACGAGGCGGTGCCGGAGTGGGCGCTGTACCCGATGATCGTGCTGGCCACCGCGGCCACGGTGATCGCCTCGCAGGCGCTGATCACCGGCGCCTATTCGGTGGCCAGCCAGGCCATGCAGCTCGGCTACATCCCGCGCATGCACATTCGCCATACCTCGCACTCCACCATCGGCCAGATCTATGTGCCGGCGGTGAATTGGTGCCTGCTAACATTGGTGGCAGTGGCAGTGATCGGTTTCGGCGACTCGGCCTCGCTGGCCACCGCGTACGGCGTTTCGGTGACCGGCACCATGCTGATCACCACCGTGTTGATGATCATCTACGCGCGTGCCAACCCGCGCGTGCCGGCGCCGCTGCTGTGGTTGTTCGCGCTAATGTTTCTGGCGGTGGACTGCGCGTTCTTCTACGCCAACATCATCAAGTTCCTGGACGGCGCCTGGTTCCCGTTGTTGCTGGGCCTGATCCTGTTCATCCTGATGCGTACCTGGCGCCGCGGCCGCAAGTTGCTGCACGACGAGATCCGCAAGGACGGTATCAAGCTGGACACCTTCCTGCCCGGGTTGATGCTTGCGCCACCACTGCGCGTGCCCGGCACGGCAGTGTTCCTGACCGCCGACCCGATGGTGGTGCCGCACGCGCTGATGCATAACCTCAAGCACAACAAGGTGCTGCACGAACGCAATGTATTCCTGACCGTGGAGACCCTGCAGGTGCCGTACGCGGCCGCCGGGAAGCGGCTGAAGATCGACGCGATCGGCGACGAGTTCTACCGCGTGCATGTGCGCTTCGGTTTCATGGAGACCCCGGACGTGCCGCTGGCGTTGATGCGCTCCTGCGATCAGGGCGGGATCTATTTCGATCCGATGGACACCACCTATTTCGCCAGTCGCGAAACTATCGTGGCCAGCGCCAATCGCGGCATGCCGATCTGGCGCGACAAGCTGTTCGCCCTGATGCACCGCAATGCCGCCCCGGCCACCGGATTCTTCCGCATCCCCGGCAACCGCCTGGTGGAGCTGGGCGCACAAGTCGAGATCTAGGCATGGCAGCGCTCACGTGGATGGTCTACGGGCGCTCCCCGAGCCTGGACACCCTCCGGGATGAACCACTCAAGCTCGGGCGCATGCCAGCGACCGACGCTGCGATCGCAGCGGCCCAGGCGCGGCTCGGGATACGCCTGCCGGGCTGGCTGCTGGAGTTGTATGCACGCTATGACGGTGGCGCGGTGCAGATGGCACGGGGGCAGTCCCTTGAGGAGCCGGACAACTGGCTCAAGGCCAAGTGGCTGATCCCGCGTGCGCGCCTGCTTGGCTGTGCGGACCGGTTCTCCTTCGCCGAGGTGCGCGCCCCGCCAGGATTATCGTGACGATGCCTATGACGGTTTGGCGGAAGGTGGCGACGACCGCCGCCTGATCGCCATCGCGGCCGATGACCGTTCGCCCAGTCGTGCGCTGTGCCTGGACTACTCCGCACCCGATGCCGAGCCCACCCTGGTCTATGTCGATGCGGGCAACAAGCGCCGGCTGGCCGTGTTCGCCAATGTGGATGATCTGCTAGCGCAACTGGTCGATGTCGTGTGATGGTCACCCGCATTGCAGTCCAAGTACGGTGGAGACACTGTGCAGTGGCAGCCGCAGCCACCCGCAGTGATCACGTTCTGGAGCGGCCCGGCCACTGGAACGAGCATGCAGCCGCTGCGGACGGCGATGCCTTTGCCGCGGCCGAGGCACGGCTGGGTGTGCGACTGCCGGAGCTGTTCAAGCGGCTGTATGCCGTGCAGGACGGCGGCGACACCGGCTGGTTCTGGGTGCCGCGAACCCGCTTTCCGTCCGATCGCTACGTGGATTGGGAATGTGTGCTGGTGGATCGCGATCTGTCGCAGCTGGCGCAAATCCGCAGCGTGTTGGATTTTGCCGATGCCTTCGAAGACCGGAATGACTTCAGCGCAGCAGCCTGCCTGCACGCCGGCCTGGATCAGGTGCTGGTGCTGGCTTGCCACAACGTCGACTGCCTGCTGTGCCTGGACTATCGCGCACGCGGACCGCAGTGCAAGCCGGAGGTCGTCTATTTCGAGACCTGGGATGGACTGGTGCCGATCTGGCGCGCAGCGAGCTTCGATGCCTTCTTCGGCGTCCTGCGGCAAGCCGAGCTTGAGCTCTAGAGGTTGGGCCATCCGCGCGCGGCATGCGAAGATGGCGGGATGACCGAGCAGCGCATCATCGCCAGCAGCTCCACCCGCGAAGACGACGCCGCCGATGCGAGCATTCGTCCCAAGCGTCTGGCCGACTATCTCGGCCAGCAGCCGGTGCGCGAGCAGATGGAGATCTACATCCAGGCCGCCAAGGCGCGTGGCGAGGCGATGGATCATGTGCTGATCTTCGGCCCGCCCGGGCTCGGCAAGACGACACTGAGTCACGTCATCGCCAACGAGCTGGGCGTGAGCCTGCGCGTGACCTCCGGCCCGGTGATCGAAAAGGCCGGCGATCTTGCGGCGTTGCTGACCAACTTGCAGCCGTACGATGTGTTGTTCATCGACGAAATCCATCGCCTCTCGCCGGTGGTGGAAGAAGTGCTGTATCCGGCGATGGAAGATTTCCAGATCGACATCATGATCGGCGACGGCCCGGCTGCGCGTTCGATCAAGATCGATCTGCCGCCGTTCACCCTGATCGGGGCCACCACGCGCGCCGGGTTGCTGACCGCACCGCTGCGCGACCGCTTCGGCATCGTGCAGCGGCTGGAGTTCTACTCCCCGCAGGAACTGACCCGCATCGTGATCCGCTCGGCGGCCATTCTCGGCATCGACTGCACGCCCGACGGCGCGGCGGAAATCGCACGCCGTGCGCGCGGCACCCCGCGTATCGCCAATCGCTTGCTGCGTCGCGTGCGTGACTACGCCCAGGTCAAGGCGGCCGGGCATATCGATCTGCCGGTGGCGCAGGCTGCCATGCAGATGCTCAAGGTCGACCCGGAAGGCTTTGACGAGCTCGACCTCCGCATGTTGCGCACCATCGTCGACCACTTCGACGGCGGCCCGGTCGGCGTGGAATCGCTGGCCGCCTCGCTGTCGGAAGAGCGCGGCACGCTGGAAGACGTGATCGAGCCGTACTTGATCCAGCAGGGCTTTCTAATCCGCACCGCGCGCGGCCGCATGGTCACGCCCAAGGCCTATCTGCATCTGGGCCTGAAACCACCGCGCGACCGCGCCCCGGGCATTGGCGAACCGGGAGAGCTGTTTTGATAGTGCTCAGTTGGTCGCTCGCCCGGGCCGTCTCGACAGAAAATCCATGCCCATGACCGCCGATTCCCGATCCCCGAATTCCGAATCCCCACCTGTATTCAGTTGGCCGACACGCGTCTACTGGGAAGATACCGACGCCGGCGGGGTGGTCTACCACGCGCGCTACGTTGCCTTCATGGAACGTGCGCGCACGGAGTGGATGCGCGCGCTCGGTTACGGGCAGGAGCGTATGCGCCAGGAGCACGATCTGGTGTTTGCGGTCCGCTCGATGCAACTGGATTTCCTCAAGCCGGCCCGGCTCGACGACGCGCTGTCAGTGTCGGCGGTGTTGCTGCGATGCAGACGGGCCAGCCTGCTATTCGCGCAATCGGTCCGTCGCGAAGGCGAAGTGCTGCTGACCGCCGAGGTGCGCATTGCCGCGCTCGGTACCGGCGACTTCCGTCCGCGCGGCATGGACGATGCGCTGTATGACGTGTTGAAAGCTCTAGAAACCCCAGAACCCGATTACTGAGGAACGAACGGATGTCGATTGCATTGCTCCTGGCCCTGCAGGACACGGTAGTGGAAGCACTGCCGCAGGACGTCGCCGCTGCCGCGGCGCAGACCGCCAGCGTGGCGCACAACGGCAGCATCAACTATGTGGACCTGATCCTGCGCGCCAGCATCCCGGTCAAGATTATCGTGCTGCTGCTGCTGATCGGCTCGTTCATCAGCTGGGTGATCATTTTCCGCAAGGCGCGTGCGTTCAAGCTGGCCAATCGCGAGGCGGACGAGTTCGAAAACCGCTTCTGGTCCGGTGCGGATCTGGCCAAGCTGTACGCCTCGGCAACCGACCGCAACCGGACCGTCGGCGGTCTGGAGTCGATGTTCGAAAGCGGCTTCCGCGAGTTTTCGCGGTTGCGCGACCGTCGCCATCTGGATGCGCGCGTGCAATTGGAAGGCGCGCAGCGCGCCATGCGCACCGCGTTCACCCGTGAAGTCGATCAGCTCGAGCGCAATCTCGAGCTGCTGGCCAACATCGGCTCCACTGCGCCGTATGTCGGCCTGGTCGGCACCGTGTTCGGCATCATGGTGACCATGCACGACATGGTCAGCAGCGGCGAGCAGGCCGGTATTGCGGCCGTGGCGCCGGGTATCTCCGAAGCATTGTTCGCCACCGCCATCGGTCTGTTCGTGGCGATTCCGGCCGTGTGGGCCTACAACCGCTTCACCACCCGCGTGGAACGGCTGTCGGTGCGCTATGAGACCTTCGCCGACGAGTTCAGCTCCATCCTGCAGCGCCAGGCCGGCGCGGACGAGTGATGCGCGCTTCCGGCATGTTCCCGCACGGCGTGACGCGGGAAGTGTCCGGCAGGGCCAGCCGCGTCGGTGCGCAGTGCACTTGCAGGTGTCCCTTCCGGGCACCGTGCGAGCGCAGCGCCAGCCGGCGCCGAGGACTTATTAGGAACGTTTCGCGATGATCTCCGGTATTTCCCGTCGTAAGAAGCGCAAGCTCAAATCCGACATCAACGTCGTGCCGTATATCGACGTGATGCTGGTGTTGCTGATCATCTTTATGGTCACTGCACCGTTGCTGACCCTGAGCACCGACGTCAGCCTGCCCAGTTCGCGCGCCAAGGCGCTGGAGAGCAAGCAGGACCCGGTGGTGGTGGTGGTCGCTGCCGATGGCAAATTGGCCCTGCAACTGCCCAAGGGCAAGCCGCAGGCGATGGACGTGGCCGCGCTGCAGGCACAGCTGGCTGCCATCGTGGCGCAAGACAAGGACGCACGCGTGGTGGTGGCGGGCGATCGCGCCGCGCCGTACCAGAAGATCATGGATGCCATCGACGTGCTCAAGCAGGCCAAGGTCGAGAAGGTAGGCCTGATTTCCGATTCCGGCGGCACCGCAGGCAGCAATGCACGCTGACGCACTCCCCACGCAGACGGCGCGCGACGACGGCTGGTTTCGACCGGTCGTCCTGGCATTGGTCGTGCACGTCCTGGTCGCGCTGGTATTCATCGCCGGCTGGCTGTGGTCGCCCGAACGCTCGGTGGAGCCGGCAGCGGGCGACCCCAGCATGGAAGCCTCGCTGGACGTGTCCGCAGCCGAAGCGCGGGTTGCACGCCAGGCGTTGAAAGCCACGCCGGTCGAAACGCCGCCGCCGCCCGCGCCATTGCCCGAACCTGCACCCGAAGACAGCGTGCCGCCGCCGCAGCCGATCCCAGAGCCGCGCCCGCAGGACGCGCCCACGCCCCAGCAGGTGCAGGCACAGGAGCGCGTCGCCCAGCCCGACAAGGTCGACCAGGAGCGCGTGGATGCATTGGCCATTTCCGCAGAAAAGGCCAAGCAGGAACAGGAGGCCAAGCGCCGCCAGGAGCAGATCGACCTGACCGAGCGCAAACGCCAGGAAGAGGCCGAGCAGAAATTGCGCCTTGCCAAGCAGCAGGAAGAAGCCGACGCCAAGAAGAAACAGGCGGCTGCACAGCAGGCCGCCGAAGAGGCCGAACGCCAGAAGAAGATCGCCGATATCCGTCGTCAGCGTGCGCAAGCCGATAAGGAAATGGCGCTGGCCGAGCAGAAGTTGCGCCAGGTCGCCGCCGCACGTGCGCAGCAGGCCTCCGCGGCCGCTGCGACCAGTGCGCAGCCGACCGCAGGGCAGGGCGGTACCAGTACCGACCTGTCGGCCAAGTACGCTGCGGCGATCCAGCAGAAAGTGCTGGCGCAGTGGGTGCGTCCGCCGTCGGTGCCGCCAGGCCAGAAATGCACCATCAACATCCGCCAGTTGCCGGGCGGCAGCGTAATGGAGGCCAAGGTGGCGCCGGGCTGTCCCTACGACGAGGCTGGCCAGCGTTCGATCGAAGCCGCCGTGTTGAGTGCCCAGCCATTGCCTTACCGCGGGTTCGAATCGGTGTTCCAGCGCAACCTGACCTTTGTGTTCACCGCGCAGGATCAGTAACCGTCGTCGGGCTGCGGCTGCCACTGGCGCCGCAGCTTGGGTCGCCACACATCATCGACCAATTTATGTCGCTACACCATCGCTCGCTCCGTTTTCACGTCACCTCATTCACGATTGCCAGTATGTTCACGCGTTGATTGCTATCCCTTGCACACTTTTTCCTGCCCAATCCGAGCCGTCCATGAAAAAACCGCTGCGTTGGCTAGCTGCCTTGACCGCCCTGTTGTTGCCGCTGAGCGCACTCGCGCAGCAGCAAGGCCTCACCATCGATATCGTCGGCGGTAGCGCGTCTGCCACGCCGATCGCCGTCATTCCGATGCCGTATCAGGGCTCGGGCACCGCGCCGCAGACCGACGTGTCCGCCGTGGTCTGCGCCGACCTGGATCGCTCCGGCCAATTCCGCACGCTGCCGGCCGCGCAGATCGTCGAAAAGCCGACCCGTGGCACCGAAGTGCAGTTCCAGACCTGGCGCACCCTCAAGCAGAACTACATCGTGGTCGGCCGTGTCATGGATGCCGGCGAAGGTGCCTATCGTGTCGAATACGAGTTGTTCGACGTGGCCAAGGGCGAGCGCATGCTTGGCCTGGCGATGACCGCGCGTGCCAACGCAATGCGCGATGTTTCGCACCAGATGGCCGATGCCATCTACGAAAAAATCACTGGCGTGCGCGGCGCCTTCTGGACCCGCATTGCCTATGTGACCGCCAGCGGCAAGGGCGGCGCCATGCGCTATGCGCTGATGGTGGCCGACTCGGACGGCTATAACCCGCAGACCATCGTGCGTTCGGCCGAGCCGCTGCTGTCGCCGAACTGGAGCCCGGACGGCAAGAAGCTGGCGTATGTGAGCTTTGAGCGCGGCAACTCTTCGATTTATTTGCAGGACATCGCCACCGGCGCTCGCGAACTGGTGTCCAGTTTCCGCGGCATCAACGGTGCACCGTCGTTCTCGCCCGACGGCCGTCGCCTGGCACTGGCACTGTCGCGCAGCGGTAACCCGGAAATCTACGTGATGGATCTGGGAAGCAAGCAGCTGACCCAGCTCACCAACCACTTCGGCATCGACACCGAGCCGACCTGGGCGCCGGATGGCGGCAGCATCTACTTCACCTCCGATCGCGGCGGTCGTCCGCAGATCTATCAGGTGGCGGCCAGCGGCGGCAGCGCCAACCGCGTGACCTTCCAGGGTAACTACAACGCCACCGCCAGCGTGTCCTTCGACGGCAAGAAGATCGCCGTGGCGCAGGGCAGCGGCAACACCTACCGCATCGCGATGATGGACCGCAGCCTGGGTTCGCCCAGCTGGAGCACGTTGTCGCCGGGTTCGCTGGACGAGTCGCCGAGCTTTGCGCCTAACGCCAGCATGGTGTTGTACGCCGCACGCGAAGGTGGCCGTGGCGTGCTGTACGCCGTCTCTTCCGACGCTCGGGTCCGCCAGCGTCTGGTGCTGGCAGACGGCGATGTGAGAGAACCCGCATGGGGGCCTTACCGAACCGCGCATTAATGTTAATATTTCGCTGCGTTAAACCACTCATTGGCCCAGAGCCTCCATAGGTACCCCATGAACAAGTCCACCCGCGTCTTGCTTGTCTCTCTGCTGTCCGTTGCTGTACTGGCTGGTTGCTCGAAGAAGGTGAAGGAAACTCCGCCTCCTGCGACCGATACCACCGCTGGTTCTTCGGTTCCCACCGGCCCGTCCACCTCTGGCCTGTACGGCCCGGGCGACCTGGATACCGATGCCTGCCTGCGTCAGCGCGTTGTTTACTTCGATCTTGATCAGGACTCCCTGAAGCCGGAATTCCAGGCCATCATGGCTTGCCACGCCAAGTACCTGCGTGACCGTCCTTCCTCGCGCATCACCCTGCAGGGCAATGCGGACGAGCGCGGCTCGCGTGAGTACAACATGGGTCTGGGCGAGCGTCGCGGCAATGCCGTGTCGTCCTCGTTGCAGGCTGCCGGCGGCTCTGCCAGCCAGCTGACCGTTGTCAGCTACGGCGAAGAGCGTCCGGTCTGTACCGAGTCGAACGAGTCCTGCTGGTCGCAGAACCGTCGCGTCGAAATCGTGTACACGGCTCAGTAAGAAGCGATGCGCTTTCGAGTGACATCCCTGTTCGTCGCGGCGGCCCTTGTGGTCGCCGCGCCGGCATACGCCCAGCGAGCCAGTCTCGCTGATCGTGTGGCCGTGCTCGAGCAGCAGCAGGCCAATAGTCAGGCCAACAACGATCTCCTCAATCAGCTGCAGCAGGCGCGTTCGGACCTGCAGGCATTGCGGTCGACCGTCGAACAGCTGCAGCACGACAATGAGCAACTCAAGCAGCAGTCCAAGGACCAATATCTGGACCTGGATGGTCGCTTGAACCGGTTGGAAGGTGCAGGTGGCGCAACACCGCCATTGCCCGCAGCGACCGGCAGCGTAACCCCGGCCCCTGCCGAGCGGCCCGCAGCGGCGGCAACTTCCGAGAAGCCGCCCACCGTCCATGGCGACCCGGGCACCCTGGCCATCAGCAACGACGAACGCACTGCCTACAACGTGGCGTTCGATGCGTTGAAGAACGGCAAGTACGACGATGCGTCGCAGTTGTTCCTGAGCTTTCTGGAGCTCTATCCCAACGGCGTCTACACCCCCAATGCCCTGTATTGGCTGGGTGAGAGCTATTACGCCACCCGTAATTTCCAGCTTGCCGAGACGCAGTTTCGCGATCTCGTCAGCCGTTATCCCACGCATGACAAGGCCGCCGGCGGCTTGTTGAAGCTTGGCCTGTCGCAGTACGGCGAAGGCAAGAACAACGAGGCCCAGCAGACCTTGCAGCAGGTCGCCGCGCAGTACCCCGGCTCCGACGCGGCACGCGTTGCGCAGGAGCGCCTGCAGTCCATCCGTCTCGGCCAGCAACTGCGCTGAGCCTGCGCGTCTGTGCCGGTCGGCACGGCGCATACTTTGCCCATGAACGCCGCCGCCGTCCCCAGCGAGATCGTCCAATCGCCATTGCCGCGATTGAAGATCACCGAAATCTTTTTGTCCCTGCAAGGCGAGGCCGACGCTGCTGGCTGGCCGACAGTGTTCGTGCGCCTGACCGGCTGCCCGTTGCGCTGCCTGTACTGCGACACCGCCTACGCGTTCCATGGCGGGCAGTGGCATGACATTGACGCAATCGTTGCCGAAGTCGCCAGTCATGGCGTGCGCCATGTCTGCGTGACCGGTGGCGAGCCGTTGGCGCAGAAGCGTTGCCTGGTACTGCTGGAGAAGCTCTGCGACGCCGGTTACGACGTCTCGTTGGAAACCTCCGGTGCGCTGGACGTGTCTGCCGTCGATCCGCGCGTCTCGCGCGTGGTCGACATCAAGACGCCCGCATCCGGCGAAGAGGCGCGCAATCGCTGGGAAAACCTGCCGCTGCTGACCGCACGCGACCAGATCAAGTTCGTGATTTGCAGCCGCGCCGACTACGAATGGTCGCGGGAGATCGCCGCCACGCATGCCCTGGATCGCCGCTGCACGGTGTGGTTTTCGCCCAGCAAAAGCGAGCTGGACCCGCGCCAGCTGGCCGACTGGATCGTGGCCGACCGCTTGCCCGTGCGCTTCCGGATGCAGTTGCACAAACTGCTGTGGAACGACGAGCCTGGGCGCTGAGGATCAGGCACGTAGCGCAATGCGTCAGGCGACTGCCTTGCGCTGGCAAAAGAAATGGGCGGTGTGTCGATCTGCTCAGGCAGCGGGCGATCCCACAAGGTGGCCAAAGACCCGTGAGACGCACCGCGATGACGTAGCGGTGCATCGGTACCTGCAGGCTTGCAGGGCGACCGAACATTGCGGAATGGCGGAGCGGATGCCTTCTTGCGCAGCGATGAAGTTCGCTGAAGCCTTGCTGGATATGGTGGGCCGTGATGGATTCGAACCATCGACCAAAAGATTAAAAGTCTTCTGCTCTACCGACTGAGCTAACGGCCCACTGACCCGACATTGCGCCGGGGGTGCGCATTCTACCCTACGCGAGCGTCAAGACAAAATGGCGTAATGCGTGGGGTCGGGAATACCGGCATCGGCGAAGCCGGCCGCGCGCAGGCGGCAGGCGTCGCAGTGGCCGCAGGCGCGCCCATCCGCATCGGCGCGATAGCAGGAGACGGTGAGGCCGAAGTCCACGCCCAGGCGCACGCCTTCACGGACGATGTCGGCCTTGCTGAGGAACTGCAGCGGTGCGTGCACGCGCAGACCCGCGCCTTCCACGCCTGCCTTGGTCGCCAGGTTGGCCAGCACTTCAAAGGCGCGCACGAACTCGGGACGGCAATCCGGGTAGCCCGAGTAATCCACCGCGTTGACGCCGCAGAACAGGTCGTTTGCACCGATGACCTCGGCCCAACCGAGCGCCAGCGACAGCATGATGGTGTTGCGCGCAGGCACATACGTGACCGGGATGCCGTCGCCGCCGGCGTCGGGGACGTCGATGTCGTCGGTCAGCGCCGAGCCGCCGATGCTACGCAGATCCACATCGACCACCTTGTGGGCGATGACGCCCTGCGCGGCGGCAACGCGCGCGGCGGCGTCCAGTTCCGACTTATGGCGCTGGCCATAGCGCACGCTCAGCGCGTAGACGGCAAAGCCCTGTTCCTGCGCAAGTGCGATGACGGCGGCGGAATCCATGCCACCGGACAACAGAACAACGGCTTTTTTCATGACAGATCGGCGATCACGGCGGAATAGGGCCGAAGGCTATCAGGGACGGCGGTGCAGGGCGACCGGGCGGTCGATCGCCGGCGCGGATTCGGCTGGCGCAGATTCGGCCTGTGCAGGCACGGACGGATGGGATGCGTTTGCGCGATCGTGCCCATCGCTGTCCGTTTTCTCGGGCGGCGGCGGGCGCTTTGCGCTCCATTCGCGCGTCAAATCCGCATGATCGGGGCGTTCACGTGGGTCCATTTATCGTTCGCTTCAATTTCAGGACCATGACGTAATGGCCGAGCATCAGGAAGACGCAGCGAAGTCGCGCATTTACGAGGCTCTGCTACAGGCGACACCGGATCTTTTATACGTATTCGATCTCCAGCACCGCTTCGTCTACACCAATCAGGCACTGTTGACTATGTGGGGCATGCGCTGGGAAGACGCTTGCGGCAAGACCTGCCTGGAATTGGGGTATGAGCCCTGGCACGCGGCCATGCACGATGAGGAAATCGAGCGGGTGATCGCAACAGGCCAAACGGTGCGCGGCGAAGTGCCGTTTCCGCATACGACCAAGGGCCTGCGTTTCTACGACTACATCTTTACCCCGGTATTCGGTCCCGATGGCAAGGTCGAAGCGATCGCTGGCGCCACGCGCGACATCACCGAACACAAACAGCACGAACAGCACGAACAGCACGAACAGC
>NZ_JFAQ01000265.1 GCF_001304695.1 Xanthomonas axonopodis
CGGGATTGGAGATTGGGGATTCGGGATTCGCAACGGCGCTAGGCTTTGCGTCCGCCTTGGCCGGTGCAGGCTTGGAGCTGGTAGCCGGTGCTGCAGGTGCGGCGAGGGTGTCCTTGGAGGCGTCGGTCATGGCGTAGATCAATTTGGGGTCGATACGGGTAAACAGGGCGGCGTAGGGCTGGATCGTGTGCGCTGTTAGCGGGCGGGCGACGTCTTCCCAGCTAGTCATCGGCGCCGACAGGAAGGCTTCGGCTTCGGCGCAAGTGCGCGGCAGGATCGGCTTGAGGCCGGCGACCAGGATGCGGAACAGGTTCAGGCCCTGCGTGCAGACCGACTGCAGCTGCGCGTCGGCGCCGTCCTGCTTGGCGATCACCCACGGCTTGGTGTCATCGATGTATTTGTTGGCCTCGTCGGCCAGCGCCATGGTCTGGCGGATCGCGCTGGCCGCATCGTTGCGTTCGTAGGCCTCGCGAATCGGTGCCAGGGCAGCGACGAAGCGGTCGTACTGGGCGGCATCGGGTAGCGCATCAGCCAGCTTGCCGTCGAAGCACTTGCCGATGAAGCCCGCGCAGCGGCTGGCCAGGTTGACGAACTTGCCGACCAGGTCCGCATTGACCCGTGCGATGAAATCGCCCAGGTTCAGGTCCAGGTCGTCCACGCCGCCGGAAGACTTGGCCGCGAAGTAATAACGCAGCGCTTCCGGCTCCAGGCCGACATCCAGGAAGGTCCGCGCCATCACGAAGGTGCCGCGCGACTTAGACATCTTGGCGCCGTCCACGGTCAGATAGCCGTTGACGTGCAGCCGGGTCGGCGCGCGATGACCAGTGCCGTGCAGCACCGCCGGCCAGAACAGGCCGTGGAAATTGACGATGTCCTTGCCGATGAAGTGATGCAGCTCGGTCTGCGTACCGGCGGCGAGATGTGCTTCGAAGTCTTCGCCCATCTGCGCGCACAGCGTCTTGAAGCTGCACAGGTAGCCGATCGGCGCATCCAGCCACACGTAGAAATACTTGCTCGGCTGGCTGGGAATCTGGAAGCCGAAATACGGCGCATCGCGCGAGATGTTCCAGGCGCGCAGGCCGCCCTCGGTGTCCAGCCATTCCTTAAGCTTGGCCTTGACGCAGGGCAGTGCCACGTCGCCGGCCAGCCACTCCCGCAGGAAGCCGTCGAAATAGCCCACCTCGAAGAAGAAATGCTCCGAATCGCGCAGCTCCGGCGTGGCGCCGGAAATCACCGACTTGGGCTCTTTCAGCTCGGTTGGCGCATAGGTGGCGCCGCAGACTTCGCAGTTGTCGCCGTACTGGTCGGGGCTGCCGCAGTTGGGGCAGATGCCCTTGATGTAGCGATCCGGCAGGAACATGCCCTTGGCCGGGTCGTAGAACTGCGCCACCGAGCGACGGCTGATATGGCCGGCGGCCTCAAGCTTGCTGTAGAAGGCTTCGGTGAGCTCGCGATTGACCGGCGAATTGGTCGAATCGTAATGGTCGAAGGTCACTCCGAACGCGGCGAAATCGCGCTCGTGGTTGGCCTGGATGCTGGCGATGAAGGCTTCCGGGGTCACCTCGGCCTTCTCAGCAGCCAGCATGATCGGCGTGCCATGGGTGTCGTCAGCACAGACGAACCAGGTCTTGTCGCCGCGCAACCGGCGCGCGCGCACCCAGATATCGGCCTGGATGTAGCCGACCAAGTGGCCAAGATGCAGTGGGCCGTTGGCGTACGGCAGGGCAGTGGTGACGAGTGCGGTGCGGGTCATGGCAGGCGTAATGCGGGGGGCACGGGATTATTGCATTAGTCGTGAGCCGGGATTGGGATTGGGGATTCGTCAAAGCAGGATCAAGCCGCCTGCCCGTCGAGTCGCGCGGCGTTAGCCATCTCTGCAGCAGCGGCAACCGTTGATCCTGCTTGCAGCGCAAGCCCCAAAATGCGCCTGCGCGCAAAAAGGGCGCCCCGAAGGGCGCCCGCGCTTTTGCAAATCACCAATCCCGAATCCTGGCTACTCAAGCACCCACGTCTGGGTACGGCCCAGCGCTTCGATGCCGACGTAGCCGCGCATCTGCAGCTTCTTGCCGCCGTCGGTGAGGGTGATCTTGGACTTGTAGGTCTTGCCCTTGGCCGGGTCGAGTACCGAACCGCCGCTCCACACCGCGGTGCCGTCGGGCTTGAGGCCCCACAGGATGGTCATGCCCTTGATCGGCTTGCCCTTGAGCGCGCCATCGCATTTGTCACAGGTCGGGTTAGGCCCATGGTTGGACTGCAGGATCTCGACCACCTTGCCGCTCAGCGTGCCGTTGGCGGCCTGCTCGATCTGCACCACCGATTTGGGCTTGCCGGTCTCGTCGTCGATGGTCGTCCAGCGGCCCACCGGCGAATCGGCCGCATGGGCCATCAGCGAAGCGGCCGCCAGCGGCAGGGCGAGCAGCAGGGTTTTGAAGGTCTTGCGCATGGTGCCCCTCCCAGGGGTTGCTAGGGCCACCGTCGGCGGCCTGATCGCGAATGTATACCGGGGAGTATGGTGCGGGAAAGTCAGGGCGTTCAGTTTGAAACCGGGCAACGCGATGCCGCCACCGTCTGCTCGGCCATGAGGCGTGTTCGTCCCTTCTGGGTGACGATGCGGAACATTTCCACCTCGCACTCCTGCCCATGCAACAGGATGGTAGCGACATAATCCTGGCCGGTCTCAGGGACAAAACTGCGACTTACGGTACACAGCGGTGCGTTCATCACGCAGCGGTTGTCCGTGCAACCACCTGCCGACAGGGACAGGGTGATCGGCTCGCCTGCCTTGACTTGCGTTTCAGTCACGTAGCGTCCTCCGCTGACGGCAACGGCAGGCATCCCAATCTTCTGCCCAGCGCCGGTGCCGAACGGACCGGGCCGCGAGCCTGGCGCAATGCCGGCGCCGCGTAGCGTTCCGCCGACGCATGCGCGGTTTGGAAAAGCACAGGTGCGGGTCGCTCGGTGACCAAGCGGATACGCGCACGCAGCCCATCGCGTGGCGCGTCGAAGGTCGACAAGGAAATCGTCGCGCTGCGTGTCATCCCGCAACCGGCCAGAAGCGCGACCAGTGCCGTGAGAAGGATGCATTTAGAGCGGCTAACAAAACCCAGGAAGCATGCGTAAGCAGATGATGGAGCATGCGAGCGAGAGCAACGCTAAGTGGATATCGATGCGGCGTTCGAAGCGGATACGCAGCTTGCCCATG
>NZ_JFAQ01000266.1 GCF_001304695.1 Xanthomonas axonopodis
TCAGGACGGGGGGACGTCGGGGTCGGCAAATACGATTTGCTGGCCGTGGCCGCATCGTAGCGATATTCAACCGTCGCGCTACCCCCGCTGGTCGGCGGATCGGCAGAGACGGTTACCCGCAACGCGGACAGGCCGGGCTGCTTGACGAACGCAAGCGTGCTGCTGTTCTTGACGCAGGCAATCTTCCCGGGCGCATCTTCGCCACAATTGGCGCTGTTGTCCTCACCTGCCGGAATGTTGCCGATATAGGTCCAATGCTTGTCGTTGACGTTCTCGGTTTCCTTGGGGTCGAACACGAGTGCGTCGTAGGAAAGGATGCGTACGCCCGACTGCAGGCTCCACGTCGGCACGGCCAGCACCAGCCGGCTGTCGTCGGTGACAAAGGTCTGCGGTTGACGCGTCGTGTCGACCGTGTTGCCCTGTTCCACGCCACCGAATTCGCCGATGTAGGGCTCTGCGCCAAGCAGCTTCCACGGGGACTTGCTGCCCGGCTCGCTGGCTACAAACGTGGCGTGCGCAAGTGTCACCTTGGTACCAGGGGCAGCGGAGTGATTCTCGCGCTCGGCACCGTAGAGTTCGGGCGTTTCCCAGGCGAAGCCGGTGTAATACCGCGTACCACCGAATTCGAACTGAAAGCCGTACCAATAGTTAATCCAGCTGCCGTTGGCGACCTCGTAGGAGGTTGCGCCATCGCCGTCCACGTTGCTGATGAAATACAACACGCTGTCAGTCCGCGGCGGCTGCAGTTGCTGAGTCGATCCCTGGGTTGCGTCCTGTATGGGAGATGCATCCTTTTCTGACGGTTTTTGGGGAGTGCCGGCCGCGGCCGCGGCGGTCTTCGGAGCGGTGGCGTCCGGTGGCGCCTGCGTGCAGGCGGCGATCGTTGCTAGCGCAAGGACCCGTGAAATCTTCCTGACGAGCATTGGGGTGCATCCATTGCGTAGGGCGGCGAAAGTCTACTCCAGCCCGCCGTTGTGTCCAGTCGTTGCGCCGGGCCTTGCAGTTCCCGCGCGTGGTTGCGGCGCGAGGCTTCGAAGTAGCGGATGCGTGCGTTCGGCCTGCGCATCCGCCGGTTGCCATTGCCGTCCCCGTCGACGGCCAGCTTGCCGCTGAGCTGCGGACTTATGCCAAGGGCGTATTGGAGATGATCTCCACCCAGTAACCGTCCGGATCCTTGATGAAGGCCAGGTGCTTCATGCGGCCGTCTTCCAGGCGTTTTTGATATGGCACGTTGAGATTGTCGAAGCGTGCGCAGGCGGCATGGATATCCGGCACCGAAATACAGATATGGCCGAAACCGCGCGGGTCGCTGTTGCCGTCGTGATAGACCGGGCCATCCTGGGTTTCCGTGCCGTGGTTGTGGGTGAGTTCGAGCACGCCGGGAATACCGGCCATCCACAAGCGACGCTGCGCGTCGTCCTCGGGAATGGCAGTGCCTTCGGGCAGCAGCGCGAGAAAATACAGGCTGAATTTTGCGTCGGCAAAATCGCGTGCTTCAAGCAGGCGGAAGCCCAGGACGCGCGTATAGAAATCCAGTGACTGCGTTGCATCTTTCACGCGCAGCATGGTGTGGTTGAACACGAAGCCGTGCGTGTCGGCGGACGCGGCATTGGCGCCTGGCACGTGTTGCAGATCGTTCAAAGGCATGGCGGTCTCCCGGTGTGGATAGGGGCGCAGGGTGTTGCGCGAATGGGCGATGTTAGCCAGGGCAGGGTTGTCGGCGCGTCATGGACCAATGGCAGCGGATGGGATGCGCTAGCGTTGAGGAGAGGGCCAACTGCATCTGCCCATGCACGGTGCCACTGTCTCAAAACCATATGCGCACACCGGCAACGAAGCGGCTGTCGCGCGCGGCGGCAGCGTCCATCGCGGCGCGCTGTGCGTTATTGCCGAAACTGCGGCTGTGCACCCAGCCGATGTACGACGCGAAGCGGCGGGTGATTTCGTAGCGTAGGCGCAAGCCAAGTTCGACCTTTTCCAGGCCGCTGCCGATGCCACGGCGGTTGTCGTCGGTGAGCGCGATGTCGGCTTCCACGCGCGGCTGCAGGATCAGGCGGTTGGTCAGCAGGACTTCGTATTCGCCTTCCAGGCGTAGCGCCGCGCGGCTGCCGGTACCCGCATGCAGCGTGGCTTCGGTTTCGAACTTGTAAGGCGCCAGGCCTTGCACGCCGAAAGCCGCCCAGCTGCGATGTTCGCCTGCACCCATGTCCTGGCGCGCGCCGACAAGCAGATCCCACCACGGCGAAATGGCATGGCCATAGAACGCTTCCAGCGAGGCAGATTCGGTGCGTCCGTCGTGCCGTTCGCCTTCGCTGCGCAACCACAGCCGGTCGATGTCGCCGCCGATCCAGGCGCGTGAGTCCCAGGCCTGGCCGCTACCGCGATCAGCGTTGGAAGCTTCCAGCCGATCGAGCAGGACATAGTGGTTGATTCCTGCCGAGTGCATCGTATGCGTGTGCAATGGTGCGAATGCAGCGGCGATGTCGTCCGCCGTGGGTGGGGGAATGGGGTCGCGTGGTAACGGGTCGCTGCCTGTCTCGGTGGGTGATGCGGAAGTTTGTGCAGCGTGCGTGGGCTGCGTATGGTGCATCTTCGAGTGATCCATCGAAGCGTGATCCATCGCTTGGTGGTGCATGGCTGCATCGCCCATGGATCCATGCTTCATCGATTCATCGTCCATGGCGCCACCGTCCGTGTCAGTGTGCAACAGGTGGGCGTGATCCATGTGTGCGGCCCGAGCCGGTGCAGGGGTCTCATGCGCGCCATCGGTCACTTGCATCGCCTGGTCCTGCATGTCCTGCGGTGCGTGCTCCGTCGCATCGTGCTGATGCTCCTGCGCAACCGCAGATGCGCTCGCCAAGAACGCCGCCGCCAACCAAGCCTGCATGCGAAAGCGGCTCATGCTTCCACCCGTACTTCGCGCATCATCCCCGCTTCCATGTGGTACAGCAGATGACAGTGATACGCCCAGCGGCCGAGCGCATCGGCACGCACGCGGTAGGTGCGGCGGGTGCCGGGCGGCATGTCGATGGTGTGCTTGCGCACCTGGAAGTTGCCGTGCGCATCTTCCAGATCGCTCCACATGCCATGTAGATGGATGGGGTGCTGCATCATGGTGTCGTTGACCAGCACGATGCGCAGCCGCTCGCCGTATTGCAGACGCAAGGGCTGCGCCGAAGCGAACGCGATGCCATCGAAGGACCAGGCGAATTTTTCCATATGCCCGGTCAGATGCAGCTCGATGTCGCGCCCGGGTTCACGCCCATCCGGATCGTCGAACATGCTATGCAGATCGGCGTAGCACAGCACGCGGCGGCCGTTGCCGCGCAGGCCCACGCCGGGGTCGTCCAGGCGCGGTGCGGTGGCATTGCTGCGCATGTCGATCAGCGGGTTGCCGGTTTCGCTGGCGGGATGATGCGGCGCCTTGGCGTGCGCCTGGGCGTCGTCGTGCGAGTGCATGGTGTGCATCCCATGCGCCGCCAGCATCCCGGGCGCGCCGTGCATTGCGGGCAGCGCGTGGTGCGTCCCCTCGCCATGCCCCATGTCCTGCATGGTCAGGATGGCGCGCGGATCCAGTGCCGGAATCGGCGCCTGCAAGCCGTGTTGCACTGCCAGCGTGCCGCAGGCAAAGCCGGTGCGGCCCATGTCCTGCGCGAATAACGTAAACGCGTCCTGGCCGAGCGGTTCGACGATGACGTCGAAGGTCTCGGCCGCGGCGATGCGCAATTCGTCCACGCTGACCGGATGCACGTATTGCCCATCGGCGGCCACCACGGTCATTCGCAGGCCGGGAATACGGATGTCGAAGTAGGTCATCGACGAGCCGTTGATGAAGCGCAGCAACACCTTTTCGCCTGGCTTGAACAACCCGGTCCAGTTGCCGGCCGGCGCCACGCCATTGAGCAGGTAGGTGTAGGTGTTGGCGTTGACATCGGACAGGTCGGTGGGGGTCATGCGCATGCGCCCCCACATGCCGCGGTCGGCCAGGGTGGCGCGCAGGCCGTCTTCTCGCGCATCGCGCAGAAAATCGCCCACGGTGCGCTGCGCGTAGTTGTCGTGGCTGGGCATCTGCTTGAGCCGGCGGAACAGGGCGGCCGGGTCCAGATCGGTCCAGTCCGAGAGCAGCACCACATGTTCGCGATCGTGCCGGTACGGCGGCGGCGTCAGCGGGTCGATGACGATGGCGCCATACAGCCCGGACTGCTCCTGAAACATCGAATGGCTGTGGTACCAGTAGGTGCCGGACTGGCGCAGCGCAAAGCGGTAGTGATACTCCTGGCCCGGCGCGATGCCGTCGAAACTCATGCCCGGCACACCGTCCATGTTGGCCGGCAGCAACAGGCCATGCCAATGCACCGAGGCGGGTTGGTCGGTCAGCGCGTTGCGCACGCGCACGCTCACTGTGTCGCCCTCGCGCCAGCGCAGGGTGGGTGCCGGCAGGCTCTGGTTGACGGTGATTGCGGAGCGGGGGCGCCCGGTGACGTTGACCGGCAGGCGGCCGATCTGCAGCGACTGGCTGCTTCCGCGCAGCACCGGCGTGTTGGCCTGGGCGGCGGCGCGCGCATCGTAGCGCCACAGGCCGCTGGCGGCAGCGCCGCCGCCCAGGGCCAGGCCCTGAACGAAGCGGCGCCGGCTCAGGTTGGTGGTGGTTGAGTCACGCGAAAACGGGGGATCGAAAGACATGACATCTCCGGCGCGCTCCATCGGCAAGACGGGCGCATCGCACAACCGAGAGAACCCGCGCAAGCGCGCGCGGGGCCGAGGACGGCCAAGGCAAGGCCGCCGGCGCTCAGGTGATGGGAGGTCGTACCGGTTGGTCGGGCAGCGGGCTGCTGCGCCCCTCGGTCAAAGTGTCCGGCAACGCCGGGTGGCCGAGCAGCCCTGCCGGTACGCCAGGCAAGGTCAACAAGGCGAGGCTGCCGTGCTGCAGGCAATCGCAGCCACCCAGCTTGCAGCAGTCCTGCGCGTGCGCATGCGTGGCCTTGTCGTGCAACTGCATGCCAGTCGGCAGATGCATGGCCGTATGACACGGCAGGGCAGCCGCCTGCTCGGTCTGCGCGGTCGCGGGCGTGCTCGCCATGGCCATGCCTACCGACGCCCACGCGCCGGTGGCCGTGTTGGCAACCAGGCACAGGCACAGCAGCAGGCGGAGCAGGCGATGCAGCACGGACAGTCGAGGCAGTGACAGGTGCAGCCAGCATAGCATCGGCCCCCAGCCGTCGGCCCGATGCACTGGCTGCGTAGGCGGGCAGGCGAGGGCGGTAGAATCAAGGCTACTTTTGCAGCCAAGTCCTGCCATGTCGCAGCGCCAGTGGGTGGCCGCCGCCATCCAGAAGATCGAGGCCGATTTCAATCGTTCGGCCGACACCCACCTGATTCCGATGGAATTGCCGGGCTATCCGGGCATCGACCTGTACTTCAAGGACGAGTCCAGCCACCCCACCGGCAGCCTCAAGCACCGCCTGGCGCGCTCGCTGTTTCTGTACGCCCTCACCAACGGCTGGCTGCGTGCCGGGCGGCCGGTGATCGAGGCGTCCAGTGGTTCCACCGCCATTTCCGAAGCGTATTTCGCGCGTCTGCTGGGCGTGCCCTTCATCGCGGTAATGCCGGCCTCGACCTCGCCGGAGAAGATCGCCGCGATCGAATTCCAGGGCGGCCGCTGTCACCTGGTCGAGCGCGCCTGCGATCTGGACAGCGCCTCGCACCAGCTCGCACGCGAGACCGGCGGGCACTTCATGGACCAGTTCACCTACGCCGAGCGTGCCACCGATTGGCGGGCCAACAACAACATCGCCGAATCGATCTTCAAGCAACTGGCCGAAGAACCGCACCCGATCCCGGACTGGATCGTGTGCAGCCCTGGCACCGGCGGTACCAGCGCCACCTTGGGCCGCTATGTGCGCTATCGGCGCCATGCCACCCGCATCCTGTGCGCCGACCCGGAAGTGTCGGTGTTCTTCGACGGCTATTGCCGCGCGGTGGACGGCCAATGTTCCAAGGAGCTGGCCATCACTGGCGGCTCGCGCATCGAAGGCATCGGCCGCCCGCGGGTAGAATCGAGCTTCATCGCCAGCTGCGTGGATGTGATGATCAAGGTGCCCGATGCGCTGAGCCTGGCGGCGATGCGCCACGTCAGCGCCACGCTGGGCCGTCGCGTCGGCGGCTCCACCGGCACCAATTTCGTCGGCGTACTGCAGGCTGCCCGGCGCATGCGCGACGAGGGCCGGCAGGGCTCCATCGTCACCATTCTGTGCGATGCCGGCGAACGTTACGCGCACAGTTATTACGACCCGGCCTGGTACGAAGCGCGCGCGATCGATGTCAGCGACAGCGATGCAGCCATCGCGCTGGCGGTGAACGGCGGCGATTTGCCTGGCCTGCCTTGTGCGGCGCTGGAATGACCGCCATATCCAGAGCGTAAGCATCAAACCGCTGCGCTCACCGCCACGCCGGTGCGATCGGTGTCCGCAGTCGGCAGGCACAGATTGGCACGGCGCCCCGGCGCCACGCTCACCTGCCGACGGTTGCGCGCCAGGGTTTGCCTGCCACGTTTGCCGATCTTTGAATCCACTCATCCCGTCCATTGCCGGAGCGCTCCATGACCAACCCGCTGCTCGATCTGTCCGGACTGCCGTCCTTCGATGCGATCCGCCCCGAACACGTGGGTCCGGCGATCGACCAATTGCTCGCCGAGGCCGAGGCGGCAGTGAAGGCGGCCGAACAGGTCAGCCCGGTAGGCTGGGACAGCTTCGTCACCCCGCTCGACGATGCCAACGAGCGGCTATGGCGTGCGTGGGGGCAGGTGGGGCATCTGCAGGCGGTTGTCAACACGCCCGAGCTCCGCGAGGCCTACAACAACAACCTGCCCAAGGTCAGCAGATTCGGCAGCGCGCTGGCGCAGAATCTGGCCTTGTATGCGCAGTACAAGGCGCTGGCGCAATCGCTGGGAGCCGAGCACTTCGATGAGGTGCGTCGCAAGGTGCTGGAAAATGCGCTACGCGATTTCCGTTTGGGCGGTGCCGAACTCGATGATGCCGCCAAGGCGCGGTTCGCGCAGATCCAGGAAGAACTCTCGGCGTTGGCAGCCAAGTTTTCGCAGAACGTGCTCGACGCCACCGATGCGTGGTCTTACGTCACCGAAGACCAAACGCAGCTCTCCGGCCTGCCGGCCGAAGTGATTGCCGCCGCGCGCGCCGCCGCCGAAAAGGACGGCGTGCCGGGTTGGAAATTCACCTTGCAGATGCCGTGCTATCTGCCGGTGCAGAGCGATGCCGACAGCCGCGACCTGCGCGCGCGGCTGTATCGCGCCAATGCCGAGCGCGCGTCCGAATTCGGCGATGCCGCGCTGGACAACAGCGCCAACATCGACCGCATTCTGGCCCTGCGCGCCGAGTTGGCACAGCTGCTCGGCTTTGCCAGTTATGCCGACTATTCGGTTGCCACCAAGATGGCGCAGAGCCCCGACGAGGTGATGGGCTTCCTGCGCGATCTGGCTGCGCGCGCCAAGCCGCATGCACAGCGCGACCGCGCCGAACTGGAAGCCTTTGCGCGCGACGAGTTGGGTCTGGATGACCTGCAGGCCTGGGATCTGGCCTACGCCTCGGAAAAACTCAAGCAGGCGCGTTACAGCTTTTCCGAGCAGGAGGTGAAGCAGTACTTCACCGAGCCGAAGGTGCTGGCCGGCCTGTTCGATGTGATCCGCAGCTTGTACGGGCTCACCGTCAAACCCGACAGCGCGCCGGTGTGGCACCCGGATGTGCGGTTTTACCGGCTGGAAGATGCGCAAGGACACCTGGTCGGCCAGTTCTATCTGGACTTGTACGCGCGCGAAGGCAAACGCGGCGGCGCGTGGATGGACGATTGCCGCAATCGCCGCAATCGCCGCAACACCGCCAACGGCGTGCAGACGCCGCTGGTGTATCTGGTGTGCAACTTCGGCCGCGGCAGCGGTGATGCACCGGCCACCTTCCGCCACGGCGAAGTCACCACGCTGTTCCATGAAATGGGCCACGGCCTGCATCAGTTGCTCACGCGCATTGGCGAGCTGGGCGTGGCCGGCATCAATGGCGTGGAATGGGACGCGGTGGAGCTGCCCAGCCAGTTCATGGAAAACTTCTGCTGGGAATGGGAGCGCGTGCAGGCGATGACCGCGCACGTGCAGACCGGCGAACCGTTGCCGCGTAACCTGTTCGACCGGCTGCTGGCGGCGCGCAATTTCCAGAGTGGCATGTTCACCGTGCGCCAGCTGGAATTCGCCTTGTTCGACATGCAACTGCACAGCACCTACGACCCGGCACAGGACAGCGTGCTGCAATTGATCGAGCGCGTGCGCGACGAAGTGGCGGTCAATCGGCCGCCGGCATGGAACCGCTTCCCGCATCAGTTCAGCCATATTTTTGCCGGTGGCTATGCGGCCGGCTATTACAGCTACAAGTGGGCCGAAGTGCTCAGTGCAGATGCCTATGCCGCATTCGAAGAAGCGCCGGACCAACTGGAGCAGACCGGCGCACGGTTCCGCGCCGAGGTGCTTGCGCGTGGCGGCAGTCGTCCGGCGGCGGAAAACTTCCGCGCCTTCCGCGGCCGGGCCCCGACGATAGATGCACTGCTACGGCATAACGGCATGGCCGGATAAGGCGCAGTCTATATGCCAGCAGCCGCATGGAAACGCGCGCTGCTTTGGCAATGCATTCAGTCGGGCTGTCTTATCACGGCATCCGGCGCGCTCGTTGCAGGAAGGCGATCGCGCAACTGGATCGTCACCCGGAAGGAGCAGGCAATGCGGCGAGTTCTCGCATGGAATGTGGCGTGGTTGCTGATGGTGGCGGCCGCGCCGACTGCGGCGCAGTAAGCCGGTCACGTCAACAGTCTTGCCCGTCTGCGTGCCGGCCCGGGTGGTGAATACCGGCTGTTGGGCGAGGCCAAGGCTGGCAAATCGATCACCGTCTTCGGTTGCCTGGAAGACGGCCAACGGTGCGATGTGCGTCGGCCCGATACACGCGGCTGGATACCCTGCAGCTGATCGTGCGCGACGCCACGAGGTGGCGTTCACTTGCTCCTCTGCATGGGCACGCGTCCTGCATCAGTTCAGTCACATCTCGCCGGCGGCGATGCAGCTGGCCGCTACAGCGACCGATGGGCCGACGTGCTCAGTGCCGATGTTGCACGCCGCCGAACAAGCGCCCAGGCAGGTGGCCGATATCGGCGCATGGTTCCGTCACGAGATCCTGTCGCGCGGCTGCGGCACTTCGGGATGCCTGAGGCCGTTGCATGGCGGAAGGCCTCCAGCTGCGCCGTCGTGCATTCGCCTGTGTATGGCGACGCAAGTTTTACGCAAAGCAGCCGCCGTTTTGCGGCATGTTTATGGCACGCGTGCTTAAGCTTTGCGCAGTTCATAGCATGAGGTGGAAAATGAAGATCGGCCCCCTGTCGCCCGTGGTGTCACACGCAGATGCCAGTATCGACCTGGAAGCCGGCCCTTCCAGGCCGGCAGCACCTGCTCCCATCGCCCCGTCGGACGAAACCGTGCTGTCGCCGCTGTCGCACGCGCTCTCCCTCTCCAGGCCTCGCGCACGCACGCGGGAGGTAGCCGCAGATGCATCGGCGCATGTCCCCCAGACCGATATGTCTAGCATGCTGCAGCATGTTGGCGCCTATGGTGGCCCGGTGGTGGACGGTGCGGCCTCCGGGCTCTCCATGGCCGCCGCGCGGCTGTCTGCGGCGCCACAGGCAGCCAGGCTCACCGGTACTCTCAGCGGTGCATTATGGGCCGGGGGCGCAGCCATCAGCCAGCTCGGCAACGTGCCCGCCAATCCGCTGGTGTCTGCCGCCAACGTGGTAGGCGCCACCGCCGGGGTGCTCAGCGCGGTGGAGCCCTCGCTCACCGGTAGCGACACGACCCGCGTGGCCTACGCGTCTGCGGCGGCCTGGGCGGTGAATGGAGGTGCCAACCTGTTGCGTGCTGCCAGCGATACCACCGCCGCGCTGCCGAGTCGGGTATTGCAGGGCATCAGCGGTGCAGCGAATGTCGCAGCTGCCGGCCTTGCCGCTGCCGCCACCGTGGCCGCCCAGCAGGATGCGCCGCTCAAGGCAGCCAACCTTGGCACCGCATCATCCGTTGCCTGGGGTGTCGGTGCGGCTGCCGCGCTCGGATCGGCATGGACGACGCGGCCGCGGCAGGCCCCGGCGCCTGCAGAGGTGCTGCCCGATTCGGCGGAGTGAATCAGTACGCCGAGCACATATCCGCGCAGGCGGGGCGGGCGCGGAGAGGCGAAAGCGCGTCTGCATCGGCGCCGATGCAGACGATGCTTTTCACACCCGGCCGAACACCAGCGCCGCGTTGGTGCCACCGAAGCCGAAACTGTTGGACATCACCGTGTTCAAAGTCGCCTCCTGTGTCTGCCGCAGGATGGGGAAGCCTTCGGCACGCGGATCGAGTTCGTCGATATGCGCCGAGCCGGCCATGAAGCCATCGCGCAGCATCAGCAGGCTGTAGATCGCCTCGTGCACGCTGGCCGCGCCCAGCGAGTGCCCGGAGAGCCCCTTGGTCGACGACAGCGGCGGTACGTTGTCGCCGAAGACCTCGCGCACCGCGCCCAGTTCGGTGACATCGCCCAACGGCGTGGAGGTGCCATGCGTGTTGAGGTAATCGATCGGGCGATCCAGCCCCTGCATGGCCATGTGCATGCAGCGCACGGCGCCTTCGCCGCTGGGCGCGACCATGTCGGCACCGTCGGAGGTCACGCCATAGCCGAGCAGTTCGGCATGGATGCGTGCGCCGCGTGCGATGGCGTGGTCGTAGTCTTCCAGTACCAGCATGCCGCCACCGCTGCCGATGACGAAGCCATCGCGCTGCGCATCGTAGGGGCGCGAGGCCACGGCGGGGCGATCATTGAAACCGGTCGATAGCGCGCCCATCGCATCGAACATCACGCTCATGGTCCAGTGCAGTTCTTCGCCGCCACCGGCGAACATCACGTCCTGTGCGCCATGCCTGATCAGATCTGCCGCTGCACCGATGCAGTGCGCGGACGTCGCGCACGCGGCCGACAGCGAGTAGCTCAGCCCGCGTATTTTGAACGCAGTAGCGAGCGATGCGGACACCGACGAACACATCGTGCGCGGCACCATGTACGGGCCCACCTTGCGCACGCCACGGTTGCGCAGCAGATCGGCAGTTTCCACCTGCCATTGGCTGGAGCCGCCACCGGAGCCGGCAATCACGCCGGTACGCAGGCCGCTGACCTGGTCGACATCCAGGCCCGCATCGGCGATCGCCTCGCGCATTGCCAGGTAGGCGTAGGCCGAGGCATCGCCCATGAAGCGCTTGAGCTTACGGTCGATCAGGCTGTCCAGATCCAGCGCCACCGCACCGCCGACCTGGCTACGCAGGCCTGCTTCGGCGTGATCGGGCAGCGCGGTGATGCCGGAGCGGCTCTTGCGCAGTGCGCTGGAGACGGTGTCCAGATCGTTGCCCAGGCATGAGGTGATGCCCATTCCGGTAATGACGACGCGGCGCATCAGAAATTCTCCGTTGAAGTGAACATGCCCACACGCAGATCCTTGGCGGTGTAGATCTCGCGCCCATCCACCAGCATGCGTGCATCGGTCTGCGCCATCACCAGCTTGCGGTTGATGACGCGGCTGACATCGATCTGGTAGCGCACCAGCTTGGCGCTGGGCAGCACCTGGCCGGTGAACTTGACCTCGCCGCAGCCCAACGCGCGGCCACGGCCCGGCGCGCCGATCCATGTGAGGAAAAAGCCGGTCAGCTGCCACATCGCGTCCAGGCCCAGGCAGCCTGGCATCACCGGGTCGCCGATGAAGTGGCAGCCGAAGAACCACAGGTCCGGGCGGATATCCAGTTCGGCACGAATCACCCCCTTGCCATGTGTACCGCCGGTGTCGCTGATCTCGGTAATGCGGTCGAACATCAGCATCGGGTCATTGGGTAGACGGCCGCTGTCGGGCGCAAACAATTCCCCACGCGCGCTGGCCAGCAATTGGTCGCGCGAGTACGTACTTTGACGAGTCATGACGAACGTTTCCTGCAAGGAGCGAAAGGCGAGGCGGGCAAGGGTGCATGAGGTCGCGCGGTTCAATCAAACGTTTTATCCGTACGCATGCGTGCTGTTTTCCGCTGATTGCGCGGTGCGCAAATGCACTGCTGCACGCGAAATCACGGTGATCGGGCCCGCCGTCGGAACGTGCGTGGCCGGCCTGCGTGGCCGGCCTTGCAGGCGCTGTCGCCGCAGACGAATGCGTGGTGATGTCTTTGGACGCAAGGTGTGAGACGGGGCTGGCTTATCATGGGCATCAGCCTGCGACAGAGAACCCCGCTTGATGCGCAAGATCGTGCACGTGGACATGGATGCGTTCTACGCGTCCGTGGAGCAGCGTGACGACCCTAGCCTGCGTGGCAAGCCGGTGGTGGTGGCCTGGCGCGGCGCGCGTTCGGTGGTGTGCGCGGCCTCCTACGAAGCGCGGACCTTCGGCATTCGCTCGGCGATGCCGGCCGTGCGTGCCGAACGCCTGTGCCCGGATGCGATCTTCGTGCCGCCGGATTTTGCGCGCTACAAGGCGGTGTCGCGGCAAGTGCGCGAGATTTTCCATCGCCATACCGACTTGGTGGAGCCGTTGTCGCTGGACGAGGCATATCTGGACGTCACGCACGCCAAAACCGGTATGCAGTTGGCCACCGAGGTCGCGCAGTTGATCCGTACCCAGATCCGCGAAGAAACCCAGCTCACCGCATCGGCCGGCATCGCGCCGAACAAGTTCCTGGCCAAGATCGCGTCGGATTGGCGCAAGCCCGATGGCCAGTTCGTGATTGCGCCCAGCCGCGTGGATGCATTTCTGCTGCCGCTCAAGGTCAATCGCATTCCCGGCGTGGGCAAGGTGATGGATGGCAAGTTGGCGGCACTGGGCATCGTCACCGTGGCCGATCTGCGCCAGCGGCCATTGGAAGAATTGCAGGCGCATTTCGGCAGTTTCGGTCAGAGCCTGTATCGCTGCGCGCGCGGCATCGACGAGCGCCCGGTCGAGCCGGATCAGGAAGTGCAATCGGTGTCCTCGGAAGACACCTTCAGCGAGGATCTGGCGCTTGATGCACTGGATCCGCACATCCTGCGGCTGGCCGAAAAAACCTGGCTCGCCACGCGCCGCACCGAACGCATCGGGCGCACGGTCGTGCTGAAATTGAAGACCTCGAATTTTCGCATCCTGACGCGTTCCTATACGCCCGAGCAGCCGCCTACCTCGCAGGAGGCGCTGGCGCAGATTGCCCTGGCATTGACCCGCCGCGTGGAGCTGCCCACGCAGACGCGCTATCGCCTGGTCGGTGTGGGTTTGAGCGGTTTCAGCGATGTCGAGGAGGGCGCGGTGCAGGGGCAGTTGTTCGGCCAGATGCCGCCTTTGGAGTGAGCGGTTCGTGCTGCATTGCGTGTCGCATGCGGCGATAACTGCATCTAACGCATGCAGCGAGCAAACCACGGCGCTTGGCAGTGACGTGCGCTGAATCTTGCACTGCGTACACTGCGGCTCTCCCACGCACGAGGCCGTCCGAATGTTTCCGTATCCGCTGGTGATCTTCGATCTGGATGGCACGCTGGTGGACAGCGCACCCAATATTGCCGAAGCGCTCAACGGCACCTTGCAGGAGCTGGGGCTACAGCAGTTCAGCGAAGCCACCATCCGCAGCTGGATCGGCGAAGGCGTCAAGGTGTTGCTTGCCACCGCATTGCGCCAAGCCGGCAGCACGCGCGATGCCGATGCGGCAATGCCGGTGATGATGCGCCATTACCAGGCGAGCTTGCTGCATGACCCGCAGTTGTACCCGGGCGTTGCCGAGGCGCTGGCGGGCTTGCGCGATGCGGGCGCCACGCTGGCCTTGTGCACCAACAAGCCTGCGCGTTTTATTGCGCCGTTGCTGGAGCATCTGGGTATCGCCACGCACTTCAGCCGTGTGCTCGGGGGCGATTCGTTGCCACAGCGCAAGCCCGACCCGGCACCGCTGCTGCAGCTTGCCGAACATTTCCAGCGCAGCCCACAGCAGTGCCTGATGGTCGGCGATTCGGCCACCGATGCCGCCGCTGCAAACGCTGCCAATATGCCGCTGGCAATGGTGCGTTACGGCTACCTGCGCGGTTTCGATGTGCAACGCGCCGGTGCCGTGGTCATCGTCGACGATATGCGTGAATTGCTCGCGCTGCGGTGACCTGTGATCGCGCGACGAGTCAACCGATGCGACGGCGTGCTTTAGGGCTGCAGGCGCAAGCTCAGGCGTCGGCACCGAAGCGGATAACTGTTCAACAACCACCTGTTCCGTTGAGCAACCAGCACCCGTGACACCGTGGTGAGCCACGCATTCGATCGATGCGTGTCGTCGCTGGATCCTGCGCTTCAGGCCCTAAAACATGCCACGCGTATTGCCAAGCAAGGCTGCACGCATAGCGCACATGGGCCAGCAAAAAACGCACTGCATCGATCAGCCGATTGCCGAGCGCTGCCGGCCGATTCAATCGTCGCGTGCTCGCTCTGCATCCGCAGCGTCGTAGAGGTCGGCTGCCGTATCCGAATCGCCATGCGTGTTGTCGTTGTCGGCGCGCGCATAGTGCACGGTTTCCACCGGCCCGCCGACGGCGCGGCCACGCACCGGCAGCAGCGCGCTGGCCGCTTCGTATTCGGCGAGCAACGCATGGCGTCGCGCCTCGGGCACGTCCTGCCAATGGCAATCGGCCAACGCGCCTTCCAGCGAATACAGCAGATTGAGGCTGGGCTTGAAGCCGGCGCGGCGCACCTTGACGAATGCGCCCACCGCACCCACCGCCTGCAGGTCCTGCTGCGTGCGCACGCCGACCTGGCGCAGCCACGCCGCGCTTTTGGGGCCAATGTTGCGCATCCGCTCGGCGGTCACGCCAGCGCGCCTACGTACAGTTGCGCAATGGCTTCCAGGCCACGTTGGTCGTCGGCATCGAAGCGGTCCAGCTCCGGACTGTCCAGGTCCAGCACGCCGATCAGCGCATCGCCTTTGACCAGTGGAATCACCAACTCCGAGCGCGATGCCGAATCGCAGGCGATGTGCCCAGGAAATGCGTCCACATCGGCAATGCGCTGGCTTTGCCGGGTACTGGCAGCCGCGCCGCACACGCCCTTGTCCAGCGGAATGCGCACGCAGGCCGGCAGACCCTGAAACGGCCCCACCACCAGCTCGCGGCCGTCGTAGAAGTAGAAGCCGGCCCAGTTGAGCGATGGCAACGCATGGAAGATCAGTGCGGCCAGATTGGCGGCATTGGCGATCCGGTCCGGCTCGCCGTGCACCAGTGCCTGGGCCTGGGCGGTGAGCTGGGCATATTGTTCCGGCTTGCTGCCGGTCAGCGAAGAAGTGGCGAACATCGGCGAAGTTTAGCAGTGGCCGTCTTGCAGCGTGGTTGCGATCGGGCACGGCACGCGCAAGAGCTGCCATCCGCAGGGTGCGCCGACCTCCTGACACCACAACATGCCGAATTCGCCGGAAGCGATACGGCAGGTCCGACGCCGCGCGCGAATCTTGCGTGCCCGACCGCGTACATCGGCACCTGCTCTCACCGATTCCACCGCTGAATCGCAATCATTGGCCAGGGCAGCCAGGGCCGCGCGCATGGGCAGCGTGGCCTTGCAGACAAACAAGAACCAACCGGCCTCAGCCGCACGCGTGCTGCGCGCGTTATGCTGCGCGCCCTCACGGCAACGGCGGCGCGGCCGCAGGATCAGGCGTATGCAGCATCCAGCTTTTTATGTCACCGGCACCGATACCGGCATCGGCAAGACCATGGGCAGCACCGCGCTGTTGCACGCGTTGCGCGCACGCGGCCACAGCGCCGTCGGCATGAAGCCGGTGGCCAGCGGCTGCGAGCACACGCCGCACGGCTGGCGTAACGAAGACGCGCTGGCGCTGCAGGCGGCCAGCGATCCTCAGCCGGATTACTCCACGCTCAATCCCTACGCCTTGCCGGCGCCGCTGGCACCGGAGCTGGCGGCAGCTGATGTCGGCGTGACGCTGGCGCTGGCGCCCATCGCGCACGCGTTCGCGCAATTGCGCACGCAGGCCGAGGTGGTGGTGGTCGAAGGCGTGGGCGGGTGGGCCGCGCCACTGAGCGC
>NZ_JFAQ01000267.1 GCF_001304695.1 Xanthomonas axonopodis
GATCGACCTCACGTTTTTCGCGCGTTTGTGCTGCACGCCGATGACAGTCAGGCGACCGGCGCGTGATCGTGCGTGCTGACAGAGACAGACGCATGGAAAGCGCATTTTCTCTCGTGAAGTGATTTGCCGAATAAACCAATTCCAGTAAAGCTGATTTGAAATTGGTCTTAGAGTGGCTAACAAAACGTAGCGAGCGGTCGTCAGGTGGGCGTGGACGGCGCACAGGAACCGTAGTGTACGAGGGGTACATGAGGATTCCGAGCACCGGCCGCGCCCGCCTGGCGGCTGCGCAGTAGTTTTGTTAGCCGCTCTAAGCCACGCAACGCGCCGCAGGCCTGCGTGTCCAGGTCCGCAGCGCGATCTGGTTTCGAAGCGCGGCAGCGTTGCCGCGTCATACGGTGCAGTTGCACGTCAGGGGTTTGCGATCATGGCAGGGGCGTCGTTCGTCAGTGCATTGCAGTGCCTATCAGTGCTTCTCGCACCGGCGCTTGCGTTGCCTGCCTTGGCCGAACCTACATTGCAGTGTCCGCCAGCGTTGCGCCTCACCGATGGCACCTTGCGAAGCCCGGACCTGCCGGTGGGCACGCAGCTCGGCGCCGACCCGCATCAGGCGCTGCGGTTATCGTCGATCGGCGTGTATTCGGGCCACCCTCGCGAGCGTGCCGCTCTGATGCCGCGCAACGCGGAAGCAGCGCAGCCGCGTGGCTTGGCGCGCTGGGTCTGGCGTTTCGATGATGCAGACCCGCACGGCACGTATGTGGTCTGCGCGTACGGTGAGGCAGTGCAGGTGTCCCTGCGCATCAGCGTGCCGCACGCACCTGCACAGGCACCTTGCGCAGCGACCCCATGCCCGCAGCCGAACGGAGCGCATCTTTCGACTGCGAGTAGCGCGCCCGACCGGATAGTCGAGCAGGCAGCAGCGCACTGTCGATCAGCGCACCGCGCTGCCTGTCCTATGCGATCGCCCAAACGCAAAAAACCCCGCCGAAGCGAGGTTTTTTACGATTTACCGTGAGTCGTGGTGCCCAGGAGAGGACTCGAACCTCCACGAAGTTGCCCCGCTAGCACCTGAAGCTAGTGCGTCTACCAATTCCGCCACCTGGGCGACTCAGGGGGGCGAATTGTGCAAGCTGCGCGCGAGACTGTCAACGCACCCGGCACATTTTTTTCGTCGCGCCGTACGCAGCACGGCAACCGAACCAGTCCGATGCTGGCGCACGCATGCATCGGTGCATGCGCCACGTGCGCTCACGGCAACTGTGCCGCCTGCAGCGTGACCTGGGCAGTTTGCACCGACTCATTCGCCGAGCGTGCCAGTTGCACGCGGTAAGTGCCCGCGGCAATCGTCCAGCGACGTGCCTTGACATCGAAATCGGCCAGGGTCTTGGGCTCCGCCACGACCTGCACGCTGCGTTTTTCGCCCGGCTTTAGCGTGAGCTTCTGCCAGCCGATCAGGCGCAGTGGGGTGGCGTGGCCGTCGGGCAGGGTGACGTAGAGCTGCGGCACGGCGGCGCCTTGGCGCTGACCAATGTTTTCCACCTCGAAAGTGGCAGTGAGCTGGCTGCCGCGTGCATCCACCTGCAGCCCGCCCATGCGGAACTGCGTGTACGACAGGCCATGGCCGAACGGGTAGCGTGGTGTCAGCTTGCGCGCAGCGAACCATTTGTAGCCGACGTTGGCGCCTTCGATGGCGTAGTCGATGCTGTCTTCGCCCGGCTTGGCCGGCTTGAAGCCCAGCCCTGGAATCGACGGGCGCGGCAGCTGCGATTCGTCTACCGGCCAGGTCACCGGCAGGTGGCCGGAAGGATTCACCGCGCCGGTCAGCAGGTTGGCGATCGCCTCGCCGCCCCCGATCCCCGGATACCACGCCTGCAACACCGCCGGCACGCGCTCGGCCCACGGCATGCGCACCGGTCCGTTGGTTTCCAGCACCACGGTGGTCTTGGGGTTGGCCTTGGCCACCGCTTCGATCAACGCGTCCTGATTGTCGGGCAAGCGCATGTCCGGCAGGTCCACCGATTCAGCGGCCCACTGGGTGGCGAACACGATCGCGACATCGGCAGCCTTGGCGGCGCGTGCGGCCGCATTGCGGTCCTTGCCGTCCAGGTAATCGATCTGCACGTTCGGCAATGCCGCACGCAGTGCCTGCAGCGGCGAGGACCGATGGATGATCACCGGGCCGGGCCAGGTGGTTGGCGTGGTGCCCGGTACCGCGTTCCCGCCGTTGATGGTGTAGTCCACGCGCGGGGAGCCGCCGCCGGACATCACGCCCTTGTCGGCGTAGCCGCCGATCACCGCGATGCGGCGCACGTCCCTGGACAGCGGCAACACATGGCCTGCTCGTTACGCAGCAACACGCTGCCTTCTTCAGCCACGCGCTGGGCAGCCAGAAGACCGGCCTTGCCATCGATGGGTTGACGCTGGGTGGGATGATCGAAGGCGCCATGCGCGAACAGGCTGCGCAACACGCGTTTGACCATGTCTTCGAAGCGCGCGCGGCACCACGCCGGCAGATACCGCCATGCGCAGTGGCGTATCGAAAAACACCGCCGCGTCGAACACTTCGCCGGCCGACTGCTGATCCAGCCCGGCCAAGGCCGCCTTGGAACCGCTATGCACGCCGCCCCAATCGGACATCACGTAACCGGGGTATTTCCATTCCTGCTTGAGCACCTGGTTGAGCAGGTAGTCGTGCTCGCAACCGTAGATGCCGTTGATCTTGTTGTACGAACACATCACCGAGGCCGGGTCGCCGATGTTCAGCGCAATCTCGAAGGCCAGCAGGTCCGATTCGTGCATCGCCTGCTCGCCGATCTGCGCGTTATGAAAGTTGCGCCGCGTTTCCATGTCGTTGAGTGCGAAGTGCTTCATCGTGGACAACACATGCTCGCTTTGCACGCCGCGAATCGATTCGCCGACCATGGTGCCGGCCAGCAACGGATCTTCACCGGCGTATTCGAAATTGCGCCCATTACGCGGGTCGCGCTGCAGATTGACACTGCCGGCCAGCAACACGTTGAAGCCCTGCTGCCAGGATTCGCGGCCCATGGTCTTGCCGCCGGTATACGCCAGTTGCCGGTTCCAGCTCGATGCGGTCGACGGTCCCGATGGCATCGCGGTGGCGTAGTCGCCCTTGCGGATGCCGCCGGGGTTGGTCACACCCACGCCGGCATCGGCCAGTTGCTGGGCGGGAATGCCCAGGCGCGGAATGCCGGGCACGTAACCGGCCGAACCGAGCGCACCTTCGGGCTTGGGAACCTTGTCGGTGCCCAGGCCGAAATAGCTGCGCAGCATCTGGAATTTTTCATCCTCTCTCATCTGCGCCAGCAGGCGCTCGGCGTGCTGGTCCGGGGTCAATGCAGTGTCCATCCAAGGCTGCGAAGATGGCGCGCCTTGCGCGACTGCCAGCGACGCGGCCAGGGCGATGCCAAGGCCCATCACGACCGCCAGGACCAGGGGGCGCGGACGGTTCTGGCAGGCTGTAAACGGTTTCATATCGAGCTGTGGCACGGGATATCCTTGTGGTACTGGGTCAAAACACATACGAGGGGCACCGAAGTGCCCAAATGGGCGGCGCGGTCATGCCGCGCCGACGCGTGCAGAATCGGCAGGTGGTTAGAAGTCGGTCTGCGCGGTGCGGAGTACCGGGTAGAGCTGGTAGCGCTCATCCCACGATGCGTGGCGCTTGGCAAAAAATTCCAGCCGTGCCTGCGGGTTGTTGGCGAAATCCGGATCGCTGGCGATGCGCTGTTCGAACTGCGCCTTCAACGCCGCATCGCGCGCGAGCATGTCGCGCGCCATCTCTTCGGCGACGTAGCCTTCCATGTACTCCTTGCGCTCGAACGCGGTATTGAAAAAGCCCCACTGCAGTAGTGAATCCGGCGCCTGCGGTTCCAGGATCGCCATCACCAGGCGTGCCTTGGGTTGGGCGATCGGCACGAACAACGAGCCGGCCGGCACGCTGCGGGTTTCATTGCGCCACTGCCCGCTGAGTTCGACTGTCTGATGGCTTTCGTTGGAGCGTGCCGCGAACTTGACCGCGTCGGCGCGGAAGGTTTGCACGGGCCGCTCCGCCACATTGCCGATGGTCGTGAATTGGATGCCATGCAGGCGCAGTTTTTCGCCTACCAGGGCCGCTTGCGCAGCCGGCACCAGGTAGCCGCCGCGTGGCGCATCCACCACCACATCGGGCTTGATCTGGTCGCGCAGCGGCACCTTCCAGACTTGCGGCTTGCTTTCGTCGTAGCGCGTCATCAGCGCGCCGGAAATCGGCGACGGTGTGCGCGTATACGCGTAGCCACGAAACGCCACCGTGCGCGCCTGGGGGCCTGCGGCAAAGCTCAGCGGTTCGGTCGTGCCGGCCAATCGCGTGGCGCGCTGATCGGCCGCCAGTGCATCGGCGCGCCACTGCGTGCCATGGCGTGCGGCCTGCTGCAACACCGAGACGATGGCGTTGCGGGTGATCCGCACGCGCGTTGGGTAATCCTTCCACGAATGCGTTTCCACCAACATGCCGAAGCGGTTGCGTAGCAGGAAATAGCCGTGCGAAAAGCGTGGCGGCGACACATCATCGGCAAAGCCGGAACTGGGATCGTCTTCGTGCACGAAGGAGGGGTAGTACGGCAGCGGCAACGAGCCCTGTTTTTTCAGGTCGGCAAGCACTGCGTCGCGCCAGCGTGTGCCATCGCGCTGCAGGCTCGCATCGCCGGCATGCACCGGCTCCACCTGCACCGAGACGTCGTGCTCGAACTTGGCACCGTCGGTGACGTGCAGGTCTACATACATCAGCGGGTCCCACTGCTGCACCAGTTGCAGCATGGCCTGCATTTCCGGCGCGTCGGCCTTGACGTAATCGCGGTTGAGATTGAGGTTCTGCGCGGTGGTGCGCCAGCCCATCTGCTCGGGGCCGCGCTGGTTGGGGCGGTTCCAGGCACCGAAGCGCTCATGCCCATCGACGTTGAATACCGGCACGAACACCCACACCAGCTTGTCGAGCACGCCGTGGCCGGCCTTGCCGTCGAGCAACTCACGCAGAGCAAGAAAGCCCGCATCCTTGCCATCGATCTCGCCGGCATGGATGCCGCCCTGGACCAAGACCACCGGCAGCTTGCGTTGTGCGGCCGATTGCGCGTCGAGCGCGCCGCTGGCGGAGGCGATCAAGGCCTTCATCGTCCTGCCCTCGGGTGTGGTGCCGAACTGGATGCAACGCACCGCCTGCGGGTAGCGCTGCGCAAACGTATCGCACAATGCAATGACTTCGTCGTAGCGGCCGGTCTGGATAAAGCCGCTGCGCTCTGCCTGCGTGTTCAGCGGCGCGGCAGCCGGTGCGGTGGGGGCGGAAGTCGACAGCAACAGGCTCAGGGCCAGGCGAGTGAAGCGGGGCATCCAGCGGTCCAGTGTTCCAGGAAAACGTTTGCAATGTAGCCGAGCCGCTGTGCAAGGCCAATCTGCACTGCGTCATGGTCCTGCCGTGACCGGTGACAAGCGTGGGTTTTCACCTGGAAGCGGGGCGGCGTTTCGTTGACCAGCTGAGCGACCTTCGAGATAGGCGCCAATAACGCGGATGCTGTGCAACGTTTGGCACAGTGTCGTTTTCGGTGGACCTGTACGACATCGATCACGCCAGAGTGAAGTCCGCCGGCCGTGTCCGCTCAGTGCCCGCGGCCGGCATTCCCGCGGGGGCAATGGCGGCCGGCGGGCGGGCGCCGGTACGATAGGGCCTGTTTTCAGCATGACCGGACTGCCTTTGACCACCTCCATCTCGCCAGGCGCTTCTGCCGGCGCGCAGCTGCCGCGCCAGATCCCTTTCATCATCGGCAACGAAGCCTGCGAGCGTTTCAGCTTCTACGGCATGCGCAACATCCTGGTGCAGTTCCTGATCACCTCGCTGCTGCTGCAGGAAATCAGCGGGCCGGGGCGCGAGGCCGAGGCCAAGCACATCCTGCACAGTTTCATGATCGGTGTGTATTTCTTCCCGTTGCTGGGCGGTTGGCTGGCCGACCGCTTTTTCGGCAAGTACAACACCATCCTGTGGTTCAGTCTGGTGTACTGCACCGGACATGCCTGCCTTGCGCTGTTTGAAGGCAGTCGCGACGGGTTTTTCCTGGGTCTGGGCCTGATCGCGCTAGGCGCAGGTGGCATCAAGCCGCTGGTGGCATCGTTCATGGGCGACCAGTTCGACCAGTCCAACAAGCACCTGGCCAAGGTGGTGTTCGACGCGTTCTACTGGACCATCAATTTCGGCTCGCTGTTTGCGTCGTTGCTGATTCCGCTGGCGCTGAAGAATCTTGGCCCGGCCTGGGCATTCGGCATTCCCGGCATCCTGATGTTCGTGGCCACGCTCGTGTTCTGGCTGGGGCGCAAGCGCTATGTGCTGGTGCCATTGCCGCCCAAGGATCCGCATGGGTTCGCTGCGGTGGTGCGCACCGCGTTACTGACGCACGTGCCCGGGCAGGGGCGTCCGGGCTTGCTGCTGGCGATCGTCTCGGTGCTGCTGGCGCTGGCTGGCTTCGCACTGGTCGAGCAATTGGGCATCGTCGTGTGCCTGTGTATCGCGCTGGTGCTGTTGCTGGCCGGTATCGGTGGCGGGACCTGGTGGCAGCTGGAGCGCGCGCGTGGCACCCATCCAGATGTTGCGGTGGAAGGTGTGCGGGCGCTGTTGCGGGTGTTGGTGATCTTTGCGCTGGTGACGCCGTTCTTTTCGTTGTTCGACCAGAAGGCCTCGACCTGGGTGCTGCAGGGGCGGGAGATGACCATGCCGGCCTGGTTCACCGCCTCGCACTCGCAGATGCAGGCACTCAACCCGCTGCTGGTGATGCTGCTGATCCCTTTCAACAACCTAGTGCTGTACCCGCTGTTACGCCGTGGCGGCTGGGAGCCGACCCCGTTGCGCCGCATGACCAGCGGCATCGCCTTCAGTGGCGTGGCCTGGATTGCGGTGGGCGCGATCCAGATGGTGATGGACGGTGGCGAGCCGATGCACATCGCCTGGCAGATCCTGCCGTACGCACTGCTCACCTTCGGCGAGGTGCTGGTCTCGGCCACCGGCATCGAGTTCGCCTATAGCCAGGCGCCGCCGTCGATGAAGGGCGTGGTGATGAGTTTCTGGTATCTCACCACCACCGTCGGCAATCTGTGGGTGCTGCTGTCGAACGTAGCGGTGCGCAACGCGACGGTGACCGCGCATATCGCCGATACTGGGCTCAGCGAAGCGGCCTTCCTGATGTTTTTCTTCGCGGCCTTCGCGTTCCTGGCGGCACTTGCCTTCGGCTTGTATGCACGCCGGTATCGCATGGTCGACAACTACCGTACTGCCTGAGGTCTGCATGATTACCCTGATCCTGATCGCCATCACCGGCATCGTCTCGTGGATGGCGTTCAACAACCGCAAGTTGAGCGACCGGCTGATCCTGTGGCCGCCGGCGGTAGACAAGCACAAGCAATACGACCGCCTGGTGACCTATGGCTTCATCCATGCCGACCTGGGGCACCTGATTTTCAACATGATCACGCTGTTCTTCTTCGGCCGGGTGATCGAGAACGTGATGGCCCAGCTCACCGGCAGCGTGCTGACCTATCCGTTGTTCTATCTGGCCGCACTGTTGGTCTCGATCCTGCCCAGCTACCTGAAGAACCAGAAGAATCCGAATTACCTCAGCCTGGGCGCGTCCGGTGCGGTGTCGGCGGTGTTGTTTGCCTTCATCCTGCTGCAACCATGGACGATCATCCTGGTGCTGTTCATTCCAGCCCCGGCGATTCTCTATGCGGTGTTTTACGTCGGCTACAGCCTGTGGATGGACCGCCGCGGCGGCGATCGCATCAACCACAGCGCGCATCTGGCCGGCGCTGCGTTCGGCGTGATGTTCATGCTGATCATGGAGCCGCGCGTGTGGCAGGTGTTTCTGGAACAGCTCTCCAACCCGCGCTTCGGCTGAGCGCGACGAGCGGCGGTTACATTGCCCAAGCTCAACGCGCTGACGTTGTCGCAGGTAGATAGCGGAGTTCCGTGCGCGCAGCGCGCGGCTTCTGCAAGCCGAAGCGTGGATGCAGCGAGCGCAGTGAAACACCCGACGACTGCTGGCGCGTACGGACCGGACCGTCGCGGGAAGCGGTTAAGAAGCAGGCCCGATAACGACGAGCCAGATCAGACCGACGCGATGGCACGGTCTTGATAGACTTGCTAGGGCCTGTTAACACATCCGAAGCCCTTCAACGACTAGGGCGAAGCTGAGGAAACCGAGAAACATGACGTCCAGCTTCTCGAAGCGAGTGAAAATTCGGCGGTCGCCTTTCAAGCGACGGAACAGCCTCTCTACTTCGTTGCGCCGGTTGTACATTTCCCTGTTGTAGTCCCAAGGCTCGACCCGATTGGATTTCGGCGGGACCACCGGCACGAAGCCAAGATCGCGCGCCAACTGGCGGGTTTGGTTGCCTTCGTAAGCAGGGTCCATCAACAAATGAATCGGCCGCTCCACTGCCCCCAGATGTTCAAGCAACGTGCGGCCTGCCGGTGCGTCATGCGCGTTGCTAGGCATCAATCCGAAGGTGATGGCTGTTCGAGCATCTGCGGCAACCAGATGAATTTTGGTGTTCCATCCACCGTGCGACTTGCCGATGGCTTGCGGGCGGTTTTTTTAATGCATCCGTGCCATCTGGATGCACCTTGACGATGGTGGAGTTCAGTGAAACCGCTTCAATTTTGATGCGTACGATCTTGGACTTCTGCAATTGGGCGAACATCCGGTCCAGCACACCCGCTTTGGCCCAACGGTTCATGCGCGTGTACACAGTGTGCCAGTTGCCAAAGCGCTTGGGTAGGCAGCGCCATTTGCACTCATGCTCGGCAACGTAAAGGATGGCGTTGACCACTTGCAGGTTGGTCATGCTGACATTGCCGCGCTGCGCCGGCAGGCAGTGTTCGATCAGGGAAAATTGCGCTGGCGTGATCTCCATGCCTGATAGTTTAATCGCTTAATCCATTAGTGTTTACAGGCTCTAGATGGGCTCAACGACTGCACAGCGTATGAGACCGCTGCGCAGCGATGCACCAGCTCAGCCCGCGTTGCGTTCCTGGTCGGCGCTGGATGCCACGCCGTAGGCCTGCTGCAGACGCTCGTACACCGTATCGTTGAGCTGCGTGAAATCCGGATTGTGGGTATCGCCCTTGAGAGCGAACTGGAACAGGCCCTCCAGCAACGAGCTGTCGCTGTCTGCGCTGTGTCCTGCCGAATCGTTGTTCATGCGGTGGCTCCCTCGTAGGTAAGGCGAAGACGTCGCTGCTTCCGCAAACCGGTTGCCGTGATTGCCTTCGGATCAGCTATCGGCGCGCCCCGGAGGAACTTGAGCGGGTGTTGCGCAACCGATCACAGCATCGATTCACTTTCACGCAGGCGCGGCATCGCGCTGGTCACACTGACCGCCATTTCTTGCTGGCGAAGAACGTGAGCGAGGCGTCGACAGTGCACGCAGAACACGATCCGGCCCGGCAGCGTTTCAATATAGACACCGATGGACATCGTGCCGAACTGGCCTATCGGCGCGAGGGTGAGATCATGACCATCACGCACACGCAGGTGCCGGAGGCGGTCAGCGGACGCGGAGTTGCTGCGGCATTGGTCGAGGACGCTTTGGCATTCGCGCGGCAACACGGTTTGAAGGTGGTCCCGGCCTGCAGCTATGCCGATGCATATGTGCGGCGGCATCCGCAGTATCACGATTTGCTGGACTGACCAGCATTGGGTCTTTTCGAAACACTATTCATGCAGGGGAGCAGGTGGTAATGGGGCGGTTGCTTGGAGTGAAGGCAGTGCAGGGCTTGCTGGTGCTGGCCGTGTTGGCGGGTTGTACGCAGCGCGCCCCGACAACGGCAGAGCCGGGCGCGGCTGCAGCCGATGCAGCGCCTGCGGCAGCACCGCCTGCAGAGCCGACTGTTGTGCAGAGCGGCCCGCTGGAAGATGTGATCGAACATGCACCCGCCTACATGGTGGGCATCAGCTATCCGCGTGGGCTGGATGCATATCCGGAACTCACTGCGCTCATTCGCGGCTATGCGCAGGATGCGCGTGCCGAGCTGATGCAGGCAGTATCCGGCTTGGGCAACGACAAACCGCCCGCGCCGTATGAGCTGTCGCTGGCATTCGAAACCGTGTTGCAGACCCCCGACCTGATCGTGATTTCCGCCGACGGCAGCAGGTACACCGGCGGCGCGCATGGCGAGCCGCTGGTGGCGCGCTTTGTCTGGTTGGTCAAGGAGCGTAAGCAATTGACCGCGCAAGCATTGATTCCGGATCCGGCAGGCTGGGAAAAGATCGGCCGGGAGGTCGCGTCCCAATTGCATGCAGCAGCAACCCAGCGTGTCCAGGCCGATCGTGTGCCGGTAGAAGAGCAGGCTGAGCAGGTAGCTTCGGCCGATCGCATGATTGCCGAAGGAACCGCCGCGCAGGTGGACAATTTTGCGCAGTTAGGGCAACGCTGATCAA
>NZ_JFAQ01000268.1 GCF_001304695.1 Xanthomonas axonopodis
CCGCGCGCCACCGTCACCGTGGGCGGCGCGCTCAGTGGCGATGACAGCTCGATCGGCGTGGGCGCCGGCTTCGGCTGGTAGACGCAGCACGACCACGCGGTTGCATGCATTCCCGCCGCCCGTTGCCGGGCGGCGCGCTTTCTTCGTCATGCCCTTTCGCACTCACCTCGAAGGAATCCCATCGTGATCCAGAGTTCTTCTACGCAGGCCCTTGTGCTTGCCTGCTGTGTCCTGGCTGCGTCGTGCAGTACGGCGTTGGCCGCCACCGCCGATGCGGCAGCGGCCAGTGGCCAACGCCAACAGGCCATGGTCAATGCGCCGGTTGACAGAATCATCGTCCGCTACCGCAGCGTGCAGGTAAGTACCGCGCGCGACATCGGCCGCAGTGCTTCGGCGACGGTCAGTGCGGCCGCCTCGCGCGCCTCCATCCGTCTTGCGCCTGCTGCCCGCACCGCTGCTACCGCAGCGCCAACCTACCTGCGCACGCTTGCTGCCGGCGGCGAACTGATCAAATTGCCGACCCAGCTCAGTCGCGCCGATGCCGACCGTCTGGTGCAGGAATTGAGTGCAGATCCGTCGGTCGAATCGGCGCAAGTGGATCTGCGCATGTATCCGTTGCAAGCCAGCGGCGCATTGCCGAACGATTCGCTGTTGCAAACCAACCAATGGCATCTCATCGACCCGGTGGGTGGCATCAACGTCGCGCAAGCCTGGAAAACAACGCAGGGCGAAGGTGTCGTCGTGGCGGTGCTGGATACCGGCATCCTGCCCGATCACCCGGACCTGGCCGGGAATCTGCTCACCGGCTACGACTTCATCACTGACCCGTTCTTCTCGCGTCGTGCCACGGCCGAGCGTGTGCCCGGCGCACTGGACCTGGGCGATTGGATCGCCGAAGACGGCGACTGCGGGCTGTTCTCGGTGGCCAGTGACAGCAGCTGGCACGGCACGCACGTGGCCGGCACGGTTGCCGAAGCCACCAACAACAACGGCATTGGCGGGGCAGGCGTCGCCTACAGGGCGAAGGTGTTGCCGGTGCGTATGCTCGGGCGCTGCGGCGGGCGACTCTCCGACATTTCTGATGCCATCGTCTGGGCGTCCGGCGGTCACGTCGATGGCGTGCCGGACAACCGCCATCCTGCCGAAGTGATCAACCTGAGCCTGGGCGGTGGCGGCGCATGCGGTTCGACGATGCAGGCCGCAATCAATGGTGCAGTGGCGCGCGGCACCACCGTGGTGGTGGCGGCGGGTAATTCAACTGCCGATGTATCGACGATGGCGCCCGCCAACTGCGCCAATGTGATCGCCGTTGCCGCCACGCGCGCCACCGGCGCGCTTGCCGATTACAGCAATTTCGGCCGTCAGATCGATCTGGCCGGTCCGGGCGGCAGCTCGATGTCCTTCGTCACCAACGATGGCCCGATCCGCAGCTTTGTGTGGCAAACCCTCTACACTGGCAAAACAACACCGACCTCCGGGCAGTTCACCTATGGCGGCACGCGTTACGCCGGTACCTCGATGGCATCGCCGCATGTGGCCGGCACCGCCGCATTGGTGCAGAGCGCATTGATCGCCGACGGCAAACCGCCGTTGTCGCCGGCCGAAATGGAAAGCCTGCTCAAGCGCACTGCGCGCGCATTCCCGGTGTCGATTCCGGTGGCAACGCCCGCCGGGGCCGGCATCGTGGATGCCGGAACCGCGGTTGCCCGCGCGTTGCGTCGCTGCGACAGGGGCGATGTGGGGTGTCGGGTGGATGCGCAGCCACTGCGTAATGGCGTGGTCCAGAGCGGCATTTCCAATCTGTCAGGCGATGCGGGTGTGTTTACGTTCGACGCGCAGGCGGGTGTGGTGCTGAGTTTCATCAGCTTCGGCGGCAGCGGCCAGGCGCAGTTGTACGTGGCATTCGGACGCGAACCCACCGCCACCGACAACGACGGCGCCTCCACGCGTCGCGGCACCAGCCAGACGGTGCGCTTCACCGCGCCGCGTGCCGGCACCTACATCCTCAAGCTGGAAGGCAGCGTTTTCGACGCGGTGAACCTGCTGGCGCGTCAATGATTCGACACCCGGTCGTCGGTGCGGCGAGATCGCCATTTCCTTGGCGGTGAACGCATGAGCCACGGCCGCTCCGCACGCCGATCGAAGGCGCATGCAGGGTGCGGGGCCTGCTGACCGCATACCTGACCTGCCACCTCCTGCATTTTGCGCAACAAAGCCCGCTGGAGTCCTGCCAGCGGGCTTTTTTGTCTTTTCCAGTTCCGCCTATTCGGCCCTGAAATGTCTCGAAGGACATGATCTAGGTCGCTGTTTTCCAAAGATTTATCAAAAATCTAATGAAGCAAACAGAAGTTTAATAAATCGCGCACTTCTCTTCGCTTCCTGTCAAAAACTTGACGCCTGAAATGGCGGCTGTTAACACTCCGCTCAGTTATTTGGTTGGGTAGCGTTCACTTTTTTGCCTATCCAGGAAGCCGGTGCAAGCCGCCCCGCCGCAAGGCCCATAGCGCGAACAACTGCGGTGAATTGTAGGCTGGAACGCCTTGCGCCGCTGGGTGTTCGCCAAAAAACCAGTCCAACAACTTCAGGAGTCGTGCGTCGATGAATCGGATTTATCGCAAGTTCTGGAACAAATCGCTTGGCCTGTGGGCCGTAGTCTCGGAATTGGCCAGTGGCGACAGCCCCGGAGCGGTTGCCTGCGCCGCATTCATCGATCGCCGTCAGAGCCTGGGACTGACCGCCGCCATCGCCCTGGCGCTGGGTAGTGCAGGATTTGCAACGCCGCTTTCCGCCAGTGCGCCATCGGTGGAAGTCGGCCGCGGCGCAGCGGCGCCGGCCAGCAAGGCCACCGCCATCGGCACCAATAGCCATGCCAGCGCCACCGGTGCCGTGGCCACCGGCGCCGACAGCAGCGCCAGTGGCACCAACAGCAGTGCGATCGGGCGCCAGACCAATGCGATCGGCGAAAACGGCGTGGCCATCGGCTACAACAGTTTCGTGCGCCAGAGCGGCGAAAACGGCGTGGCGCTCGGCGCCAATGCCGGCGTGACCGGCGCAAATTCGGTAGCGTTGGGCGCAGGCTCGCGCACCCACGAAGACGACGTGGTGTCGGTGGGCAGCGGCAATGGCCGCGGTGGCCCGGCCACGCGCCGCATCACCAACGTCACTGCCGGCGTCAATGCCACCGATGCGGTCAACGTGGCGCAGTTGCGCGACGTGGCCGATGTGGCCGAAGACACCGCGCTGTTCTTCAAGGCATCCCCGGGCGAAGACAGCGTGGGTGCGTATGTCGAAGGCGACAGCGCCCTGGCGGCCGGCGACGGCGCCAATGCCGTCGGCACGGCGACCACGGCGCTGGGAACCGGCGCCAATGCGGTGGCCAACAGCGCCACCGCGGTGGGCGTAAACGCGCTCGCGTCCGGGCAGAACAGCGCAGCATTTGGTCACAACGCACAGGCCAATGGTCCGGCGAGCGTGGCCGTGGGCGGTGCGGCAGTGAACGAAGACGGCGAGCCGTTGGTCACCACCGGCGGCGTGCCGGTCACCACCGGCGCCACCAGTGCCGGCGTCGGCGGAACTGCAGTCGGCGCCAGCGCCAATGCCGATGGCTTTGCGGCATCGTCGTTCGGCGTGGGTGCCTATGCGGCAGGCGCGCAGGCGTCTGCGTTTGGTGCGGTCGCCAATGCGGCAGGTGATTACGCCACTGCGGTTGGCACGCAGACCAGCGCCAGCGGCACCAGCAGCACCGCGGTTGGTGGGCCAGTGGATCTGATTCCCGGTCTGGGCTTCTTCGTGCAGACCCAGGCCAGTGGCGAAGCCTCCACTGCGCTGGGTGCCGGCGCGATCGCATCGGGTACCTACACCACCGCGGTCGGCACGCTGAGCGAAGCCTCCGGCACCGAAGCCACCGCCGTGGGCTACTTCGCGTATGCACCGGGCGAAGGGGCAACTGCCGTGGGTCCGGAATCGTGGGCCAGCGGCGAACTGAGCACGGCGCTGGGCTATTACAGCACTGCCCGCGGCGCCAATTCGGTTGCGTTGGGCGCCAACTCGGTCGCCACGCGTGCCAATACCGTGTCGGTGGGTGCGGATGGCGCAGAGCGCCAGATCACCAATGTGGCGGCAGGTACCGAAGGCACCGATGCGGTGAATCTGGACCAGCTCACTGCGGTGTCCAATGTTGCGTCCACCACTGCGCGCTCCTTCGTTGCGACCGGCGATGGTGCTGCAATCGCACAAGGCGTCGATAGCGTCGCCGCCGGTTCCAATGCTACGGCAGACGGCGATTACAGCAGTGCGTTCGGGTCCAGCAGCCAGGCCACCGCGATCGGTGCGGTGGCCATCGGCAGCGGCGCCAGCGCCACCGCGCAGTACGCCAATGCGGCCGGCTACAACGCAGCGGCCAGCGGCTTCGGCAGCGTGTCCAATGGCGCCTTCAGCCAGGCCAGCGGCGACTATGCCGTGGCCGTCGGTGGCGAAAGCCAAGCGGCCGGTGCGCAGAGCACCGCACTTGGCGCCGCCGCCGGCGCGTATGGCGATGGCTCGCTGGCGGTCGGTGCGCTGAGCCAAGCGCAGGGCAGCGAATCCACTGCCATGGGTTATTTCTCCAGCGCCAGTGGCGAATCGGCCACCGCCGTCGGCGCGGAGAGCGTTGCCAACGGCACCAGCGCTGCGGCGTTCGGCTTCGGCGCGGAGGCGACGTCTAACTACTCCACCGCGTTAGGTGGATATTCCAGCGCCAGCGGTTTCAACAGCACCGCGCTGGGTAATTTCAGCACTGCCAGCGGCTCCAATACTGTTGCCGTGGGCGGCGATGCGGCCGCCACAGGTGCCGACAGTGTTGCCGCCGGCCAGGGCAGTGTGGCCAGCGGCTACCACAGCGTCTCGGTGGGTGGTGCCTTGCTCGGCCTGTTGCCGACCGAAGCCTCCGGCGATTACTCCACTGCGGTCGGTGGCGCGGCGTGGGCGCCGGGTCTCAACAGCACAGCGCTGGGCAATTTCGCCGAATCCACCGGCCAAGGCAGTGTGGCCCTGGGCGCCGATTCGGTGGCCGATCGCGACTTCGCGGTGTCGGTGGGCAGTGCTGGCAACGAGCGTCAGATCACCAGCGTTGCAGCCGGCACGCAAGGCACCGACGCGGTGAACCTGGATCAGCTCAACGCCGTTGCCGAAGCCGGCGCAGCCACGAGCAAATACTTCCAGGCCAGCGGCAGCGCCGATAGCGACGCAGGTGCCTACGTCGAGGGCGATAACGCGCTGGCGGCAGGCGAGGGTGCCAATGCCACCGGTACCGGCACCACCGCATTGGGTGCGGGCGCGCAGGCAGTGGTGGACAACGTCACAGCCGTGGGCGTGGGTGCATTGGGTGGCGGCACCGGCGCGGCCGCGTTGGGCAGCAATGCGCAGGCGCTGGGCGAAAACAGCAGCGCGGTCGGCAGCAATGCATTGGCCAGCGATATCGGCGCCACCGCGAATGGTGCCGGCGCGCAGGCGATTGCGACCTACACCACGGCACTGGGCAGCGAAGCGGTGGCGTCCGACAATCAGGCCATCGCTGCGGGTTTCCGCAGTATCGCGTCCAATGTCGGCAGCGCCGCCTTCGGTGGCTACAGCGAATCCACCGGCCGCCTGTCGTCGGCATTGGGTTATGGCGCGGTCGCGTCGAGCGATTACAGCACCGCCGTCGGCGCCGTGGCGTTGGCCTCCGGTGCCAGTGCGGTAGCCGTTGGCGAATTCAGCGAAGCCACCGGCGATGAGAGCGTGGCCGTCGGCGGCAGCACGTTCTTCGGGTTCATCCCGGCACGCGCCTCCGGCACGGGTGCGGCGGCGTTCGGTGCCGGTGCCTGGGCCACGGCGGACTACACCACCGCCGTCGGCTGGAATTCCTATGCCGACGGCGTCAATGCCAGCGCATTGGGCCAGAGCGCAGCGGCGCTTGCCGACAACACCCTGGCACTGGGCGGCGGCAGCCGCGCCGATGCGGTCGGCGCCAGTGCGGTTGGCGTGGATGCGTCGGCCACCGGCATCAACAGCACCGGCGTCGGTCGTCAGGTGAATGCCATCGGCGAAAACGCGGTATCGGTGGGTTACAACGCGTTCGTGCGCGAAAGCGGTCGCAATGCCGTGGCATTGGGTGCCAACGCTGGCGCCAGCGGCGCCGATTCGGTGGCCCTGGGCTCGGGCTCGCGCACCTACGATGCCGATACGGTGTCGGTGGGCAGCGGCGATGGCCGCGGTGGCCCGGCCACGCGCCGTATCGTCAATGTGGGTGCCGGCGCGATCGCCAGTGCCAGCAACGATGCGATCAATGGCGGCCAGCTGTTCCAGTCGCTGAGCAATGCTGCCAGCTTCCTCGGCGGCGGTGCGGCGATCGGTGCGCAGGGCGTGTTTGTGGCGCCGACCTATGTGATTCAAGGCGCCAGCTACAACAACGTCGGTGCGGCACTGACGGCGTTGGACAGCAAGGTCAGCGAACTGGATGCACGAGGCGGCGCGGCAACAGCTGCGTCACGGACATCTCTCGCACGCCTGGCAACGTCGCGCACCGCAGTGTTTGACGCAGCGCTGGCAACCGACGCAATAGCCGACAGTCCCCTCTCTTCTGCAGCGACGGCGACTGCAACTGGGCTTTCCGCAAGCACTGCGGTCCAAGGCACACCCACTGCCGCAGTGGATGGCAGCATCACGCCGGCGGCCACCTCCACGGCCGTGGGCACGGCAGCAGTGGCCAATCACGTCACCGGCACGGCAATCGGTGGCAGCGCGTATGCGCATGGCCCCAACGACACGGCCATCGGCAGCAATGCGCGCGTCAATGCCGATGGCAGCACGGCGGTGGGTGCCAATGCGCAGATCGCGGCGGTAGCCACCAATGCCGTGGCGATGGGCGAAGGTGCGCAAGTGACGGCCGCGTCCGGCACGGCGATCGGCCAAGGCGCCCGTGCCACGGCACAAGGCGCCGTGGCACTGGGTCAGGGTTCGGTCGCCGATCGTGCCAACACGGTGTCGGTGGGCAGCGTGGGCGGTGAGCGTCAGGTGGCCAATGTGGCCGCCGGTACGCGTGCCACCGATGCGGTCAACAAGGGTCAGTTGGACAGCGGCGTTGCCGCCGCCAACAGCTACACCGACAGCCGCTACAACGCGATGGCTGACAGCTTCGAAAGCTACCAGGGCGATATCGAAGACCGCCTGCGCCGGCAGAACCGTCGTCTGGACCGTCAGGGCGCGATGAGCTCGGCGATGTTGAACATGTCCGCCAGCGTGGCCGGTATCGCCTCGCAGAACCGCATCGGTGCCGGTGTCGGTTTCCAGAACGGGCAGTCGGCGTTGTCGGTGGGCTACCAGCGTGCGATCAGCCCGCGCGCCACCGTCACCGTGGGCGGCGCGCTCAGTGGCGATGACAGCTCGATCGGCGTGGGCGCCGCCGCGCTTGATGCGATAACGCCTTACCAGCCGAAGCCGGCGCCCACGCCGATCGAGCTGTCATCGCCACTGAGCGCGCCGCCCACGGTGACGGTGGCGCGCGGGCTGATCGCACGCTGGTAGCCCACCGACAACGCCGACTGCCCGTTCTGGAAACCGACACCGGCACCGATGCGGTTCTGCGAGGCGATACCGGCCACGCTGGCGGACATGTTCAACAT
>NZ_JFAQ01000269.1 GCF_001304695.1 Xanthomonas axonopodis
GCCTTACAGCCATCCCCGCCCCCCGCCCTGCAGCCATCGCGCTGGCAACAGCAGTGGCGCGACGCCGTGCGCGATCCGCGCGTGCTGCTTCAGCTGCTGGGCCTGGATGCGCAGGCGGCGGCAATCAGCGATGCCGCCGCCGCGCAGTTCCCGTTGCGGGTGCCGCACGCCTTCGTGGCGCGGATGCGCCATGGCGACCTCGACGATCCGCTGCTGCGCCAGGTGCTGCCGCTGGATGCGGAAATGCAGCCGGCCCCCGGATTCGGCCTGGACGCGGTGGGCGATGGCGCGGCCAAGACTGCCGCCGGCGTGATCCAGAAATACCGAGGTCGTGCGCTGCTGATCGCGACCGGCAGCTGCGCGGTGCACTGCCGCTACTGTTTCCGCCGCCATTTTCCCTACGCCGAAGAAACCGCTGCACGCGATGGCTGGCGCGACGCCGTCGCCGCGATCGCCGCTGACCCGAACATCGAGGAAGTGCTGCTTTCCGGCGGCGACCCGCTCTCGCTGGCCACACCCAAGCTGGCCGAACTCACCGACGCACTGGCCACCGTTCCGCACCTCAAACGCCTGCGCATCCACAGCCGCTTGCCGATCGTGCTGCCCGAGCGCGTGGATGCGCCACTGCTGGCCTGGCTGCGCGGCCTGCCCTGGCCGGTGGCGTTCGTCATGCATGCCAACCATGCCAACGAATTCGACTCATCCGTAGACACCGCTCTGCACCGGCTGCGCGAGAGTGGCACACAACTGTTCAACCAGGCCGTGCTGTTGCGTGGCGTCAACGACAGCGTGGATGCGCTGGCGGCATTGAGCGAGCGCAGCTTCGCCGCCGGCGTGCTGCCCTACTACCTGCACCAGCTTGACCGAGTGGCCGGCGTGGCGCATTTCGAAGTGGACGATACGCGCGCGCGCGCGCTGCATGCCGAGCTGGCCGCACGCCTGTCCGGCTACCTGGTCCCGCGGCTGGTGCGTGAAATCCCCGGCGACACCGGCAAGCGCCCGCTGTAACAGCCCTTACGTTGGCCCGATCCGTCGTAGGAGCGCACCCGGGCGCGACACGTGCTACCGGTAACGCCTCATCGCGCCCGGGGGGACGCTCCT
>NZ_JFAQ01000027.1 GCF_001304695.1 Xanthomonas axonopodis
GGGGGGGGGGGCGAATTACTTCGCCTGCCCTGCCAATTCCTAGATCGCGAGTATACATGAGCGCCTCTTCTGCCAGCCCCGCCAAGCACTCCCGCCTGTTGATCCTGGGCTCCGGCCCGGCCGGCTGGACCGCCGCGGTCTACGCCGCCCGCGCCAACCTCAAGCCGGCGGTCATCACCGGGTTGCAACAAGGCGGCCAGCTGATGACCACGACCGAAGTGGACAACTGGCCAGGCGACCCCCATGGCCTGATGGGTCCGGACCTGATGAGCCGCATGCAGGCGCATGCCGAGCGCTTCGAGACCGAGGTCATCTTCGATCACATCCACACGGCAGACCTGTCGCAGCGCCCGTTCCGGTTGATCGGTGATGGTGCCGAGTACACCTGCGACGCACTCATCATCGCCACCGGCGCGACCGCCAAGTATCTGGGCATCCCCACCGAAGAAGCCTTCAAAGGCCGCGGCGTCTCTGCCTGCGCCACCTGCGACGGCTTCTTCTACAAGGATCAGGACGTGGTGGTGGTCGGTGGCGGCAACACTGCGGTCGAAGAGGCACTGTACCTGTCCAACATCGCCCGCAAGGTCTACCTGGTGCATCGCCGCGATACGCTGCGCGCAGAAAAGATCATGCAGGACAAGCTGTTCGCCAAGGTGGCCGCCGGCAAGATCGAGACCGTCTGGCACCACGCAGTGGACGAAGTCCTGGGCAACGATGCCGGCGTGACCGGCGTCAGGGTCAAGTCCACCATCGACGGCAGCACCCGCGACATCGATGCGCATGGTTTCTTCGTGGCGATCGGCCATCACCCCAATACGCAGTTGTTCGATGGCCAGCTGGCAATGAACAACGGCTACCTGGAGATCCGTTCCGGCCTGAACGGTGCAGCGACCGAGACGTCAGTGGCTGGCGTGTTCGCCGCCGGCGACGTGGCCGACCAGCATTACCGCCAGGCCATCACCTCGGCCGGCTTCGGCTGCATGGCCGCGCTGGATGCCGAACGCTTCCTCGACAAGAGCGCCTGAGATGGCGCCTGATTGCCGGCCGCGCCACGCGGCCAGCATCGCCAAGGGACTGCCCGCATGGGCATAACCGCTCGCTGGTGCCGCCGGCTGGACGAGCTTCCAGCCGGCGCCTGGGATGCGCTGCACGATGGCACGCACCCCTTCATCGGCTACGCGTTCCTGGAAGGGCTGGAGCGGGAGGGCTGCCTGCGCCCGGACTGGGGCTGGAACCCGCTGCACCTGACCTTGTGGGAGGGCGACACCCTGGTGGCCGCGGCTCCCGGGTACCTCAAAAATAACTCGCACGGCGAGTTCGTCTTCGACCACGCCTGGGCGCATGCGTACGCGCGCTATGGCCAGGAATATTTCCCCAAGTGGCTGTGTGGGGTGCCCTACTCGCCCGTCACCGGTCCGCGCCTGCTTGGTGCGCCCACCTGGCGCGGTCACCTGCTCGCCGCCATGCGCGAGTTGGTGGAGGGCAGCGGGCTGTCGTCGGCGCACGTGAATTTCTACCCTGCCGATGAAGACGCCGCCTACGCCGCCGACTGGCTGGAGCGCAACGACCTGCAATACCACTGGCACAACGCCAGCAGCTGGAACGACTTCGAGACGTTCCTGGCGGCGATGGATCACAAGCACCGCAAGAACATCCGCCAGGAACGCGCCAAGGTGCAGCGCGCCGGCGTGCAGATGCGCGTTGTCCACGGCGACCAGGCCAGCCAGGACGATCTGGATGCGATGTATGGCTTCTATCTCAAGACCTTCAACGAGTACGGAAATTCGCCTGCGCTGACGCCGCAGTTCCTGCAGCACCTGGCTACGTCCATGCCGCGCCAGCTGGTGATGTTCCTGGCCGAGCTCGATAGCCGCCCCATTGCCGGCGCACTCTGCCTGCGCGGCCACGACACCTTGTACGGTCGTTATTGGGGCGGGGAGGCACTGCCCGGCCTGCATTTCGAGACGTGTTACTACCAGGGCATCGAATATTGCCTGCGCGAAGGCCTGACCCGCTTCGAGCCGGGCGCCCAAGGCCAGCACAAGATCGCGCGCGGCTTTCTGCCCACCCTGGTGCGTAGCAGGCACTGGATCGCCGACCCGGGCTTTTGCGAGCCCCTGGCACAGTGGTGTGCAGACGAGCGCGATGCTGTGGCCCGACACGCACGGGAACTGTCCGAGCACAGCCCGTTTCGCGATTGATCCAGTCAGGCAGCATGAGCGGCACTGACCGAATGCTCAACGTCGTGGGGTGCTTCGTGCCGCGCGGCGCATTGCCGCAAGCAGCACACACGCTGGATCGGCCGACAACTGTCGTGAGCAGTCGCCAGCTGGCACCGACCGTGCGCAGGAACCGGAGCCTGGCTGGCCCGGTACACGCCAATTCCGGGCAGCGCTGCAGACTCACCTCGCGGCACGGCACGCATCGTGGTCAACGCGGTCGGTTTGCCAGCTGTTCTACACTGCACGGATGGCGCGCCACCTCCCCTTTCTGCTCGATGCCGATCCGGCGGCGCCGTTTCCGCCGGCAGGGCAGGCCCTGCGCGACCCAGAAGGCCTGCTCGCCATCGGCGGCGACCTGTCGCCGCAGCGGCTGCTCAACGCCTACGCGCACGGCATTTTCCCGTGGTACTCGGACGGCCAACCGATCCTGTGGTGGAGCCCCGATCCACGCATGGTCTTTCGCACTGACGGCGTGCGCCTGTCCTCCCGCTTCAAGCGCCAGCTCCGCGCAAGCACCTGGACGGTTCGCGCCGATACCGCCTTCGAACAGGTGATCGATGCCTGCGCTGCGAGTCCGCGCCCCGGCCAGGACGGCACCTGGATCACCGCACAGATGCAGCAGGCCTATATCGCCTTGCACCGTCTAGGCCACGCGCATTCGATCGAGGTGTTCGATGGCACCCGCCTGGTTGGCGGGATCTACGGCGTGGCGATCGGCCGGATGTTTTTTGGCGAAAGCATGTTCAGTGGGGAAAGCGGCGGCTCCAAGGTGGCCTTGGCCGCCGTGGCCGCCGATCTGCGTGGCCGAGGATGGCCACTGATCGATGCGCAGGTGGAAAATCCGCACTTGCTGAGCCTGGGGGCCGAACGTCTGTCGCGCACAGACTTTTTGCACGACGTGCAACGCCAGGTTGCCCTGACGCAGCCGCCGGGCAGCTGGGCTCAGCGTTACGGCGAACACGCTGCCAGCAACCTGTGCGAGACCCGCTTAACATAAAATTTGCACCGCAAGGAGATGGCGCGTAAAATACGGTCCCTTACGGCCCTGCCGGGCCAGCCGTGATTGCACAGGATTACATGTCGAAAGACGACTCCATTGAATTCGAAGGCAGCGTCAGCGAGACGCTTCCCAACACCACGTTCCGGGTCAAGCTGGAGAACGGGCATGAAATCATCGCCCACATCTCCGGACGCATGCGCAAGAACTACATCCGCATCCTGACCGGCGACCGGGTCAAAGTTGAGATGACTCCCTACGACCTGACCAAGGGCCGTATTACCTACCGCATGAAGTAAGCTGTTCTGGTATTGAGAGGCGAGGCGGCCATTGGCCGCTTTTTGTTGTGGCCGCAATTCGAGCACGCAGTGCAAGGCACCGACCAACATGCACTGCCCTGCTTTGCACCGGCTGCACGGCGGCACTGGCCAGTAGCTTAGAAACGCACCGCTGCTGCATCGTCCATCCGGCACCTGCGCCGAGCGGGCCATCATCAGGATGCGTGATTGCTGCGCGCTGAAGACGTAAAGAAAAGCCGCTCTTTCGAGCGGCTTTTCTTTACCTGCCAGAACAACCTTATGACGATCAGTCCACTGTCGCGGGCAGCAGACGCTCCGGTTCCGGATGCGCCTCGACCACCAGCTCTCCGTCCTTGACGTCGATGTTGACGCGGCCACCGTCCACCAACTTGCCGAACAGCAGTTCGTCGGCCAGCGGGCGCTTGATCTTTCCCTGGATCACCCGCGACATCGGACGCGCACCCATCAGCGGATCGAAGCCGTGCTGAGCCAACCAGTCGCGCGCGGTCGGGGTGGCCGACAGGGAGACGTGCTTTTCCTGCAACAGCATTTCCAGCTCGATGATGAACTTGTCCACCACCCGCAGGATGTGGTCGAACGCCAGCGGCTGGAACTGCACGATCGCATCCAGACGGTTGCGGAACTCGGGCGTGAAACCGCGACGGATTGACTCCATTGCATCGGTGGAATGATCCTGCTTGGTGAAGCCTATCGACCGACGCGACGCCTGCGTGGCGCCGGCATTGGTCGTCATCACCAGGATCACGTTCTTGAAATTGGCTTCGCGCCCGTTGGTGTCGGTGAGGATTCCGCGGTCCATGACCTGCAACAGGATGTTGAAGATGTCCGGATGCGCCTTCTCCACCTCGTCCAGCAGCAGCACGCAGTGCGGCGTCTTGACGATCTTTTCGGTCAACAAACCGCCCTGATCGAAACCGACATAGCCGGGGGGCGCACCGATGAGACGGCTGATCGAATGCGCTTCCATGTACTCGGACATATCGAAACGCACCAGCTCGATTCCCAGCTGCAGGGCGAGCTGCTTGGTGACCTCCGTCTTGCCGACACCGGTGGGACCGGCGAACAGGAAATTGCCGATCGGCTTTTCCGGGTTCGCCAGGCCCGAGCGTGCCAGCTTGATCGAGCCGGCCAGCGTTTCAATGGCCGGGTTTTGCCCGAAGATCACCATCTTCAGGTTGCGCTCCAGGTGCTGCAGTACGTCCTTGTCGGTGGCGCTGACCTGCTTGGCCGGAATCCGCGCCATCTTGGCGACAATGGTTTCGATCTCTTCGATATCGATCAGTTCCTTGCGCTTGCCTTCCGGCAGCAGCCGCTGACGCGCACCGGCCTCGTCGATTACGTCGATCGCCTTGTCGGGCAGCAACCGGTCGCCGATATGCTTCACCGACAGGTCAACGGCCGCCTGCAGCGCGTCATCGGCGTAGGTCACACCGTGGTGCGCCTCGTATTTGGGCTTGAGGCCCTGCAGAATCTCGAAGGTTTCGCCCACGGTCGGCTCGACGATATCGATCTTCTGGAACCGACGCGCTAGCGCTCGGTCCTTCTCGAATATGCCGCGATATTCCTGGAACGTGGTCGAGCCGATGCAGCGCAGCTCGCCCGACGACAATGCGGGCTTGATCAGGTTGGAGGCGTCCATGGTACCGCCCGACGCCGAACCGGCACCGATGATGGTGTGGATCTCGTCGATAAACAGCACCGCATTGGGTACCTTCTTCAATGCTGCCAGCACGCCCTTGAGACGCTTTTCGAAATCGCCGCGGTACTTGGTGCCGGCGACCAATGCGCCCAGATCCAGCGAGTAGATCACCGCATCGGCGAGCACTTCCGGCACGTCGTTGTCGACAATGCGCTTGGCCAGACCCTCGGCAATTGCCGTCTTTCCGACGCCGGCCTCGCCCACGTAGAGCGGATTGTTCTTGCGCCGACGGCACAGGACCTGGATGGTGCGCTCGATCTCGTCGCTGCGGCCGACCAGCGGATCGATCTTACCGTTACGCGCCTGCTCGTTGAGGTTGGAGGCGAACTCGGCCAGGGCATCGCCCTTGGCCTCGCCCTCCCCACCTTCGCTCTTGGACTCGCCATCCGGCGCGGACGGCTGCTCGCCGTCCTCGCCCAGCTTGGCGATGCCGTGCGAAAGGTAATTGACGATATCGAGGCGGGTGATGTCCTGTTGGTTCAGGAAGTACACCGCGTGCGAGTCCTTCTCGCCGAAGATCGCGACCAGCACATTGGCACCTGTCACTTCCTTCTTGCCCGAGGACTGCACGTGATAGACGGCGCGTTGCAGCACCCGCTGGAACCCCAGGGTGGGCTGCGTGTCACGCCCGTCATCTTCTGCCAGGCGCGAGACCGAAGCCTCGATCGCCTGTTCCAGGTCATTGTGCAGGCGCACCTGGTCTGCCCCGCAGGCCTTGAGCACGGCCTGGGCGGAAGGGTTGTCCAGCAGCGAGAGCAGCAGGTGCTCGACGGTCATGAACTCATGACGCGCCTCGCGTGCTCGCTTGTAGCACTGGCCGATGGTTTGCTCTAGGTCTTTGCTGAACATTGGTAACTCCGAACGGCTGTTGCCGACAATATGTGGCTTTTGCTGGGATTTTCCACAACCCTATCGGATAGCCATGTTCAGACAGCGTTAGCACGTGATCGCAGCCACACTGTTGCGCTGCTGGAATGATCCGCAGGGTACCTTAGACCTGTTGCATCGTGCACAGCAGCGGGTGCTGGTTCATACGCGAAAACTCGTTGACCTGAGCCACTTTCGACTCTGCAACTTCACGGCTATAGACCCCGCACACGCCGCGCCCGCGGGTGTGGACGTGCAACATGATCTGGGTAGCCTGCTCCAGATTCAGGTTGAAAAACTGCTCCAGGACGGTCACCACGAAGTCCATCGGGGTGTAGTCGTCGTTCAGCAAAAGCACCTGGTAGCGCGGCGGTGGCGCCACTTCTGGCTTGCCGGCTTCGACCATCAGGCCGTGGTCGTGTTCGTGTGAGGTATTCCGAGGCATCCAGCCATTATACGGTTTCAACCTTGCACGCATTGGACGATTTACGCTGTGGCCCGCACAATTTGTCTCCAATTTCCTGGCTGGCCCTTGATGACCGATCCCATGAGCGCGCAGTTGCTGGCACCGCCGTCTACCGCAGATGCACCGATGCGCACAGCAGACGAACGCAAGGCCGTGCCGGGATGGCACTGCGCTGCCGGCCCCACTGCGGAAGCAGCGCACATGTGGTCGATCGCGCTGGAGCAGACTCGATGAGTGCACCGGAGCAACGCTGGCATCCCGATGTGACAGTCGCCACAGTTGTGGTGCGCGATGGACGCTTTTTGCAGGTGGAAGAAGCCATCGGCGGCCGCTTGCTGTTGAACCAGCCTGCCGGGCATCTGGAGCCGAACGAAAGCCTGCAGGATGCGGCAGTGCGCGAAACCCTGGAGGAGACTGGCTGGGACGTGCGCCTGACCCAGTTCATCGGAACCTACCAATGGGTTGCGCCCAACGGGCAGTGCTTCTTGCGCTTTGCCTTCGTTGCCGATGCGCTGACCCATCACCCGGAACGCAGTCTCGACACCGGCGTGGTGCGCGCGCTTTGGATGACCCCTGACGAACTGCGCGCTTCGACCGAGCGCCTGCGCAGCCCACTGGTGTGGGAGGTGGTTGCCGATTACCTGGCCGGGCAACGTTATCCGCTTTCCTTGGTGCGGCACGTCGCATGAGTACGCCACGCATTGTGGTGGGGGTGTCCGGCGGCGTGGATTCGTCGGTGGCGGCGTGGAAGCTGGCGCAGCAAGGCGAGTCAATCGCCGGGCTGTTCATGCAGAACTGGGCCGACGACGGCAGCGGCGATTGCCGCGCCGAAGACGACCGCCGCGATGCGGTGGCGGTGTGTGGCGTGCTGGGCATCCCGTTTCATTTTCGCGACTTCTCCGACGAATACTGGAGCGGCGTGTTCGAGCATTTCCTGGCCGAATACGCGGCAGGACGCACGCCCAACCCGGACGTGTTGTGCAATCGCGAAGTGAAGTTCAAGCATTTCCTGGATGCTGCACAGGCGCTGGGTGCCGAGCGCATCGCCACCGGCCATTACGCGCAGGTGGCGCATCGCGGTGGGTGGTGGCGCCTGCTGCGCGGCGCCGACCGCGGCAAGGACCAGAGTTATTTCCTGCATCAGCTGGGGCAGACCCAGTTGGCCGCCACCCTGTTCCCGATCGGCGATCTGGAAAAAAGCACGTTGCGCCGGATTGCCCAGGATGCCGGCTTGCCGACCCATGCCAAGAAGGATTCCACCGGCATCTGCTTCATCGGCGAGCGCGATTTCCGCGAGTTCCTGGGTCGCTACCTACCCGCGCGTACCGGCGAGATCCGCGACCCGCAGGGGCAGCGCATCGCCGAGCATCCGGGGGTGTTCTACTTCACCCTGGGCCAGCGCGAGGGGCTGAACATCGGCGGCGTGCGCGGGCGGGCGGCTGCGCCGTGGTACGTGGTCGGCAAGGATGTGGCCGGCAATGTGCTGTATGTGGACCAGGACCGCGACAGCCCCTTGCTGCAATCGCGCTGGCTGCAGTCCGAACAAGCCCACTGGGTGACCGGTGCGCCGCCGGCGCGCCGCTTCAGCTGCACTGCGCAGGCGCGCTACCGTCAGCCCGACGAGCCGTGCAGGGTGGAGGTGCAGGACGATGGCAGCGTGCAGGTGCGCTTCGAACGGCCGCAACGGGCGGTGACGCCGGGGCAGTCGCTGGTGCTGTACGACGGGCAGGAGTGCCTGGGCGGCGCGGTCATCGCCGCCACCGACGCACCGCTGGAGCGCCAGTTGGCGGGATCTTCTTTTTCCTCTGAGGTAGTGGCTTGATGAGTGTTTCCATGGACCACCGTGTGCTGGCGCTTGCCGGCGTCGCCCAGGCCCTGCAACAGGTGCGGCGGATCGCCGAGACCGGGCATTCGGAAGCTGCGACGGTGCGCACCGCCATGGACAGCGTGTTCCGTGTGGACGCCGCCTCGCCGGAGGCCGTGTACGGCTCGGCAGCGGCGCTGGCGCCCGGCCTGCGCCTGCTGCACAACTACTTCCATAACCAGGGCCAGGACGAGATGCTACCGCGCCTGGCCCTGGCCGTGCTGCAGCTGGAGCGCCGGTTCGTACGCGATGCCAGCACCGTCGCCACTGTCGCTAGCGGAATCGACGCGGCAGCGCGCCAGGCCCAGCAACTGGGCGACAGCAGCCACCCCGATGTGCTGGGGTCGCTCGGCGGGCTGTACGCGCAGACCATCAGCCACTTGCGGCCAAAGGTCATGGTGCAAGGCAACCCGCACTACCTGGGCCAGGCTGGCGTGGTCGCGGAGATCCGCGCGCTGTTGCTGGCGGCACTGCGCTCGGCGGTGCTGTGGCGGCAGATGGGCGGCAGCCTGTGGGATTTCCTGTTCGCCAAACGCGCAATGATCGAAGCGGTGGACCGCGCATTGCGCTAATGGGCGCGAAAAACCGCTTACATCTGCGCGCTAGCGGCCGCTGAGGCGCGCCAACGGCGGTTGAATGGACCAGGCGATGTGACGATCGTCGCTAAAGACAACGGGGGCAGTGCCGATACAGCAATCGTGACTCTGCCGAGAACGCCCATGTATTCACGTCCACTCATCCGTCTAGCCGCTCCTTTGGCTCTGACCTTGCTGTTCCCCTTCGCTGTCGGATTCGACTGGCCCGCTTCGGTGCGCTGGGCGATCCTGGCGACCATGACCCTCAGTTGGTTGGGTTTCGCTGCCTGGGTGACGTATTCCCAGTTCCGGGCTAATCCGGACCAGGCCCGCATCCTGCGCGAGCAGGATCAACTGCTCAACGAACTGCGCACGTTCGTCAGCAACGAAGTCGACGGATCACGCTCGGAAGTCGAGCGTGCCCGCGAACTGATCCGCCAGGCCGTGTCCGGCCTGGGTGGCAGCTTCGAAGCGATGAATCGCAAATCGCGTCAGCAAAGCCAGGCACTGGCCCGCATCGTCGACCGCGCCGGTGACGATGGCAGTGCCGGCGTCGACGTCGCCCGCTTCGCCCAGCATGCCAGCTCCCGCATGGAGCAGTTGGTGGAAGCGCTGGAGCAGGTGAGTGGCCAAAGCACCAATACCGTCCACCACATCGATGAGATGGCCCAGCATCTGGATGGCATCTTTGCGCTGCTGGAAGACGTCAAGTCGATTGCCGACCAGACCAACCTACTGGCCTTGAACGCCGCCATCGAAGCAGCGCGTGCCGGCGAAGCGGGCCGCGGCTTCGCCGTGGTTGCCGACGAGGTGCGCAACCTGTCCGAGCGGTCCACCACCTTCAACGAGCAGATCCGCAAGCTGGCTCACAGCTCCAAGGAATCGATCGCCAAGGTGCGTGAAACGGTCTCGCAGCTGGCCTCGCGCCACATGGACCGCTCCCGCGAGGCGCGCCATGAATCGGCCGCCATGCTGGAGAACGTTGCCCAGATCAACGCTTCGTTGGGCGATGGCATGCGCGAGATCTCCGAGTGCGCACGCTCGATCGATGGCAGCGTGGCAGAAGCGGTGCGTGCCCTGCAGTTCGAGGACATCGCCACGCAGACGCTGAGCGGCATCCACACCCACCTGGATCGCCTGACCGCGATCAACCGCGAAGCGGTGGCGCTGCAGGAACTGCTGCATCGCAATGGCGGCGTGTACGACAGCGACCTGGTCGCCGCGCTGGCCAAGGTGTCCAACCGCCTGCGAGACATGCGCGTGGAGTGGGAACGCCCGCCGCACAAGCCGGTGGCGCAGCAAGGCATGGGTGCCGGCACGGTCGAGTTGTTCTAAGACCGATGCCGCCCCGCAGCTGCTGATTCCGACATTCCCCGGCCTTCCGGGGATTTGTCGTTCCCTTACGACCTGGTGTTCCGCCCATGACACTTGTTGCCCCGACCCTCGATGCCCCTACTGCCGCACTGCAGGCCGCTGCGCTGGCAGCCGCGCAGGCCGAGCGCATCGCGCAAAGCGATGCGGCCAGGCCTGCACTGCGACGTGTCCGCATGCCGGCCGCGCTGGAGCGGCTGGAGAGCAGCGCACGCGCGGAGCTGCTGGCCCTGATCAACCCGCGCCGCGTATGCAGCGAAGAAGACCTGTTGTTCGCCACGGTGGCCTGGGATCTGGGTCTGGATGGTGCCGTAGTCAGCGGATCGGCGCGGTAAGCCCAGCGCCGTACAGCGGGGCGTGCCTCGGCAGGCGCCCCGCCCTGTTGTTGGACTGTCCGATCTCAGGCGATTGAGCGTACGTTTCTTCCGCTCCTGCGGGCGTCGCTCATGCAGTGAGTACGTGCTCCCTGCCCCTGCGCGGCCGGGATTCGTTTACCCCGGCTGAGGTTTGTCAGGCCTTGCCAAGGCCCGTAGCGTCCATCTCACCTGCTGAGCCCGTTACCAATCCGGGCGATCAGCATGCTTTCTTCTTCGGAATGAGCGCGAGATGCCATGAAAACCAGTTGCCTGGCGTTGCTTGCGGCAGCACTTTCTCACTCGGCCAGTGCGGCAAACAATAAGGTCTATCTTGAATTTCTCTGGGATGCCCGGCCACCGCATTCGATTGCCCGCCAGCAAACCATCCAGTTTTTGACCGATGGTCAGCACACTCACCAGGTGTGTGTCGCGACCGATCTGGCCAAGACCGATGTAGGCGGGTTGGTCGTGGAGGCGTTCGATGCCTCCGGGAAGGAAGTGTCGAGCCACCGGTATCCCGACTACCGTGGCGTCAAGCACTGCTACGTTGCCGATCTGGGCCAGGGAGGCAAACCTGGCCTATGGACGTTTCGCGCAAGCACAGGAGATGGGCGCACCGGGGAAGAGACGCTGCAGGTCCATGCCAGGCTTGCAGACTCGCCACTGTCAAACGATCCGGGAACACCGTATGTTGTCGGCCGCCCGAACTACGACGCAACGATCCCGCCGGCTGAGTGGCATGGCCGCCTCGTCTGGGAAATGCAGGTCAATCCGCAAGGCACGGTGACCGAGGTCACCGTGACGACGGCAGAAGGTGTTGGCTTGAAACTTCGCGACCGCGCGATCGCGGCCGGCTATCTGTCCCTTTTCTTCCCTGACAAACGGCGAGAGCGAACACCGCTGCTCTGGAGGCGCGAGCTGTCGTTCGAACCGGAATAAGACCGGCACGATGACGGTCGATCACGCTGCATCAGTCGATGCTTATCGCATGACACGGGTGAGCTGGCAGTCATGCATGCACTGGACAACAGCCCTCGCTCTTGTCGAGATATCGAGCCCATCTGGATCCGGTCGGAGGATGTATCCGATCGCTTCCGAAGTATCCATGACATCCCGCTCTGATCTCCGAGGCGACGCGTCTGGACTGGACTGGTGCCCCTGTCCAGCAACGACAACATCGCGGTGTCTGCACGATGTGCCAATGCCTGTCTGGGACAAGCAAGCGCGATCCGCGACGCTTACGATGCACGTATTGAACATCAGGTTGATATCTGCGCCAGATCGCAAGCAAACGGCAAACCTGTCGCCTGTCGTCGTACCGCTGTGGAGCGGCATTGAGCCGATCACATCACTGATTCATAGTGCGCGGCGCCATTCGTGCGGCGCCAGCATGGCCAACGGCTCAGCTAGCAATCACCAAACGTGTACCCAGCCGCATGCCGGCGTCGGCTTCGCGCAACCACTGCGCCATGTCGCGCGGCGACAGCGGGCGTGAGTAGAAGTAACCCTGAATTTCGTCGCAGCCCTGCTTGCGCAGCAATGCATCTTCCTGCACGGTTTCCACGCCTTCGGCGACCACCTGCATGCCCAGGGCATGTCCCAGATGGACGATGGCTTGGGTGACCTCTGCCGTATTGGTGTCGTCGAGCATGCCTTGCACGAAGCTGCGGTCGATCTTCAAACGCTGCACCGGGAAGCGATTGAGGTAATGCAGGTTCGAGAAGCCGGTACCGAAGTCGTCCACTGCCAGCAGTACGCCGTTCTGTTCGAACAATTCGAAGCAGCGGCGCAGCGAATCGGAGTCGCGAATCAAGGCAGATTCGGTCAGCTCCAGCTCCAGGCGCGACGGCGGCCAGCCATTGTCGCGGCAGATTTCCAGCACGCGCTCGGCAAAACCGCGTTCGCGCAATTGTACGGCAGACACATTCACCGCAACGCGGCTGAAATGCAGGCCGGCACGATCCCAGACCACGGCCTGGCGACACGCTTCGCCGATGACCCACTCGCCCAGGCGCACGATCTCGCCGCATTCTTCGGCAATCGGGATGAATTCGACCGGGCTGCAGGGGCCATGCCCAGGGCGATTCCAGCGCATCAGCGCTTCGATCGCCGGCGATGCGTCGTCCACGGTGTTGACCAGCGGCTGGTAGACCAGCGTGAATTCTTCGCGCTCGAGCGCGCCTTGCAGCGCATGCTCCAGCTCCAAACGGCGCTGCGCACGCAGCAGCACGTCCTGGCTGTAGTAATGGTACGTATTGCGCCCGGACTCCTTGGCTGCATACATCGCCGCATCGGCGGCGCGCAGCAGGCTGTCGAAATCCGACAGCCCTTCGCCCTGCAGCGCGATGCCGATGCTGGCGCCGAGCTTGAGGGTGACGTGTTCCTTGCGCAGCGGCTCGCCGAGCGCAGCAATCAGTTTGCGTGCCACGTGGCCGGCGTCTTCGGGCTCGGACATATCGCGCAGCAGCACGATGAATTCGTCGTCGCTGAAGCGGCCGAACAGGTCGCTATTGCGCAGATGTTGATGCAGGCGCGCCGAGGCAAGCTTGAGCAGGTTGTCGCCGGTGGCGTGGCCAAACGAATCGTTGATGCTCTTGAAGCCATCCAGATCGATCAACAGCATCGCCAATGTCTGGCCGCGCTCGTTCGCTTCGCGAATGGCGTTTTCTGCCTGCTCGCGCAACAAGAAGCGGTTCGGCAAACCGGTCAGACGGTCGTAATGGGCAAGCAGCTCGATGCGCTCGTTGGCTTCGCGCTCGCGGGTGATATCGCGGAACAAGGCAACAAACCGCGGCGGCAAGCCCTCGCGACGATCCAGCTCGATCAGCACCTGCACCCAGACACGCTGGCCGAAGTTGCGATAGAAACACAGCTCCAGCTGTTCGGGCAGGCCGCCATCGGAGATACGCAGCAGCGCCGCCTCGAACGCGTCGCGCGAATCCTGCGTGTACAGCGACAGCGTCTGCTCCAGGGTGATGTTTTCCTTGCGCAGGCCGTGAATGCGATAGCACTCCTCGGTCCATTGCATGCGCCGGGTGTCGACCTCGATCTCGCAGCCGCCGATCTTGCCCAACGCGGACACGCGATTGAGCAGCTCGGTGCGCCAACGGATCAGCGCGTCGGTCTGGCGTTGTTCGGTGACGTTCTGCAGCTGGCCAAGCACGCGCACCATGCTGCCGTCGCCATCGAACACCGGCTGTGCCCACACGCGCAGATGATGCGGGTTGGCACCGAGCAGGCCGTTGATTTCCAGTTCGAAATGCACCGGCATGCCTTCGTGCTTGATCTTGCGCCAGGCGCTGCGCAGTTGCGCAACCGAAGACCCGGCCAGCAGGCGCAGGATGTCGCGGATGCCTTGCAGACGAAGCTGGGTCATGCCGAGTTGTTGCAGGAAATCCTGCGACACCCACAGGGCATCGTGATGCGAATCCCAGCTCCAGCTTCCCATGCTGGCGATGCGCTGGGCTTCTTCGAGCTGCGCCTGCTGATCGCGCAGCTGCTGCTCGAGCAATTTGTGATGGTGCACGTCGGTATGCGTGCCGACCATGCGCAACGGACGTCCGTCGGCGGTGCGCGAGACCACGCGGCCGCGGTCCAGGATCCAGCGCCACTGGCCGTCGTGCTGGCGTAGCCGAAATTCGGCCACGTAGGTATCGGTGCGGCCTTCCAGATGCGCCTGCACCGCCGCGCTGACATGCGCGTGGTCTTCCGGATGAATCAGCCCGGATAAGGCAGTGAGATTGTTCGGCGGCGGCTGCTCGGAATAACCGAGCATGCGGGTCCAGCGCTCGGAGCGATACACCACATCGGCCGAAATGTCCCAATCCCACAAGCCATGGTCGGCGCTGTCCAGGCCTATTTCCCAGCGACTGGTGCCATCGACACCCTTCGGCTCGGGAATGCTCAGGGTGAACGCCATGATCTGGCCGTGTTCGTCGCAGACCGCACGCAGCCAGCCTTCCAGCCGCCCGCCGCCGGTCCCCGGCAAAACGCAGGGCGCCATGCCCCCGCTGTCGGCCAGCTGGGCACGGCTGCTTTCCAACACGTCGGCGTATGCGCCAAGGGTTGCCGGCAATCCGAGGGATTGGGCAACGCGGTTGGCCGCCAGAGGCTGGCCATGCGCATCCAACAACACCACCGCCGAGGTCAGCGGGTGCTGCAGCATGCTTGCAATGACGCCTGAGTCCACTCTGGAACACTCCGAAGAATCGACCCCGGCCTTCGGAGTCGCAATGGATAACGGCCTTACCGGCGAATAGTTGAGCCACCTGTTGCAAGCTGGACCGAACCGGCCCGAGTTACGGCTAAGATGGCCGCATCGCCAGCACTCAAGGTCGTCCGCGGATCCATGCAACAGCCCGTCGCCGCGCCCGTATTTTCGTCCGCCCCCGTCTCCTGCCTTCGTCTCGCCGAGCGCCTGCAGCAAGGCCTGTGGACCCTGACCGGCCTGTATCTGCTGGTTGGCGTGATCTGGCTGCTGCTGGGCAACCGGCTGCTCAACCTGGCTGGTGGCGCGATGCCGGAGCGCTGGTCGGACGCGAGCTTTCTGGTGCTGTCCAGCATCGTCATCCACCTGGTGCTGCGCCGCTTCACCGGCTTGATCGTGGACGAGTACGCCCAGCTGGCGCAGTCCGAGGCGTTGCTGCAAGCCAAGTTCCTGGCATTGCCCAGCCCGGCCTTCATTTACGACCTGGCCACCATGCGCATCCTCGACGCCAATCCGGCGGCGCTGGAATTTTTCGGCTGGGAGCGCGACGAGTTCCTGCAGCAGACGCTGCAGGCGATCTGGCCCAATGCCGATGGCGAGCGGCTGGAAGAGATCATTGCGCAGATCCGCGGCAAGGGAGATGCCACCTGCGTGTTGAACGAAGACCTGATGACGCGCAGCGGCCCGCGGCATGTCGAGGTGCGGAGCAACCAGCTGCATCTGGCCAGCGGCCCTGCCCGCCTGGTCGTCACCGTGGACCGCAGCGAAGAACGCCGGGCGCAAGATCTGCGCGACGAGGCGCTCGAACGTCTGGAAGAGGCGCAGAGCATCGCGCGCTTGGGCTCCTGGCAACTGGATCGCACGACCGGCCTGGGACGCTATTCGCCGGCGGTCTACCGCTTGCTGGGGCGCAGCGTGCCGATGCACCGTCGCGAGCATCGGTTGGAAGAATTGCTGACCGCCTCCGACAGCGCGACCCAGGTGCGCATCGAGCGCATGATCGAAGACATGTGTACCGGTGGCGAGGTGCAGATCGATGTGCTGTTGCCGCTGACCGGCGGCGATTCGCAGCCACGCACCGTGCACTTGCGCGCAGAGAGCGTGACCCTGCCCAGCGGCGCCCGCCACGTGCATGGCACCTTGCAGGACGTGAGCGAACGCGAACAGTCGCGGCGCCTGCTGCGCGAGCGCGAAGAACAATTCAAGGAGCTGGTGCGCGTGCTGCCCGACGGTGTGCTGATTCTCGCCGACGAACATGTGATGTACGCCAACGCGGCCGGCTCGGCCCAGTTCGGCTTTCAGGGCGAAACCATCCTGGGCGAGCCGCTGCAGACACTGGTAGGCGACACCGATCTGCCGGTGGTGCGCGAATACCTGCGCGCAGGCAGCGATCGCAACGAGCCGGTGTCCAGCGCACGCGCGATGCGTCGTCGCGACGGCAGCACCTTCTACGCAGGTCTGTCGGCCGGCGACATCCGCTACGGCGGACGCAGCTGCAAGTTGCTGGTGGTACGCGATCTGAGCGAACCCGAGCGCATGCGCGATGCCCTGGCCGAGAGCAATGCCGAACTGCAGGCAATGGCCAAGCGTCTGTTTTCGTTGCAGGAAGATGAGCGGCGTGCCATCTCGCGCGACCTGCATGACGACATCGGGCAAGCGATCACTGCCATGAAGCTGTCCGCGCACGCGGCCCTGGATGAACCGGACGCGGACGCGCGCCGTGAGGACTTGCTGGAAGTCGTGTCGCTGGCCGACACCACGGTGACCAAGCTGCGCAATCTGTCGATGCTGTTGCGCCCACCACAACTCGATGCCCTGGGGCTGGAGGCAGCGCTGCGCTGGCAGGCGTCGATGCTGTTTCGCGCCTCGCAAGTGCGGCTGGAGCTCGATATTCAGGCGCTTGAAGAAAGGCCGGGCAACGAGATCGAACAGGCCTGCTTCCGGATCGCGCAGGAAAGCCTGACCAATGCATTGCGACACGCCTGCGCCGGCGAAGTGCACCTGCGTCTGCATTCCATCGATGGCGACAGTTTCCGCCTGGAAGTCAGCGATGACGGCGACGGCTTCGAGCCGGAGGGTCCGCGTGGGCTGGGGCTGATCGTGATGCGTGAGCGTGCGCAAACCGTCGGCGGCACGCTCACGATAGAATCAGCCCCCGGAGCCGGCACGCGCGTGACGTTGCGCCTGCCCTATCACCCGGTCGGCGAGCCCGTCCACGACGATGGTGGACGTTGAGTCGTGTGGAGCCCCGTAATCCCGCCCGGACTGGAAATCGTCAAGCCCACCCGGCTTGGCGCGGGCAATCCCGAATTGCTGCACCTGGTGGACGCGGCCGCGTCCGGCGGCCCGCCGCTGATGATCTTTCACGTCGATATCGATCACTTCGCCTCGATCAACGAGAACATGAGTGGCGAGGTCGGCGACCAGGCGCTGACGCTGGCAGCGCGCAGGCTGCAGGAATTTCTCGGAACGCGCGGCAAGCTGTGGCGCCACGGCAGCGATGAAATGGTGGTTGTGGCGGTGCGCCGCGACGACACGCCGCTGCCGGAAGATTTTGCCGAAGAAATCCGCCAGCAACTGGAGCTGCCGTTGTCGGTGCTGCCGTATACCTTGTTCATGACCGGCAAGGTCGGCATCAGCCTGTGTCCGGAACATTCCACCTCATTGTCCACGCTGCTGGATTACGCCGAAGAAGCCAGCTACCAGGCCGCGCGCGAAGGCGGCAACACGGTGCGGCTGTACACGCGCAACTCGGCCACCAACGCGCATAGCGAAAGCATCATTGCGCGGCAGATCGTCGATGCGATTCCGCACAGCGAATTGCGCCTGCGCTACCAGCCGCTGGTGAGCGCGCGCGACGGCCGCATCGTGGGCATGGAAGCGCTGCTGCGCTGGCAATCGCCCACCCTGGGCATGCTGGTGCCGGAACGCTTCATGCGTACCGCCGAGCGGCTGGGCGTGATTGTGCAGATCGGCGAGTGGGTAATGCAGAACGCGGTGCGCCAGGCGCGGCTGTGGCGCGATCAGGGTTTCGACGATTTCAGCATTGCAGTGAATGTTTCCACGCTGCAGCTGCTGCGCCCGGGCTTTTTCAACGAAGTGATGGCGATGCTGCAGACCGCCGGTGTTCCGGCGCAGTTCGTCACGCTGGAGATCAACGAAAGCGCGTTGACCAACAACGTCAACTTCGTCCACGAGACGATGGCCAACCTGCGCAACGAGGGCATCAGCCTGAGCCTGGACAACTTCGGCACCGGCGATTCCAGCCTGAGCGCGCTGGTGCGCTACCCGGTGGACCGGCTCAAGATCGACCGCAGCTTCATCAAGAGCGCACCGGCCGGCAGCCGCGAGGCGGCGATCGCGCGCGCCATCATCGCCATGGGCCACCAGCTCGGCATGACGGTGATTGCCAATGGTGTGGAATCGCAGGCGCAGCTGGGCTTTTTGCGCCGCAACGATTGCGACATCTTCCAGGGCTACCTGTTCGGCGAGCCGATGTCGGCCGAATCTGCCGGCATGGCACTGCGCCGGCGCTACCTGCGCCCGGAATCGTTCGCCGAAAGCCGCCCCGACCGCACGCTATTGTTGCTGGACGACGAAGAAAACGTGCTGCGCTCGCTGGTGCGGCTGTTCCGCCGCGACGGTTACAGGATTCTGGCTGCCGGCAACGTACGCGACGCCTTCGACCTGCTGGCCACCAACGACGTGCAGGTGATCCTGTCCGACCAGCGCATGAGCGACATGAGCGGCACCGAATTCCTGGGCCGGGTCAAGATGCTCTACCCGGACACGGTGCGCCTGGTGCTTTCCGGCTACACGGATCTGGCCACCGTCACCGAGGCCATCAACCGCGGCGCGATCTACCGTTTCCTGACCAAGCCCTGGAACGACGACGAACTGCGCGAGCATATTCGCCAGGCGTTCCGCACGCATGATGAGTTGCGGAACGGCCGGGAATAGTGATTGGGGATTCGGGATTGGTTTAAAGCGGCGTGCGGCGCCGTTGTCTCACAGGGCAGATTGACGATCAGCAAAAGCAAAGCCTGCTCTTGCGAATCCCCAATCCCGAACAACCAATCCCAGCCCGTCAGCGCTAGCGCGGCTGCCGGATCGGTAGCACGATCCTGAAACTGGCCCCCTGCCCTGGCGTGCTTTCCACGTCGATGCGGCCGTGGTGCTTGTTGATGATGCCGTAGGAAATCGACAGGCCCAGGCCGGTGCCGCTGCCGACCGGTTTGGTGGTGAAGAATGGGTCGAAGATGCGCTGCAGCAGATCCGGGGCGATGCCGGCGCCGCTGTCCTGGAACTGGATCCAGACGTTTTCTGCTTCATCGCGACCGGTGGTCACGGTGATCGTGCCGCGCTCGACGATGGCCTGGCCGGCGTTGAGCAGCATGTTCATATAGACCTGGTTGAGCTCGGATGGCAGACACTCCACCAGCGGCAGCTCGGCGTAGTTACGCTCCAGCGTGACCTTGTACTTGAGCTCGTTCCAGATGATGTTGATGGTGGATTCCAGACCCGCGTGCAGGTCGACCATCTTCCACGACTCGGACCGGTCCGAGTACGAGAAGTCCTTGAGGTCGCGCACGATGCGGGTCACCCGCTCGATGCCTTCGCGCGATTCGGCCATCAATTGCGGCAGATCGCGGCTGATGAAGTCGATGTCGGCGCGGTTGCGGATCTCGTCGATTTCCGGAATCAGCGCCTTGGGGTCCGGCGCCTGCAGCGCGCGCTCGTAGGCTTCGATCAGGGTGAACAAGCTGCGCAGATATTCCTGCAGGCTGCCCAGATTGGAGTGCACATAACCGATCGGATTGTTGATTTCGTGCGCCACGCCTGCGGCCAACTGGCCGATGGAGGCCATCTTTTCCGATTGCAGCAATTTGTCCTGCGCACCGTTCAAGCGCAGATAAGCCTGACGTAATTCGGCGTGGCGCTGTTGCAGCTCGCGCTCATAATCCTGCTGGCCTTCGATGTTGTGGAACAGCGCCAGAAAATGCCCGACCCCGCTCTCTTCGTTGTAATACAGGTGCGCAATGACCACACGGTCGGCCACCGGCAGACTGCCGGTCCAGCTGCCCTTGCTGCGCGCTTGATTGAGTGCGTCCGATGGCAAGACCTGCGAGATGCGCTCGCCCAGATTGCGATCGTCGGCGGGATCTTCCTTGCACAGGCTCTGGCGTGCGATGGCATTGGCCAGGATCAGCTTTCCGTCTGTGCGGAACAGCAGCAGCCCCTCCATCATCTGGTCGCCGAAGGCGCGCAGGATATCCGAGGACGGCAGTAAGGCTTGATTGAGAAAAAACTTGGCGGTCACGGGAGCAGGCGGCGTAGAGGATGCCTCAATATACGCCGAACCATTGACGCTCCGTATTGTCGTTTCGCATTGCCCGGCGGTGCGACGCAGTACCAACGGCAGCTGCCTGTTCGCCTAAGCCCGACCGGGCATCTGTAGCCCGGTGTGCTGCAAAACAGCGTGCAACTCAGGCCACTGCCAACGAACGCCCGCCGCGCAACACGCTCGATTGCCCCTTGGCATCGTAGGACGGTGCACTTTCGGTGCGGCCCAGGTGACGCAGCGCCCAGTTCACTTCGCGGCGCCGGCGTGCCAGCAGCGCACCATTGGCGCGGTTGGCTTCGGCCAGCTCACGCAGCCGCTCTTCTTCGCCTGCAGGCATCGCCGCTTCCAGCGCTTGCAGCGCCGACAGCTTGTCCTGCGTGTGTCGCATCAGCCCGTCGATGTCGTTCTCGAGTAATGCCTGGCGTTCGCCGGCCAGCGCATCGCTGAGACGTTGCAGGAACTCGTTCACGTTCATCCTTTCAGTCGGGGATCAACCCGCCAGTTGCTGATTCAGATCCATCATGCGGCTGGCGATGGCGTCCGGGTTGATGGAATAGCTGCCGTTCTGCAATGCATCCTTCACCGCCTGGACGCGACCGGTGTCGATCGCCGAGGACTGCGAAAGCTCGCGCTGCAGGTTCTGCAGGTTGGTGGCTTCGCCGGTCAACTTGACGCTGTCGGTCGGCGGGGTTGCGGCAACCGGGGACGCGCGATCTTCGCCGGCCGAAGCGATCTTGCTGCTGGTGGCAGTGGTGCGAAGGGTGGCAGCGGTCGGTAGATTGCCTTCGATTTTCTGGGTCATGTCAGGAACTCCTCTACAGGTCGTAGGGGATAACGGCACCCGGAAAAAAAACTTTATAGAAATTTTTTACCTGGAGACCACAACGGTTCCGCTCGCTTCAACGATGCCCTGCACTACCCGGCGCGAGGACGAATTTTCCACCGACACGCGTTCGTTTTCGCCGGCGTCCGACAGGGCGCGGCCACTCATGCGCACCTCAAGCCCGCCATTGCGCGAGACCAGCGGCACGGTGTCGCCGCGCCGGACCAGCCGCTGCGTCACCAGGTCGTTGGCAGAGAGCAGCGAGCCTGCCGGCAGGACGCGCCGGGCGGTCTTGCCAACGGCAGCCACCGGATCGGCAAGCACCGCACCAACGATGCGCGCGGCATCACGCTTCTCGATGCTGATATCGGCCAGCGAGATGGTTTCTCCAGCACTGATGCCGCGGCGCAAGACCAGCACGTCCTGGTTGCGACGCACCTTCAACGGCACGAACAAGCGCCAGCCGGCCGGCTGCGGGCACGCCACTTCCACCGTGTTGGTGCCGGTGGGCTGCGCCTGCAGCGCGATTGGACAAGCCGGCATGCGCAGGCCCGGATCAAGTGTGGCCTCGGCTTCGGCGTCCGGACCAACGGTCGCCAGCGCCGCAGCACGGATGGAATCGACAGACTGATAGCTCTGGGCCCACGCCGGAGCGGCAGCCAACAGGATGACAAGCAGGAGCAGGCGCATGGGACCAGATCCGGAAGAAGACGGGAGCTGTGATGCAAAGGGTGTGCCTGTTTTTTGCCGGGATTGGGGAGTCGGGATTGGGGAGTCGT
>NZ_JFAQ01000270.1 GCF_001304695.1 Xanthomonas axonopodis
GAGCTGGCCGCCACGCCCTGCGATGGCCGAGTGCTGGTGGTGGACGGGCAGGGCTCGCTGAAGCATGCGCTGCTGGGCGACCAGATCGCGGCCAACGCGGTGGCCAACGGCTGGGCCGGCGTGCTGATTCACGGCTGCGTGCGCGATGTCGAGATTTTAGCCACGTTGCCGCTGGGGGTGCTGGCGCTGGCGGCTTGCCCGCGCCGTACCGAGCGACGCGATCTGGGCGATGTGGATGTGCCGGTGAATTTTGCCGGCGTGCCCTTCGTTCCAGGCCATTGGCTGTATGCCGATGCCAATGGCGTGCTGGTGGCGCCGCAAGCGTTGGCGCTGGATGGCGCCGGCGAATCGATTCGACCAACAACCTGAAGGTGATGCAGTGACCTTGAACCGATGGCTGAGTGGGGGCGTGCTGATGGTGGCAAGCTTGGTGACGACAACGCACGCGGCCGAACTTCCCGCCGGCATGCAGCAGTTCGATGCGCAGATGGAACGCGTGCGCAAACAGTTCGACGTGCCCGGTATTGCGGTGGCTATCGTCAAGGACGGCCAGGTGGTGCTGGAGCGCG
>NZ_JFAQ01000271.1 GCF_001304695.1 Xanthomonas axonopodis
CCAGGTGGTGCTGGAGCGCGGCTACGGCGTGCGCGAGACCGGCAAGCCCGCGCCGGTGCAGGCCGACACGTTGTTTGCCATTGCCTCCAACACCAAGGCGTTCACTGCCGCTTCGCTGTCGATTTTGGCCGACGAAGGCAAGCTCTCGCTCGATGACAAGGTCATCGACCATCTGCCGTGGTTTCGCATGTCCGACCCGTATGTGAGCGGGCAAATGCGCATCCGCGATCTGCTGGCGCACCGCAGCGGCCTGAGCCTGGGCGCTGGCGATTTATTGTTCTGGCCCAGCACCAGCTACACCATCGACGAGGTCGTGCAGCGCCTGGCCCAGGTGCCGCTGAAGGGCGGCTTTCGCGACCGCTATGCGTACGACAACATCCTGTACGCAGTCGCCCAGAAGGTGATCGAGCAGGTATCCGGGCAGAGTTACGCGGCATTTCTGCAGCAACGCATCTTCGACCCGGTGGGCATGCGCGGCACGCGTTTCAATGCCGACCATCTGCAGCCCGGCGATCAGGCGGCAGTCGGGCATGCCAAATACGACTTCAGCGAGCTGCGAACGGTGGTGCCGCTGACCTGGTC
>NZ_JFAQ01000272.1 GCF_001304695.1 Xanthomonas axonopodis
AAAATCGGGGGGACGTCGGGCCGCAAATGAGTGCAGCAAAGAACCCATCGAGCATTTCGAGATTCATTGCGGGTGCACCGACTCCTTCTAGAAAGTCGCCCAGCCGATTAAGCTCGGCATCATTCAACGATTGTTGCGTCATTTGTTGCATGGTGAATTTCCAAGGTTTTTAAGGTTCATTCGGTTTGGTCAAAGGTCTCAGTTCGCCCCGCGCAACGATCTCCGGCACAGAGAACGAATAACGCCCGAGCATGTTGATGTGCTCGTGACTGAACGGCGACAGCCGTGCCTCGTCTTCGGGCTTAACCGGGTAGCCCTCGCTACGTAACTGCGTGAGCACGGCGTCCATGTACAGTGTGTTCCATAGCACGATCATGTTGACAACTAGGCCGAGCGCGCTCAACTGGTCTTCCTGGCCTTCACGGTAGCGCTGGAACAGCTCGCCACGCTTGCCGTGGAAGACCTCGCGCGCCAGGCTGTGGCGGCCTTCGCCGAGGTTCAATTGCAGCAGCGTGGCGCGGCGGCGGGCTTCGTCGTCGATGAAATTCAGCGTGTGGATAGTCTTGTCGATGCGGCCAATTTCGGCGATGGCCTGGGCTAGGCTGGTAGGCCGCTCATCGACCTGCAAGGTGCGCATGATGCCCATCGCCGGCACCAGCCCGAGCTTGAGCGAGCCGACCAGACGCAGCACGTCATCCCAATGCGGGGTGATGCGGTCGAGGTTCACGCGCTGCCGTGCCAGCGTGTTGAGATCGCCATAGTCGGCATTGGCATCAACGCGCCAAAAGCGCGTGCCGCCCACGTCGGCCAGACGCGGACAAAAGCGATAGTTCGAGGGGCGAAACAGCCCGAACACCAAATCGCTGTACGCGCCGGTGTCGGTCATGATCTGCGTCGGCTGCAACTCGGTTTGCTGTTCCAGCACGACGGCCAGGAGCACCAGGCTGTCGCGCAACGTGCCAGGCACGGTGATCGCGTTCAGTCCGGTGCGTTGATCGGACAGCAGGTTGTACCAGGTGACGCCGCGTCCGCGATTGAAGTATTTCGGGTTTGGCCCCGCGTGGATGGTGCGCACCGGCACCACGAAACGCATGCCGTCAGCCGAAGCTACGTCGCCACCGCCCCAGGAGCGAGCCAGCGCGATGCGGTTTTGCGCCGCCACCAACATGACATTACAGGCGATCAGCGTGTCGTCGCGCACGTAGTTCTGATCAGCCCACATCAGCCGGTCGCGTTTGAGTGCCGGGGTATCCTGCCGCACCAGCGGCTCCGGGCCGGTGTTGCAGGCTTCGGCCATCAACACCGCGCATACACTGGTAGTCAGGTCGGCCGCGCGCGCCGTGCGCTCAGTCAGGTGCGTGAATGCCTCCATGCAGCGCGTGCGTGCGGCGACTTCCAGCAGGATTTCCGGCAGATCGACGCGCGGCATACGCGCCTTGATCTCGTTGCGCAGCGCCATCAGTGAAGGCGGTTGTTCCAACGCTTCCAACGGACTGAGCACCAGTTCGGTCTTGTCGCCGACCTTCTCGAAGCGTATCGCGTCGTTCTCGGGCAGACGCGCGGCGACGCGCCGATAGGTTTCATCCAGTTCGCGCGTCAGTGCCGACAACGTGGCCTCGGGCTGCGCCGTCAGTCCCAGCGAACGGCAGACGATAGGCCGCGCAGCTTCCCACTCGGTCCCGGCCAGCAGCCCGGCACGCGGATCGGCGTAGCGCCAACTCGGGCTGATGAACACGTCGCGGCGGCGAATCGCGCTGCGCAGTTTGTCGAGGGCACAGAAGGAATAGGCCGTGGCGTTGATTCGTCCATCGTCCTGCACGACATGGCGCTGCCACGCCTTGCCGACGATGGCGGTGGCG
>NZ_JFAQ01000273.1 GCF_001304695.1 Xanthomonas axonopodis
AAAATTCCACTTCTGGCGTCAACTAACCTGTGGGGGGATTACTATACCGCCTGCAGAAGCAGTGGTTCACTACCTACCTAACGAGGGAGCACTTTAATGGGTGACAAGACCGACAAGAACGCAATCGCCTGGCTGGCTCAACCGGAGGAACATGATTATCCGGCTGCGCAGTCCTATCTCAATCTGCTGTACGACGACGCCCGCTGCGCCGAGCTGGTGCGCAAGCTGCACGCGGCACCCATGTCCGCCTTCAAGGCCAAGGATATCTTGCGCGCCAGCGGCCTCTCGCCGCTAGGAATGAGCAATGCGCACGTGGAAAGGGACCTCAAAAAAATCCGGTCCGGCACCGCTCTGTCACCGTTGCTGCTGGTGCGCCAGGAAGGCCAGCGCACCGTAGTGGCCGACGGCTACCACCGTTTGTGCGCCGTCTATAGCTTCGACGAGGACGCTTCTATCCCTTGCAAGATCGTGTGAGTCGCCCCTCGGCCTGGCCAACTGCACAGCTGTCACCAAGGCGGCACAATGCGCGCAAGACCATTCGGCCCTGTCCATATATCCACGGCCTACGAAGCGGCCTTCTATGGCAAACGTAGCGAGGTGGTGGGTATGTGGGCAGTCGGCGATACAAGCTGGCACGGCAGGCCCAGCACCGCTCTTGCTGGCTGGTGACGGATCTCGCCGGCGCCGGTGGCCGTGGTGTCACCCCGGAGTGGCGAGATTTCCGACTCTCGGCTAGCTCGAGGATCGGCAGGGACTCATTACGACTGGGCCAAAAACTGCCTTGCATGACTTATCGGCTTCGTCAGCTTACAGTGTGTTTGCAACTCATATCTTTCTAGAAGGCTGCTATGAACCGCGTGCATAAGTACCAGGTGGATTCGCTGGGTGAAGCAGCTGACCTAAGAGGGTGTTTACATAATCAAACAGTCAGTCGCCGGAGTAGCACCCTTGCTTCAGCCAGCCATCCCCAAGCCTCGGAAACCTGGGTCAGCCGATCATGGTGCATGATGAGTCGGCGTGCACGGTCATTCCAGGCATTGATACGCCCAGGGTTCCGTAGACACTCAAGACCCTCGTTGCGCGTAGCGCCGTTCAAACTCTACAGGGGACAGGTCCTCCGTTGAACCATGACGGCGTTTAGGGTTGTAGAACATCTCGATGTAGTCGAACACCTCGGCGCGTGCGGCGTCCTTGGTGGGGTAGACCCGCCGCCTGATCCGCTCGCGTTTGAGCAGGCCGAAGAAGCTCTCTACCGGGGCGTTATCGTGGCAGTTGCCGCGCCGACTCATGCTGCATACCAAG
>NZ_JFAQ01000274.1 GCF_001304695.1 Xanthomonas axonopodis
TCATGGTCATGGTCATGGTCAGCACCAGGATGTGCACAGCGATCTCAATCTACGGGCCGCGTATCTGCACGTGGTGGCCGATGCCGCGACCTCGGTGCTCGCCATCGTCGCGCTGGTCGCCGGCATGCACTGGGGCGTGAGCTGGCTGGACCCGCTCATGGGCATTGTCGGCGCGGTGCTGGTCACCGTCTGGGCCTGGGGGTTGCTGCGCAGCACCGGCAGCGTGTTGCTGGATGCGGAGATGGATGCGCCGGTGGTGGCCGAAGTGAAGCAGGTGATCGCCGAGCTTGGGCATGCGATCGACATCGCCGACCTGCATGTGTGGCGGGTCGGCAGCGAGCGGTATGCCTGCGTCGTCAGCCTGGTCACCACGGCCGACATCGATGCGGAGCTGGTGCGCCGCGCGCTGCAGATCCATGAAGAACTGGTGCATGTCACGGTGGAGCTGCAGCCGCCCGGCGCTACCGAACGCTGCGGCCTAGAACCGCAGCAACTTGGCGCCACACGCCGCAGGCGGCATGCACGCACCGCCTGCATGCAATCTCAGACCTTGGACGGCGTGGAGCTGACGTATTTCTCGCGGCGAATCTGCGCACTCGGCAGGCCGGCGGCTTTAAGCGCTTCCAGGCAGGTGTCCACCATGTCCGGGTTGCCGCACAGGTAGGCGATGTCGTGCGCGGCATCGGGCGCGAACTCGGCCAGGTGCTGCTGCACGTAGCCATGGCGCACATCGGCGTGCGGCTGCTCTGGCAATTCGCGCGAGAAGCACGGCACGTAGCGGAACTGCGGATGCGCCTCGGCAAACGCGCGGAAGTCCTCGCCGTACAGCAGCTCGACCGGGTTGCGTGCGCCCTGCAGCAACACCACCTGCACACCGCGGGTGGCGATCGCTTCGGCCAGCAGCGGCAGCATCGAGCGGTACGGGGTGACGCCGGTGCCGGTGGCGATCAGCACATAGCGCCGGTTGTGGTCGCCCGGCTGCAGGCAAAAGCGCCCGTAGGGCCCGCTAGCCTGCAACTGGTCGCCAATCTCCAGGCCTTCGAACAGGGCCGTGGCCGAGCCGCCAGGCACGAAGCTCACCGCGATCTCCACTGCCTCGCCCGGCCCCAGCGCATGGTCGTGGATGGTCGCCAGCGAATAGCTGCGCTTGGTGGGCATGCCATCGGCGTAGTCGAAATGGATCTGGATGAACTGCCCGGGCTGGAAATCCAGCGGCTGCCCGTCGTCACGGACGAACTGGCAGTGGGCCACGGTGGGCGCAATCATGCGCCGGTCGACAAGCTTGAGGGGGAATTGAACGGGCACGAACGTATTTGGGACAGTCTGTGATCGGGGCAAACCCCAACGGGCTTCTATAATAACGGGCTGCAACTCGCTGCGCCGTCACCCTGGCGCGAAGGACCCGGCTTGAATTCCCCATCTCCCAGTGCGCCCGCCCTGCGCGTGTGCGATCTGCGCAAGACCTACGACAACGGCACCCAGGCGCTCAAGGGCGTCTCGCTGGACGTGGCGCCAGGCGATTTCTTCGCCCTGCTCGGCCCCAACGGGGCGGGCAAGTCCACCCTGATCGGCATCATCAGCTCGCTGGTGAACCTGTCCGGCGGGCAGGTGGAAGTGTTCGGCACCGACCTGGTCGCCCACCGCAGCGATGCGATGCGCCTGATCGGCCTGGTGCCGCAGGAAATCAACTTCAACCTGTTCGAAAAACCGTTCGACATCCTGGTCAACTACGCCGGCTTCTATGGCATGCCGCGCAGCCAGGCAAAAGCGCTGGCCGAAGTGGAACTGCGCCGCGCGCACCTGTGGGAGAAGGCCCAGGTGATGAGCCGCACGCTCTCCGGCGGCATGAAGCGCCGGCTGATGATCGCCCGCGCCATGATGACCCAGCCGCGCCTGCTGATCCTGGACGAGCCCACCGCCGGTGTGGATATCGAGATCCGCCGCGACATGTGGCGCGTGCTCAAGGACATCAACGCCGCCGGCATCACGATCATCCTGACCACGCATTACCTGGAAGAAGCCGAGCACCTGTGCCGCAACCTGGCCATCATCAACCACGGCCAGATCGTCACCCAGGGGCCGATGCGCGAGCTGCTGGCCAAGCTCGACGTGGAAGGCTTCCTGTTCGATATCGACGGTGAGCTGCCCGCGCAGCTGCCGGTGATCGAAGGCACCACGCTCACCGCCATCGACGGCCACACGCTGGATCTGAACATGCCGCGCGCGATGGACCTCAACCGCGTGTTCGCCACCCTGGGCGATGCCGGCATCCGCGTGCGCTCGATGCGCACCAAGAGCAACCGGCTGGAAGAGTTGTTCGTTCGTTTGACCGGGCCCGGCGAGACTGTCGCCGCCCCGGCTCCTGCCGCAACGGCGCCCGTGCGCCCGGCAGGCCACCCATGAGTCCTTCGGAGCCGTCGATGTCCGCCACGCCCGCCACACCCCGCCAACGCAACTGGATTGCGCTGGGCACCATCGTGCGCCGCGAAGTGCAGCGCATCCTGCGCATCTGGGGCCAGACCCTGGTGCCGCCGGCCATCACCATGACGCTGTACTTTCTGATCTTCGGTGGACTGATCGGCTCGCGCGTGGGCGAGATGGGCGGCTACAGCTACATGCAATTCATCGTGCCGGGCCTGGTGATGATGAGCGTGATCCAGAACAGCTACGGCAACATCTCTTCGAGTTTCTTCGGCGCCAAGTTCGGCCGCCACGTCGAAGAACTGCTGGTCAGCCCGATGCCCAACTGGGTGATCCTGTGGGGCTACGTGTCCGGCGCGGTGCTGCGCGGGGTGATGGTCGGGGCGATCGTGCTGATCATCGCGATGTTCTTCACCCCGGTGCGGATCCCGCATCCATTCGTCACGCTGACCACGGTGTTGCTGGGCGCGACCATCTTCTCGCTGGCCGGCTTCGTCAACGCGGTCTACGCCAAGAAGTTCGACGACGTGGCGATCGTGCCCACCTTCATCCTGACCCCGCTGACCTACCTGGGCGGCGTGTTCTATTCGGTGAAACTGCTTCCCGGCTGGGCCGAGGCGGCTACCCATGCCAACCCGATCTTCTACATGGTCAACGCCTTCCGCTACGGCCTGCTCGGCAGCTCGGACGTGCCGATCTGGGTGGCCTACGCGCTGATGCTGGGCTTTGTCGCCGTGCTCAGCGCATTGGCGCTGTGGCTGCTGCGACGCGGCGTGGGCTTGCGGAGCTGATGACATGCGCATCTTGATTCTCGGCGCCGGCGGTACCGGCGGTTATTTCGGCGGGCGCCTGGCCCAGGGCGGTGTCGATGTCACCTTCCTGGTGCGCGATGCACGCGCGGCACAGCTGCAGGCCGGGGGCCTGCGCATCCGCAGCCCGTTGGGCGATGCGCAGGTGCCGGTGGCGCATGTCACCGCGCAGGACTTGCCGGCCCTGGTGGCGCAGCAACCGTTCGATCTGGTGATCCTCAGCTGCAAGGCTTACGACCTGGACAGCGCGATCGAAGCGATTGCGCCGGCGGTGGGCGCGCACACCACGGTGCTGCCCATCCTCAACGGGCTGCGCCATTACGCGGCATTGGATGAGCGTTTCGGCGCGGCGCGGGTGCTGGGCGGGCTGTGCTTCATCAGCGCCACCAAGGGCGAGCACGGTGAGATCCTGCACCTGGGCAAGCCGGCGTCGCTGACCTTCGGCGAGCGCGATGGCGGCGCGGAGTCGGCGCGCGTGCAGGCGTTTGCAGCAGCGTGCACGCAGGCCGGGATCGACCACGTGGCCAGCGCCCGGATCGCGCAGGAGCAGTGGATCAAGTACAGCTTCCTCACTGCGCTGGCGGCGGCTACCTGCCTGATGCGCGCGCCGGTAGGCGCGATCGTGGCCACCGACGACGGACGCGCGTTGATCAACGGCCTGTACAACGAATGCCTGTGGGCCGCCGATGCGGCCGGGCAGCCGATTCCCGAACCCGCGCGTGCAAAAGCATTGCAGACGCTGTTGCAGGTGGATTCGCCACTCAAGGCCTCGATGCTGCGCGACCTGGAAGCCGGCCAGGACGTGGAAGCGGCGCAGATCGTCGGCGACATGCTGGCGCGCATACGCGAGACCGGTCGCAACGCGCCGCTGCTGATGGCCGCCAATGTGCACCTGCAGGCGTATCAGGTGCTGCGGCATAGTTGAGAAGGTGGCAGGCGGCGGTGGGTGGGTTGCGCGCCAGCCCCCATCCGCCCTTCGGGCACCTTCCCCCGCGCAAGCGGGAGAAGGGAGCTGCGCGGGAACGGTAACTACCGTTGCATCAAAGCGCCAAGACCCTCGGCGCCACTCCCAGCAAATCCCTTCTCCCGCTTGCGGGAGAAGGTGGCGCAACGCGCCGGATGAGGGCGCGTCGGGTTGGCGCAGCCTTCGCGCTGCAACGACGCGGTGCACACGATGCATTGCCTCCCGTCGCCCGCCTCGCCCCTGATGAAAGCGCTCAGCCACCTGTTTCGTGCCGGTCACTTCGTGATCCTGGCGTTTTTTGTGCTGTGCGCGGCGGGATTGGTGGGGATGGCCGGGCTGGAGTTGTGGCACGGCTTCACACCCGGCGGCGACATGCTGGTGCGCGACCGCTTCAACGTCGTGCTCGAAGCAGTCGGCCTGCTGACGGTGGCGCTGGTCACGCTCGAACTGGGCCGGACCATCTTCGAAGAAGAGATCCTGCGCGACGTCAAGGTCAGTGGCCCCACGCGCGTGCGGCGTTATTTATCGCGCTTTTTCGTGGTGATCGTGATTGCACTGGCGATCGAGACGCTGGTGTCGATCTTCGAGCTGATGCATGCCGACCCGGCCAAGCTGCCCTACGCCGCTGCCGTTGGCTCGTGCGCCGCCTTGTTGCTGATCGCCTGGGGCGTGTTCGTCAAACTCAATCGCAGCGCCGAAGAGCTGGAACCGGAGGCGATGGAAGAAACCAAGCGCGAAGACCGCGAGGTGCAGGAATAAGCGCGACAGACAGAACGTCGCTGACGGTCGTGAAATAAGCGCGCCGGCGGTGCGGAGCAGCGCAGTGGACGCGCGGCACGTGTCCATTTTCCGACGGCTAGCCGCGTTTATTCGCAGCCGCGCAATCATTTGCTTGTCAGCCGCTCTCAACCCGGTCAGCGTCAGCCAGCAGTCGTTTGCAGCGGCTGCACCGCCATCGGCATCGAGCGCAATCATCACGAACTGCCCGCGCGTGCACAGCTCGCGCGCGCCGCTGAGCAGGTCTTCGGCGATCAATTCCACTTCCACCGTGATCGAGCTACGCCCCACCGACACCACGCGCGCGATGGTTTCCACCATCTGGCCCTGGCGGATCGGCAGCTTGAAATCCACCTGGTCCGAACGCGCGGTCACCACGGTGCGGCGCGCATAGCGCGAGGCGGCAAGAAACGCGGCCTTGTCCATCCACGCCAGCGCCTGTCCACCGAACAGCGTGCCCAGATGATTGGTGTGATTGGGAAACACGATCTCAGCCATGCGGGCTTCGGTCGGTGCAACAAGCGTGGAACTGGTCATGACGAAGTGCCTGAAGAAGGAAGGAAAGCCAGCCCGATCAGCTGCGCAGCGTCGGCAGGAAGCTCAGGTCCATGTGGTACCGCGACGGCCGCTACGAATCGACGAGGATCCGCAGCGATTGCCCTGCGCGCAGGAACGGCTGCGGCGACGTCCCCCCGATT
>NZ_JFAQ01000275.1 GCF_001304695.1 Xanthomonas axonopodis
CCATCACCCGCTTCGGCACGCTGGGCAAGGTCAAGGAGCCGTTCCTGCTGCGCTCGGACAATGGCCTGGTCTTCACCAGCGGCGACTACACCCGTCTGGTGCGCAGCTATGGGCTGACGCAGGCGTTCATCACCCCGCATTGCCCACAGCAGAACGGGATGGTGGAGCGTGTGATCCGGACCTTGAAGGAACAGTGCGTGCACCGGCATCGCTCTGAGAGCCAAACCCACGCGCTGCGAGTGATTGCTGACTGGATCGCCTTCTACAACCAACAGCGCCCTCACCAGGCGCTGAAGAGGATGACCCCGGACGCGGCCTATGCCGCTACATTAACCGCATGACCTGAGCAGAAACCGGTAGGTCATTACAACTTGCAATGAGCGACGTTGCTGAGTCGGCAACAACTACGCCGTTGGCGGACGGGAAACACGCAGCCTCGCACCAACCATGCCAGCATCAGACAAATAAAAAAGCTCCCTCCCCGCTGGGCGTCGGGGAGAGAGCTCGATGTTTACGGCGATCGGGTGTTACAAGATCAGATCAGCGGTGCCGGGGTTGCGGGCAGCGCGACCGGAGCGGCCTTCTTCTTACGAACGGCCGGCTTCTTCTTGGCGACCTTCTTTACGGCGGGCTTCTTGGCAGCGGACTTCTTGGTGGCGGACTTCTTGGTCGCCTTCTTCGCTACTGCCTTTTTGGCGATCTTCTTGACGGCTTTCTTGGCAGTCTTCTTGGCGGCGGCCTTCTTGGTCGCCTTCTTTGCAGTCTTCTTCACTGCCTTCTTGGCGGCAGTCTTCTTGGCTGCCTTCTTCGCGGTCTTCTTTACTGCCTTCTTGGCGGTTGCCTTCTTTGCAGTCTTCTTGACGGCCTTCTTGGCAGCAGTCTTCTTCGCTGCCTTCTTGGCGGCAGTCTTCTTCACTGCCTTTTTGGCAGTGGATTTCTTTTTCGCAGCTTTTGCAGTGGCCATGTAATTGGCTCCTCGTCAGTGAACTATGGAGGTGAAACGCCCAGTTGAACCAAACCCCGCGACGGCATGCCGTCGTCGGAAACCGTCCGCAGATGATGCGCGACGGAACGGATACAGAAACACCCGCATCGAACGGCGACACGGGTGCGTAGTCGGAACGACAACTGCTTTCTTGGAGAGAAGCGGACCCGACTCCACCGTGGTTAGCGCTTCGGTGGACATCCGGAACAAGCTTGTCGGCGCGATGTCGATTCTGCTCACTCTCTTCCGCAACAATGTCTGCTGGGCGAAACCTAATCACGCTTTTTTTTACTGTCAACACTCTTTTGCAATTTTTTTTTTACCTACCATCACCGCGCGCCATGTCCACGCCAGCGAATCGCCCCGCGCGCGGACGTACCTACCCAACCGAGAAGCGCGTTCGCCCAACAGCGTTTTCAAAAAAGCACTTCTTTTCCGCTGTTTTTTTTATGTCGTGCGCTTGAGTGCCTGCCTGGGTGCTTGGACGGCATGGCAGCTAAGCCTGTGCAACGGCATTGCTTGCCGCCTGTCCGCCAGCTGAAAATTTTTTATCCGACGGCTGCACTTCCGACGTCGCATGAGCGGAAATGCGCAAACTTATCGAGCGCTCAGAGCGACATGCACGCACCTGCGCGCACCGACTGCGGCATCCATCGCGTGCACTGGCAGATGATCGAGCGAGGCGACATGGCAGGGAATTTTTTCACCAGGCGCACGCCAAACCCTCACGAACGACTCACGTCAGAAATCCGGCGCAGCGCAGGTGGGCGAGCAGTGGATGCGCGTTGGATGGTTGCTGCCGATGCACCGCATCGACATGCCAGCGGCGCAGCGCGGTCGTCGGTCGGCCGACCGACGCTTCCCTCTCGCCGATCGCGCGCCGGCTCGCGCCGCATCGCTGCACCGAGACACGCATCACCGACGCAGGGGTGCTCAAAAAAAATGGCCGCTCTAGGAGCGGCCATCGGATACCGGCGGCAACGACACCTGATCAGTGATCGTCGTCTTCGAGCAGCTCGGCATAGTCGTCCGGGTCCAGCAGGTCGTTGAGCTGCTCCTTGTCGTCGATCTCGACGACGAAGATCCAGCCCTCGCCATAGGCGTCTTCGTTGATGGTTTCCGGCTTGTCGCTCAACGCGCTGTTGACCTCGACAACGGTGCCGCTGACTGGGCTGTAGACGTCGGAGGCGGCCTTGACCGATTCCACCACCGCAGCGCCGTTGCCGACCTGCACGGTATCGCCAACGCCCGGCAGTTCGACGTAAACCAGGTCACCCAGCAAGCCCTGCGCGTGGTCGGAAATGCCGACGGTCACGCGACCGTTGCTTTCGACGCGGGCCCACTCGTGGGATTTGAGGAACTTGAGGTCGCCAGGGATCTCGCTCATGGGTGTGCTCCGGGAAAGATGATGGTTGGGGACAGGTGGTTAGTTTAGACCGCGCGACAAGACAGGTGCACGCACGGCGGTGTGGCGATGGTGATACGGACCCGGGCGCAGCGCCGCGCGCGGACTAAGCGGCGCTACACGATCAATCGCCGAGCACGCCGGGCTGTGCCTGGCCATCGCGCACGAACGGAAACTTCACTGCGCGCAGCGGCACCTGCTTGCCGCGGATGTCCACCCGTAGCTGCTCGATGCTGCCGGCCGGCACGCGCGCGAAAGCGATCGCCTTGCCCAGCGTGGGCGAGAACGTGCCGGACAGGATCTCGCCTTCGCCACTGGCGGTGAGCACGGTCTGGCCATGCCGCAGCACGCCCTTCTCGTCCATCACCACACCGATCAGCTGACGCGGTGCGCCCTGCGCCTTTTGCGATTCGAGCACGCTGCGACCGATGAAGTCGCGCCCTTCGTCCAGAGCGATCGTCCAGGCCAGCCCTGCCTCGTAAGGGGTGACGCCATCGTCCATGTCCTGCCCGTAAAGATTCATTCCTGCTTCCAGGCGCAGGGTGTCGCGTGCGCCCAGGCCTGCGGGTTTGACGCCCTGCGCGAGCAACACATTCCAGAATGCGACGGCGGCCTCCTGCGGCAACACGATTTCAAAACCGTCTTCGCCGGTATAGCCGGTGCGCGCAAGGAACAACTCAATGCCATCGCGCGAACGCGTCTGCAGCGCGGCGAAACGGCCGAGCTTGCTCGCTGCTGCGGTATCGGCCGGGTCGAGCAGGTCGATGACCTTGGCGCGCGCGTTGGGACCTTGGACGGCAATCATGGCGAAGTCGCTGCGTTCTTCCACGTGCACGTCGAAGCGTGCGGCCTGCTCACCGATCCACTGCAGGTCCTTTTCGCGGGTGGCGGCATTGACCACCAGACGGAAGAAGTCTTCTGTCATGAAATAGACGATGAGGTCGTCGATCACCCCACCCTGCGGATTGAGCATGCAGGTGTACAGCGCCTTGCCGGAGACCTTGAGCTTGTCCACCGAGTTGGCGAGCAGGTAGCGCAGGAACTCGCGCACGCGCGCGCCCTGCAGGTCGACCACCGTCATGTGGCTGACGTCGAACATGCCGGCGTCGCGGCGTACCTGGTGGTGCTCGTCTAGTTGCGAACCGTAGTGGATCGGCATGTCCCAGCCGCCGAAGTCGACCATCTTGGCGCCAAGCGCACGATGGGTGTCGTTGAGGATGGTCTTCTGGGTCATGTGCGCCGTTCCAAAGGAAAGACGGCCATTATCGCCGTCCTGTCACGCTAGGGGGAACGGCGTGCACACCGCTGTGGTCGCGCTGCCTGCGGGCGCTAACGCAGCGCGACGCCACACCGCGCTGCAACAATGCTGAGCTGGCAGCGCAGTGCATGCCCTGCCCGCTTACATCATCCGGCCGGCTGCACCAGCAAGGTCATGCCATCGACACCGACGATGCGCACCGGCGTGCCGGCCAGCAGATCCGGGCCGGCCACCACCCAGAACGCATCATCGACCTTGGCGCGGCCACGGCCGTCGTGGATGGCCTGATCGAGCAGCACGCGACGGCCGATCAATTGTTCGGCGCGCCGATTGAGCAGCGAGCGATCGCTCTGGCGGCCCTTGCCGCGAAACCAGGTGCGATACACCTGCACCGCGACGAAACCGAGCAGCACAAACGCCACGATCTGCCACAGCAACGCGACGTCCGGCAACACCAGCACCAATAAGCACACCGCTGCGGCAGCGATTCCCATCCACAGCAGGAAGGCACCCGGCACCAGCGTCTCTGCCGCGATCAGCAGCAGCGCCAGCACTGCCCAGACCGCCACGTCCCAGCGCATGGCTCAGGCTCCCGCGCGCGGCGGCATCGGCGGTACGCGCACGGGCGCGTCGGGCTTGCCAGACGCCTCCCTGGCCAGCTCGGCGATACCGGCGATCGAACCGATGATGCCGCTGGATTCTATCGGCATCAGCACGAATTTCTGGTTGGGTGCGGTGGCCAGCGCCTTGAACGCTTCCACATATTTCTGCGCGACGAAATAGTTGATCGCCTGTACGCTGCCGTTGGCGATGGCGTCGGACACCATCTGCGTTGCGCGTGCCTCGGCCTCGGCCAGGCGTTCGCGCGCTTCGGCATCGCGGAAGGCGGCTTCCTTGCGGCCTTCGGCCTCGAGCACGGCGGCCTGCTTCTCGCCATCGGCGCGCAAGATTTCCGATTGACGCGAGCCTTCGGCTTCGAGGATCTGGGCACGCTTTTCGCGCTCGGCCTTCATCTGCCGCGCCATCGAATCGATCAGGTCGCGCGGTGGCTGGATGTCGCGGATCTCGATGCGCGTGACCTTGATGCCCCACGGGTTGGTGGCCTGGTCGACCACGCTGAGCAACTGCGCATTGATGGTTTCGCGCTGGCTGAGCGACTCGTCCAGATCCATCGAACCGATCACGGTGCGGATATTGGTTTGCACCAGCGCGATCGAGGCGATTTCCAGATTGGACACTTCATACGCAGCCTTGGCCGCATCCAGCACCTGGAAGAACACCACTCCGTCCACACGCACCACCGCGTTGTCCTTGGTGATGACGTCCTGGCTGGGGACATCAAGCACCTGCTCCATCATGTTGATCTTGCGCCCCACGCCGTAGACCACCGGCACCAGGAAGTGCAGCCCCGGGCTCATGTGGTGTGGGTGTAGCGGCCGAAGCGCTCCACCATCCACTGGGTAGCCCTGCGGCACCATGCGCACGGTTTTGAACAGGACAACGACGCCGGCAACCAACACGGCGATGGCGAGAAATGAAGTCGGAAACATGTGCAGCCCCTTGCAGGTCGTGGATCTATCCTTGCGCGATTATGCCCCAGCGCTCCCGGCGGCTGATGCCGGCCACGTGCAGAGCGGGCCGGACGCAGCCGCTGCACCCGGCGGCTGTCGCGAGGCAGGCAACGCGCGCGTGTTCATGCAAACGCAGTCAGGCGCTACGCGGCGAGAACATGATGATCGCCATGCCGAGCAGGCAACAGGCGGCGCCCAGCAGATCCCAGCGCGTTGGCGTCACGCCGTCCACCCACCACAGCCACAGCAGCGCGCTGGCGATGTAGACGCCGCCATAGGCCGCGTATACGCGACCGCTCGCTTCCGGATGCAAGCTCAACAGCCAGACGAACACGGCAAGGCTCAGCGCAGTGGGCAGCAGCAACCACACGCTGCCACCTTTGCGCAGCCAGAGATAAGGAAGGTAGCAACCGACCAACTCGGCGAGCGCCGTCGCGGCGAACAGCAGTAGCGTGGTCGGCGCGATCGTCATGCGGGGCGGGGTGTGTCGGAGTCGGCACCATCAGGGCCGGTTTGATATCCCGGTGCGCTGCGGGAGGCCTGACTGCCAACGGACGGGTGACTGCTGGCAGGGCTGTCAACTGCCGGCATACCGCCGCTGCACTCCTTCCGCTTGACCTGTTGCCACAACGCTTCCTGCTCACCCAGCGAAAACGCGTTCAACGACGTGCCGGCAGTACGCGCCTGCGCCTCCATCGCACGAAAGCGACGTTCGAATTTCAGGTTGGCGTGCCGCAACGCGGCCCCGACATCCACCTTGGCATGACGCGCCAGATTGGCGCAGACGAACAACACATCGCCCAATTCGTCTTCCAGCCGGGCCTGATTGTCGGCCACCGGGCCGCGTTCGAATTCCACACGCAGCTCTTCAATTTCTTCCTGCAGTTTTTCCAGCACCGGCACCGGGCCGGGCCAATCGAAACCCACGCGCGCCGCACGCGACTGCAGCTTGGTGGAGCGCTGCCATTCGGGCAGCCCGCGCGCGATGCCAGCAAGTGCGGAGTCGTCCTGATTGCCTGCGGCGCGGCGCTCGTCGCGCTTGATCTGCTCCCAGTTGGCGCTCACCGCCTGCGCATCGGGCGCCGGTTGCGCGGCGAACACATGCGGGTGGCGACGCATGAGCTTGTCGCTGAGCGTGGCGACCACGTCGGCGAACGTAAACGCCCCCTGCTCGGCCGCCATTTGCGAATGGAAGACCACCTGCAGCAACAGGTCGCCCAACTCGTCGCGCAGGCCAGCCAGGTCGTTGCGGTCGATCGCATCGGCCACCTCGTAAGCTTCTTCGATGGTGTACGGCGCGATGCTGGCGAAGGTCTGCTGCACATCCCAGGGACAGCCGTGTTCGCGATCGCGCAGGCGCGCCATCAAGTGCAACAGCTGCTGGATATCGCCGGTGGATGAGGTCTGAGACATCGTGTATTCCTGGAACCTCTGAGGTGAGCGCGCCGCCGGCGCATGTCCCATGCGACGCAAGCGACGTACGCGGCCGTTGCACACCGCAACAACGCGCGGCACGCAAGCGCGTGCGGGGATACCGGAGTGTACCTTTCAGTGCATCGTGACCTTGCGCAGCCATGCCGTCGCGAAGACGGCGCGCATGCCGTTCAGGCCAGCCAATCGCGCCAGGGCAGATTGGGGTCGCCCAATGCGATGAAGTCGCCGTTGAGCAAGGTGTCGCGGCGGTTGTAGCGGAACGGTTTGCCGCTGGCGCCGGCCAACAACACGCCACCGGCCGCATGCAGCACGCACTGGCCGGCGGCGGTGTCCCACTCGGAAGTGGGACCGAAGCGGGGATACACGTCCAGATCGCCCTCGGCGATGCGGCAGAATTTCAACGACGACCCTTGCGCGACCACCTCGATCTCGCCCATCCTCTCCAGCGCGGCGGCGGTACGCGCGTTGCGATGCGAACGGCTGGCCGCTACCCGCAACGGCGTGGCGGCCGGGGTGCGCGTGTGCAGCATCTCATCGCGGTCGCCATCACGGCGGAAGGCGTTCTCGCCGCGCGCGGCGTACCAGACCCGCCCGTCGACCGGCGCCTGCACCACTCCCAGCACCGGTGCGCCCATATGGATGAGTGCGATGTTGACGCTGAACTCGCCATTGCGCTTGACGAATTCGCGGGTGCCATCGAGCGGATCGACCAACCAGTAACTGGTCCAGTACTGGCGTTGTTCCCAGGCCACGTGCACAGACTCTTCCGACAGCACCGGCACATCCGGGGTGACACGGCGCAAGCCTTCGACGATGACGCGGTTGGCCGCCAGGTCGGCTTGGGTCAGCGGGCTGGCGTCGTCCTTGATCTCCACCGAAAAGTCCTGGGCGTAGACCTCCATGATTGCGGCGCCGGCATCGCGCGCGATGGCGATCACGGTTTCGCGCAGCTCCATCGGGATGCGGATCATGGATTGCGCTCCAGCCACTCGCGCGCAATGAACAAGGCGGCCAGCGAGCGGCCTTCGGAGAAATCTTCGCGCAGCATCAATTCGTCCAGACGTGCGATCGGCCACGGCACCACGTCCATCTCTTCCGGCTCGTCGCCAACCAGGCGCTCGGGGTAGAGGTCGCGTGCCAGCACCAACCAGGATTGGTGACTCATATAAGTAGGAGCGAGCGTCATCGCGCGCAGCACCTGTATCTGGCGTGCGCCATAGCCGGCTTCTTCCTTGAGCTCGCGGTCGGCGGCCTGCTCGGGTGTTTCGCCGGCGTCGATGCGGCCCTTGACCAGACCGAGTTCGTAGCGATGCACGCCGGCGGCATATTCGCGCACCAGCAGCACAGTTTGCGCATCGAGCATCGGCACCACCACCACGGCGCCGTGGCCCTGGCTGAGTTGGCGTTCGTAGATGCGGCGCTGCCCGTTGGAAAATTCCAGATCCAGCTGCTGCCGACGGAACGGCCCGTCGCCCAGATCGGTGATCTTGTGGATGATCGGCAGACGCGAGCTCATGCGTCGCACGCAGCCGCAAAGCGGGCCGATAGAATAGGCGGATGCATCGACATGTCCATGAACCCGAAATCCTAGCAGACCCTGCAGCCGCACAAACTGCCGAACATTGGCGGCAACGCGATCTTGCCGTGGTGTGGCACCCCTGCACGCAGATGCGTGAGCACCCGCACACGCTGCCGCTGGTGCCGATCGCGCGTGGCGAAGGCGCATGGCTGGTCGGCCATGACGGCCGCCGCTACCTGGACGCGGTGAGCAGCTGGTGGACCAACCTGTTCGGTCATACCGAACCGCGCATCGGCGCGGCCATCGCGCGCCAGGCCGGCGAGCTGGAACAGGTGATGCTGGCCGGCTTCACGCATACGCCGGCCGTGCAACTGGCCGAGCAGTTGCTGGCGATCGCGCCGCGCCAGGCCGGGCGTGCACCGTTGTCCAAGGTGTTCTACGCCGACAACGGATCGGCGGGCGTGGAGGTGGCGCTGAAAATGGCCTTTCATTACTTCCACAATCGCAGCGACCACCGGCGGACACGGTTCATTGCACTGCAGAATGGTTACCACGGCGAGACCATCGGCGCGCTATCGGTTGGCGATATTCCGCTGTATCGGCGAGTGTATGCGCCGCTGTTGCTGGAGGCCATGTTCACCTCCTCGCCCGACGCCTACCTGGCCGAGCCGGGGCAAAGCGACGAAGACTATGCACTGCAGGCAGCCGATGCGTTGCAGGCCATGTTCGAACGCTCGCCCGGCGAAATCTGTGCGCTGATTCTGGAGCCGCGCGTGCAATGCGCGGGCGGGATGCGCATGTACCACCCGGCGTATCTGCGCCGCGCGCGCGAATTGTGCGATGCCCATGGCGCATTCTTGATCGCCGACGAGATCGCCACCGGCTTCGGCCGTACCGGCACCCTGTTCGCCTGCGAACAGGCCGGCGTGATGCCCGACCTGTTGTGCCTGTCGAAGGGGCTGACCGGCGGCTTCATGCCGCTGTCGGCGGTGCTGGCCACGCAGCAGTTGTACGACGCGTTTTTGGACGATTCGCGCGAGCGTGCGTTCCTGCATTCGCATAGCTACACCGGCAACCCGCTGGCATGTGCGGCGGCGCTGGCGACCTTGAAGATCTTCGCAGACGACGACGTGATTGCGCGTAACCAACCCATCGCTGCGCGCATGCGCGAGCTTGCTGCGCAGATCGGCGAACACCCGGCCGTGGCGGATGTGCGCCAGGCCGGCATGATCGTGGCGTTCGAGCTGACCCAGGGCGGCAACAAGCGCACGCCGTTTGCGCCTGCCGCACGCGTCGGCCTGAAGGCATATCGCGCGGCGCTCGAAAAAGGCGTGGTGCTGCGCCCACTCGGCGACGTGCTGTACTGGATGCCGCCCTATTGCGTGGACGAGGCGCAGCTTGCGTTGCTGGCCGACACCACCCGCCATGCCATCAAGGAGGCGGTGGCATGCGCCTGACCCGTTCACATGTCGCGCTGCCGCTGCACTGCGACCAGGAAGTGACGTTGCCGGAAGAGTCGGCCAATCACCTGCTGCGGGTACTGCGGCTGCGCGAGGGCGATGCCTGCATCCTGTTCAACGGCGACGGCAGCGACTACCACGCACGCATCACCGTGGCGGGCAAGCGCGATGCACGTGCGCTGGTGGAACGCGCCGAGCCGCTCTCCAACGAATCGCAGCTGCGCATCACCTTGATGCAAGGCATCGCGCGCGGCGAGAAGATGGACCTGATCCTGCAGAAGGCCACCGAATTGGGCGTTGCGGCGGTCGTGCCGGTGATCGCCGAGCGCACCGAGGTCAAGCTCGATGCAGCGCGCACGGAAAAACGCGTGGCGCACTGGCGCAGCGTGGTGGTGTCGGCCTGCGAGCAATCAGGGCGTGCACGTGTTCCCAGCGTAGCCACGCCGCAGGGCCTGCAGGACGCGGCGCAGGCCAGCGACGCGCACGCGCTACGGCTGACGCTGGACCCACAGGGCGAGCATCGCCTGGGCACGTTGGCATCGAGCGTCCAGCAACACATTGTCGTGGCGATCGGGCCGGAAGGCGGCTGGTCGCCGCGCGATCGCGCGCTGCTTGTCGAGGCGGGCTTCAGCGGCCTGCAGTTGGGGCCGCGCGTTCTGCGTACCGAAACGGCGGGGCTAGCGGCGATCGCGGCGCTGCAGTCGCGGTTCGGGGATTTGTAAATGAACGCTAAAACCTCTCCCAATCTGCGGCCCTCCAGTCAGGGAGCGCTTGCGGACATTAGGTAGACGCAGCGAAATAGAAGAATGCGCCTCACCGTGCTCGATCAAGACCATGCCCACTCATCAGCACCGATGCTCTCGTGAGGAGCGCGTTGCTGATCTGGATCCACGGCCGAGTCGGTAAACATGTTGCGTCAAAATTGTTTGTTAGCAATACTATCAATTAGTCTCTCATGCTGGTGGCGTGCTGCACTTGGAACTTGAGGCCGCCCAATATCAGCGCGATACGCAAGGTCAGTGGCGCCATGACGGCGTCGCTGCCGAAGGCAATATTCCGTTGGAACTCAATGCAACGCGTGAGCGCCTGCAACCGGCATTGGAGCAGCATGCGCAGGCAATGGCACAGATGCCCGCGCGGCAAACGCCAACGCCACAGCAACAAGATCATGCCAACACCGAGGCGACCTATGCCGCCTATGGCGTTGCTCCCAATGCCCAGACTGCAAGCGCGATCCAGCTTGCGGTGCAGAAGACCCGTGAGGCAAACGGGATTGATGCAGCAACCAGCTCTTTGGCATTGGAGCGCGATGCGACCGGCCAATACTCGGTGGACAGTCCCATCCAGCATTTGAGCCGTGACGCCGATGGTGTGGTGCGCGTTGCGGCAATCACCAGCACCGACGACATCCATCAGGCACGTGGCCAGTTGCAGGCGCACCATCAGGAACACCCCCCATTGCGCGTTACGCCAACCGAGCCGACAGCGTCTACGCAGACGCAAGCCACCGCCCTGCAACCCGGCGACCGTGGCACCGAGGTACTGGCGCTGCAGGCCAGCCTGATCCAACTGGGCATCAATGAGCGGGTCAAGACCCCGGTGGAGATCAATGGCGTCTACGACCAGCCCACCCAACGCGGGGTGCAGGCGTTTCAGTTGATGCACGGCATGGACGAGGTCAACGGGATTGCCAACCGAAGCACCCTGGCAGCAGTGCAGCAGCAGGCAGGCAGTGCCATCGTCCAGCGCGCGATGGCGTCGCAACAGGCCGGCCCCACGTTGCAGGATGTACCGCACGGTGCGATGGCCGCGCCGGCTGCGGCCGTTGCTGCAACCGCCCCCAAGCGCACGCAACCGGACCTGCATGCACAGCAACAGCAACAGGCGCTGGAACAACAACGCCAATGGCAGCTGCAGCAGGACCAGCAGCTGCAGTTGCAGTCCGAGCAACAACAGCGCCACCAGCAGGAGCAAGCGCAACGCGCCGAAGACGAGAAGAGCCGCGATGCACAGCGCGACAAGGAACAGTCG
>NZ_JFAQ01000276.1 GCF_001304695.1 Xanthomonas axonopodis
GACGCCAGCAGGTCATGCCGCTGCCATCGCCAAGTTCCAAAGGCAGGTCTTCCCACGCAATGCCCGTGCGCAGCACATAGACGATGCCGTTGAGGGCCTGCTGATCACTGACACGAGGTCGTCCACCTTTGGGGGAAGGCTTGACCTGCGGAATCAGTGGCTCGATGCGCTTCCACAGCGCAATAGGGATCTCGTTGCGACGTGTCATGTCGGCAATGTTGCCGCCGAATCAACAGAATTCAAGGGTTTTGTTAGCCGCTCTAAGCTGTGGAAAAGCCCCAAGCTCCCTCATCCGGCGCTGCGCGCCACCTTCTCCCGTCGGCGGGAGAAGCAGCAAAATCAAGGCGTCTTGGGCGAGGAGGACCCGCTACCCTTCCCCCGCCTGCTGGGGATGGTGCCCGGAGGGCGGATGGGGGCAAGACTTCGTGCAGCACCGCCATCACTTCAGACGCTGAATGGCTAGCGCCGGCAATCAAAAACCAGCGACGATCACCCCGCCTTACGGCATCACCTTGGCCTGTTCCAGCTCCACCTGCAAGGTGCTGGCCAGCTCGTCGCGGGCGACGTCGAACTGCTGCTCGCGTACAAGATCCTTTACTGCCACCACGCCACGCGCCAGTTCGTCGTCGCCGGCCAGCACCACGAAGCGGATGCCTGCGCGGGCAGCGTACTGGAACTGCTTGCCGACCTTCTTCGGCTCCATCTGCATTTCGGTGTTGATGCCACCGATGCGCAGCCGGCGCGCGATATCCAGCGCGTCGTCCAGGCGGGTTTCATCCATCAGCGCCACCATCGCCTGCACGCTGCTTTCGGCAATGCCCTGGATCAGGCCGGCCTCGCGCAACTGCCAGAACAGGCGGGTCAGGCCGATCGAAATGCCCACGCCCGGCAATTTGGACTTGGTGTAGTGACTGGCCAGGCTTTCGTAACGGCCGCCCGAGCAGATCGAGCCGATCTGCGGGTGGTCGGTGAGCGTGGTCTCATAGACGGTGCCGGTGTAGTAATCCAGCCCGCGCGCGATGGAGAAGTTCAGGCAGTAAGCCATCTCCGGCACGCCCAAGGCCCTGACCAGTTCCAGCACCTCGCGCAATTCGGCGATGCCCTCGCCCAGCGTCGCGCTGGCCCCGACCGAGGCTTCCAGCGCCTGCAACTGCGCAAGCGCATCGGCATGCCCGTTGGAGCGCACCGCCACGAAGGCGAGAATCTTGGCCACCTGCTCGGCAGCAATGCCGAAGCCCTCGCCCACCAGCGTGTCGCGCACGTAATCGGCGCCGCGCTTGTCGATCTTGTCGACCTCGCGCAGCACCGCCATCTGCAATTCGCCTTCGGCTACGCCCAGGCTTTCGAAGAAACCGCGCAGCAGCTTGCGGTTGTTCAACTGCACCTTGAAGTCGCCGATGCCCAGCTCGGCAAACACCGCATGGATCACCGCCAGCACCTCGGCGTCGTAGCGGATGCTCAGCGCGTCCTTGCCGATCACGTCGATGTCGCACTGGTAGAACTCGCGGAATCGCCCACGCTGCGCACGCTCGCCGCGATACACGCGCTGCATCTGATAGCGACGGAACGGGAAGCTCAAGTCGTGCTCGTGCTGGGCCACATAACGCGCCAGCGGCACGGTCAGGTCGAAGCGCAACGCGAGCTCGGGCAGGCCAACGGTCTCGGCACCCTCGTCGGCCGCGGCGGCGGCATTGGCCAGCGCGCCGGTGGACTGCACGAAATACACCTGGCGCTCGGTCTCGCCGCCGGACTTGGTCAGCAACACATCGGACAGCTCGAACACCGGCGTTTCGACCGGCAGGAACCCGAACCGCTCATAGTTGCGGCGGATGACGTCCAGCATGCGCTGGAACGCGATCTGCTCGCGCGGCAGCAATTCCATGATGCCGGGCGGCGTACGGGGCTTGATCACGAGCGAAACTCCTGCAGGACAATGTGGCGAACGCACAATTCTACCGGCTGGGCGGCCGCGCTGACCGCATGGCGTATCATTCAATGCGTCCCAGCAGCGCGTGGCCCATGTACCGGCGGCTTTCCGACCCCAGCGCGACCTGCCCGGCGCCCAGCGCGGCATCCGCCAGCGTCACGCCCAGCTCGGATTGCGCCCTCTGCGCGGTGCGCGGCCGGGCGATTTGTGCGGCGCTGTCGGCGCAGGAAATGGACGCGCTGGACCAGGTCACCCATGCAGCGGCCTATGCGCCCGGCAGCACCCCGGTGCGTGCGGGCGAGACCCGGCACAACATCTATACCGTGACCTCCGGCGCGTTGCGCATGGTGCGCACACTGGCCGACGGGCGCCGCCAGATCACCGGCTTCGTGCTGCCCGACGACTACGTTAGGCTCACCGAAACCGCGCAGCATCGCCACGATATCGAAGCCATCGTCGACAGCCGCGTGTGCCGCACGCCGATGGCGCAGATGCGCCAACTACGCGAGCGCTACCCGCAGCTGGAACGCAAGCTGCTGCAACGCGCCAGCATGGAGCTGGCCGCCGCGCAGGACACCGACCTGCTGCTGGCACGCCTGCAACCGAGCGAACGGCTGGCGCATTTCCTGCTGCGGCTGGCCGCCCGCTCCACCCAGCCCGGCGCCAGCGGCGACACCGTGGCGCTACCCATGAGCCGCAGCGATATTGCCGACCATCTGGGGCTAACCGTGGAAACGGTGAGCCGCACCTTCACCAAGCTGCGGCAGCAGCAGTTGATCGCGCTACCGCAACTGCAGGTGGTGCAGATCCTGGATTACGCCGCACTACGCCGTCTGGCCGGCGATACGGTGTGAGGCTGGTGGGGACGCTTGAGCGTCGGTGTGCGCTTAACCTTGCGACTGCTTGGATCGATTGACGCGACGGTGCGCAGTGCCCAAGCGTCCGGTCCGGACTCAACCGGCCAATATCACGCGTGGCTGCGCACCGATCGGTGTTCGTGTCGCTTGGCACCGCTCGCCAAGACTGGCTCAAGAACGGGGTGAGAAGTCGTCCGGCACAGGTTTGGATGGCATGAGGAACTGCAGGAGACGACTGGTACATGCCGCTCCCGGCACCGGCCGCGCCCGCCCGAAGCGACGCACTCGCTGCGGTTAGCTGCGCCAAGGTGATGCAAGCCCTGCGCGTGCTGACAGCCGCGCAGCGACTTACCGATCAATTCGAAAGCGGAGCCGGGCTCCATGCCGAGCGCGCACTGACGTCAGGCACCCGCCCGCGATCACTCAGCGCCCGGCCACTGCACGCGTTGCCGCACCGCCACAGCCACTGCTGAGCAGCCGCGATTGGCGCAGCCAGGCGCGATCCGGGTAGTAGGCGAATACGAACGCGCCGTCGCGCAAGGTATCGATCAACTGCTTGGCCACCGCTGGCCGCACCGCCGGGCAGCCCAGGCTGCGGCCGAGGCGGCCCTGGGTACGGATGATGGCTTCGCTGACATAGGGCGCGCCGTGGATCACGATGGCACGGTCGCGTGCGTGGTCGTTGAACCCCGGCTCCAGACCCTTGAGCCGCAACGAGTAGCCGTTGTGGCCGGTGTACGACTCCTGCGCGGTGAATGCGCCCAGGCTGGACTGGAAGCTGCCATCGTCATTGGAGAACTTCGCCGCCAGGTTCTCGCCGGTATTGCGCCCGTGCGCGACCCATTCGCGAAACAACAGGCGCTGCTTGTCCAGATCGAACACCCAGAGCCGGCGCTCTGTCGAGGGGCGGCTGTAGTCGATGACGCTGAGCACCCGTTCGGCAGCCACCTGCTGGCGCTGCCGGGCGCATTGCAGCGCCTCGGTGGCCAGGGCCAGCACCTGTCGGTCCAGCGCTGGCGCCTGACGCGCCAGCGCCTCGACCAGACCCACATCATGGGGCGCGCCTAACGGCGGCACCGGTGAAGCAGCCAATGCATCGGCCGCACTGGCCGCACCAGCCGCTGCCCACCCGCATAAGACGGCGGCAACGGCGATCATTCGATAAGACATAGAACAACCCACAGCGGACGCGGCGCCACAACGGGGCCGCACCCGTCTAGAAATAGCCGCATACGGTCCACTTTCCAAGCCCGGTGGCTGAACGCGTTAGGTCAGGCGGCGTCGGCAAGCAAGCGCTGCCGAAGGGCTGCATAGTCCGGCGCCAGTGCTTCGGCATGCGCTGGGCGCTGCAGTAGCGCGGCCAGTGCCGGTGGAACCTCTACCGCACGGCCGATCAACGGCTCCACCACGCCTTCGAACTTGGCCGGATGCGCGGTGGCCGCTACCGCCCAGTCGCCAGTGCCGCCCTCCGCGCCTTCGGCACGCAGTTGTTCGAGCACATGCACTGCAGTGGCGGTATGCGGGCAATGCACCTCGCTGTAGCGCGCGAAGCGCTGCTGCACGGTGTTGCGAATCGTCGCATCTTCTACCGACAAGGCCCGGAATTCCTCACGCAAGGCCGCATCGTCGCCGTTGTAGAGCCAACGCAGCCGCTCGAAATTGCTCGGCGCACCCACGTCCATCGCATTGGCCAGCGTGGCCACGCTGGGCTGCGGTGCGTAGGCATCACCCGCAAAATAGTCCGGCAATACGTGATTGGCGTTGGACGCCAGCGCGATGCGGCCCAACGGCACCCCGAGCGCGCGCGCGATGATCGCTGCCAGCGCGTTGCCCAGGTTACCGGTCGGCACGACCAGATTGAGCGCGCTGCCCGACGCTGCATGGTGCTGCAGGGCGGAATGCGCGTAGTAACTCATCTGCGGCAGCAGCCGGCCCAGGCTGATGCTGTTGGCCGAACTCAGCGGCACCTGGGTCTGCAACGCGGCATCGTTCAAGGCCTGCTTGACCATGGCCTGACAGTCGTCGAACGAGCCGGCCACACGCAAGGCCTGGATGTTGTCGCCGAAACACCCCAGCTGGTGCGCCTGTCGCGGCGACACGCGGCCGTCCGGATACAGCACTACCACACGCAGGCCGGGTTGACGATGGAACGCGGCAGCGACTGCGGCGCCCGTGTCGCCGGAGGTGGCGACCAGGATGGTGAGCGGGCGGTCTTGGTCGCGGCGCAAGCGGGTCAGGCAGGCCGCCAGGAAGCGCGCACCGAAATCCTTGAACGCGGCGGTGGGGCCGTGAAACAGCTCCAGTGCGTAGTCGCCCGGCGTGCCCAGCGCCACCAATGGCGCCTGAAAATCGAAGGCTTCAGCACAGATGGCAGGCAGCTCGGCCGCCAGCGCGTCGCCCTCGAAAAATGGCTGCAGCAGCACAGTGGCAGTGTCGGCCAAGCCGGCGCCCGCAAACAGCGGACGCGTGGGCGGCAGGGTCTGCGGTACGTAGAGGCCGCCATCGGGCGCCAGCCCGGCCGCAATAGCCTGGCTCAGGCTTGCGGCGGGGGCACCGCCACGGGTGGAGATAAACATCAGCATGACTCCAGATGAAGCGAAGACTGGGCGTTGCCCATGAAAAAATATGCGGCGCTTGACGTGGCCGGGCATCGCGTTGCGCCGGCATTCGGCCGAATGGTTGTGCACGGTCGATGGCGTGGGGCTATGCTGCGCACACCCTTCCGTGGAGCCGGCAGATGATCAAGGTCAGTGTGATGTACCCGTACCGCGACGGCGCCCGCTTCGATCACGCCTACTACCGCGACCAGCATATGCCGCTGGTGAGCGCGCACATGGGCGCGGCCTGTTTGAAATACACCGTGGACAAAGGCATGAGCGGCCGCGACGCCGGCAGCCCGCCGGCGTTCATCGGTATGTGCCACATCTTTTGCGCGTCGCAGGAAGCCTTCAATGCCAGCTTCGGGCCGCATGCGGCGGAGATCCTGGGCGACATCGCCAACTACACCGACCTGACCCCGGTCATGCAGATCAGCGAAGTGGTGGTCGACTGAATGGGGTGTGGCGAGCTGCAGGCCAGACCTGCTACCCGCCGCCTGCGGCGCGTTATTAGTGCATGCGTGCCGACTCATCCGAGCAACCGCGCCGCAGGACTTGCGATCGGCGACACCCAGGCCTGGCTATCGAACCCCACAGCCGCAAACCCGGCCTGCACTGCCGGTGCCGCAGCTTCGGCTGCGACGCGCGATTCGAACCAGGCAAACACGCTCGGCCCGGCACCGGAAATGCTGGCGCCGAGGGCGTTGTGGTCCAGCGCTGCCTGCTTGGCGTCTGCGAAGCCGGCGATCAATGGGGCGCGACGCGGTTCGATCAGCACATCACGCAAGCCCGCGCGTACCAGGTCTGCATCGCCGGCATGGCAACCGGCCAACACCAGCGCCAGATTGGTGCTCTGCGCGACGAATTCGCGTAACTGATAGTTGCCTGCCAAGGCTTCGCGCGCACGCCGCGTTTCCAGCACTGCATCCGGATGCACCAGCAGGCTATGCCACGCTGGCGGCACCGCGATCGGCACCAGGCGCTCCAGCGTGCACAGCACCAAGCCACCGACAAACAGCGGCCCCAGGTTGTCGCCGTGGCGGCTGCCGCTGGCCACCGCTTCGCCATCGAGCGCGTATTGGTAGAGCTGGTGGTGATCCAGCGGCGAGGCCAGCAGCGCGTTTGCTGCAACCAACGCTGCCACGCATGATGCGGCAGACCCGCCCATGCCCGAGCTCAGCGCAATGCCTTTGTCGATCTCGATTTCGAACCCATGAGACAGCTGCAAGGCGGCCCGCAGCGAAATGAGTGCAGCGCCTGCAGTGTTGCGCTCGGCATCCAGTGGCAGCGCCACCGTCGTGCCGCGAATCGCAGCGATGCGCACCACCGGCGCTTCGATACGGCGCACGGTCACAGTGTCGCCGACGCCATCGATCGGATAGCCGAGCAGATCGAATCCCACCGCGACATTGGCAACCGATGCCGGCGCGAAGGCGCGCGCTTCGTACAGGCCGTGTTTGCCCGAAGAAGCGCGATCGCTGCCGTGCGCCTGCGCCACCGCTGCCTGGCTCACGCCGGCGTGGCTGACAACAGTCTGCATCACAGCCGCGCGCCCTCGCCCGCCGCCACGCGCAGCAGATCGGCGAACACGCCGGCCGCGGTCACTTCCGGCCCCGCCCCCGGCCCCTGCACCACCAACGGGTTCTCGCAGTAGCGACGCGTGGTGAACTGCACCACGTTGTCGGTCAGACGCAAGTTGGCGAATGCATGATCGGCCGGCAGCTCGACCAGGCCCACGCTGGGCGCGCGGTCCGGCGGCAGCTGCGCCACATAGCGCAGCACGTTGCCCCGCGCACGTGCGTCGACCAGACGCTGCGCAAAGGCGGCATCCACTTCCGGCAAGCGCGCCATGAAATCGTCCACGCTGGCTTGACGCAGCGCTTCCGGCACAAGGCTTTCAACCTGCACGTCTTCCAGGCTGATTGCGCGCCCTGCTTCGCGCGCCAGGATCACCAACTTGCGCGCCACATCCACACCGGACAGATCATCGCGCGGATCCGGTTCGGTATAGCCCATCCCGCGCGCCTGCGTCACCAGTTCGGCGAACGGCACGCTGCCGTCGTATTTGTTGAACAGCCAGGCCAACGTGCCGGAGAAGATGCCTTCGATCGAGGTCACTGTATCGCCGGTATCGACCAGGTCGCGCAGCGTGGTGATCACCGGCAAACCAGCGCCCACGGTGGCTTCATAACGGAAGCGCGCACCACTGGCATCGGCCGCTGCACGGATAGCCTCATAGCGCGCCAGCGGGCCGGAACCGGCCTGCTTGTTCGGTGTCACCACATGGATGCCAGCGGCCAGCCAGCCCGCATAACGGTCGGCCACTTCGGCGCTGCCACTGCAATCGATGATCACCGCATGCGGCAGGTGCGCGGACAGCAGATGCGTGGTGAAGCGCTCCAGATCGGTTGGCGCGGATGCCGATGCAAACGCATCGCGCCAATCGCCGACCAAGCCACGCTCGTCCAGCAACATGCGACCGCGCGAGACCACCGCACGCAGGCGCAGGTCCAGATTGGCCTTGCCCAGCAACTGCGGTTGCGCGATGCGCAGTTGATCCAGCAACGCCGCACCGACATTGCCCGGCCCGATCACGCCCACAGAGAACGTCTGCGGCGACAACCAGAAACCTGCATGCGCCGCGCGCAACGCCTTGGTCGCATGCGCTGCATAGATGGCCACCGAGATATTGCGTTCGGACGAGCCCTGCGCAATCGCCAGGATATTGACCTGCGCACGCCCCAGCGACTCGAACAGACGCGCCGCCACGCCCGGCTGCCCGGCCATGCCATCACCCACCGCTGCCAGCACGCTGATGCCGGTGGTCAGCTGCACGCGCTGCACCTGGCCGACCGTAAGTTCATGCGCAAACGCCTGCAACAACGCATTGCGTGCACGCTCGGACTCGTGCTGCTTGACCACGCAACAGATCGAATGTTCCGACGAACCCTGCGAGATCATCACCACCGACACCTGCGCGGTGCGCAGCGCTGCAAACACGCGCTCGGCCGTGCCCGGCACACCGATCAGGCCGGTGCCTTCCAGATTGAGAACCGCCAGATCCGGGCTCAGCGTCAGCCCCTTGATCGGCCCGCTGACCGCGCTGCTGGCGGTGATACGCGTGCCCGGATGTTCGGGCTGGAAGGTATTGCGGATGATGATCGGCAGGCCGCGTTCGATGGCCGGCGACATCGTCTGCGGGTGCACCACCTTCGCACCGAAATACGCCAGCTCGCAGGCCTCGTCGTAGCTCAGGGTTTCCAGTTGCACCGCTTCAGGCACCACACGCGGATCGGCCGAGAGCACGCCGTCCACATCGGTCCAGATATGCAATTCGTCCGCATCGAACAATGCAGCGAAGATGGCACCCGAATAATCGCTGCCGTTACGGCCCAGCGTGGTGATGCGGTCGGCACGGTCGCGCGCCACGAAGCCGGTGACCACCACCCGCGTTTGCGGATGCGCTTGCCGCCAGGTTGCGAGGCGCTGCGCACTCGCCTCCCAGTCCACATCCACACCAAGTTCGCCGCGATTGACCACCAGCACATCGCGCGCGTCCAGTACCGCGCAGTCTTCGCCGATCGCGCGAAAGTGATCGCCCAGCAACTGCGCCGAATACACCTCACCCAGGCCTTGCACGCGGTCGAGCACTTCGCGCGGCAATTCGCCGATGACCGCCAGCGCGCCGAGGATCTGCGACAGATGCTCGAAGCGCTCGTCCAGCCACTCCACCGTGGGCGCGGAATGCTCGCCGAGCAAGGCGACCGCTGCACCGCGATGGCGCGCACGTGTTTCGTGCCAGCGCTCGCGCCATTCGGAACGATTTTTCGCCGCCAGTTCGGCCAGTTCGATCAAGGCATCGGTGACGCCCTTCATTGCCGAGACCACGGTGACCTGCACCGTCTCATCGCGTGCAAGCAGCAACTGCGCCACATGCCGATAACGGTCGGCATCGGCCACCGAGGTGCCGCCGAATTTGTGCACAACAGTGCGCGCAGAGGACGCGAGAACAGCAGCGGGTTCAAACGAAACAGCGGGCGATGACATCGACAGACCTCGTTGGGGGAGGCCCCGTCCGTATCGGATGAGAGAGGGAAGCCCCCGCATCCTGATCCGGGTGCGGGGCCGTTGTTTTCGGAAGTTACGCGAAGACGACGGGCCGCACCGGGCGAATGGTGGCGGTAGTAATGATGATGGTAATGCCGGCCACGCCCGTCCTGGCCCACGACAGCGGCCGGCAGAAAGGCGAAACGGTGGCGGAGGCGTTACCCATGCATGCAAAAGACATCAGCGGAGCGAGGCCTGTCAAGCGCTGCGTGAATGAGCAAGCGCCCGCGCGCGACACCAGCAACAGAAAGCCTTGCCGCTCAGGGATTTAGGCGCCGCGCTTGCAAGTAATTGATTGCCATGGAAACTTTTATGGCGCCCACGACGGACCGCCGTGCGCAGCTTTGGGAACACCTGTCAGCGCCGCGCGGCGGGAAAGGTTCGACGCGCATCGTTAGCGCCCACCCACGGTTGGCGCCCATCTACGCGTGTGCACCTGTCTGGTTAGCACGGACATCCTAGGCGGCTCAGAGGCCGTCATGCCCTCTGAATACCCTGCCCCCTTTGGCACTGCCGACATACCGCTTCCCAAAACGAATCCTGATTAGCCCTATCCCTCAGCCATGAAAGTTGCTTGCCATGCGCAAAACGCGCTCTGGGCAAGGTTTACAGCGCATCAGCGCCGTCGCCAGTCGCGGCAGCATCTGTTCCAGATCGAATCGACGGTTGAATCGATAGGCCGCTTCGGCCAAGTAGCGCCGCGCATATTTGGTTTGGCGCACCGCATGGTAAGGTGCCGCTGATGGCACGTTTGACA
>NZ_JFAQ01000277.1 GCF_001304695.1 Xanthomonas axonopodis
TTTTCGTTTCGTCAACACCTTGTGATGTTTCCGATTCGCCTCGTTCGTTGCTGCGATGCTTCGAGAAGCGCCGCCGTCCTGAGCGAGGCCGCGCAGTTTATCGAGACCACGCAGAAGTGCAAGCACTTTTTGACACTGGCATGACATCGACTCCTATTCACGCGGGTGCGGCACGCGCTGCGCACTTTGGCCACTGCCCGCACGCCTGCAGCCTGCAAGCTCACAGATCCACACCCAGAGGCGTAACGCTGCGGTATCGATCGCGGGTTGGCTCGATGAAAATAGATGTACCCGACAGAGAGCGCCCTCATGCCCGCTTCCCGCAATCTGCTTCGCGATCTATCCCTGCCTGCGATTGCCGCCGGTTTTGTCACCGTGCTGGTGGGGTTCGCCAGCTCTGCGGTGATCGTGTTCGAGGCGGCGCGCCACCTGGGCGCCGATCAGGCGCAGATGGCGTCGTGGATGTGGGCGCTCGGCATCGGCATCGGCGTGACGTGTATCGCGGGTTGTCGCTGCGCTACCGCGTGCCGGTGGTCACGGCCTGGTCCACGCCGGGTGCGGCGACGTTGATCGGCAGTGCTGCCGGGGTGCCACTACGCAAGGCGGTCGGCGCGTTTGTGGTCGCTGCGGTATTGGGGATGCTGGCCGGCTTTTCGGGATTATTCGAACGGGCGATCCGGCGGATTCCGATTTCGCTTGCCTCCGGGATGCTGGCCGGCGTGCTGTTGCGCTTCGGCCTGGACATCTTTGTGGCGATGCAGAGCCAGGTGTTGCTGGCGCTGGCGATGTTGGCGACCTATCTGGGCGGGCGGCGCTGGTTTGCGCGCTATGCGGTGATTGCAACCTTGCTGGTGGGTGTTGCGATTGCCGCCAGCGGTGGGCTGCTGCGGTTGCAGGCCGTGCAGTTGCAACTGGCCCACCCGGTGCTGGTCATGCCGTCGCTATCGTGGGCGGCGCTGTTCGGCCTGGCGATTCCGTTGTTTGTGGTGACCATGGCGTCGCAAAACGTGCCGGGCGTGGCGGTGATCCGGGCGTCCGGCTATGCGGTGCCGATCTCACCGACGGTCGGCTGGATCGGTGCGGTCAATGCGGTGCTGGCGCCGTTCGGTGGCTTTGCGTTGAATCTGGCGGCGATTACTGCGGCGATCTGCATGGGTCGCGAAGCGCACGAAGATCCGGCGCGGCGCTACACCGCTGCGGTCAGCGCGGGCGTGTTCTACCTGGTAGTCGGGTTGTTCGGTGCAACCGTGGCCGCGGTGTTTGCGGCCTTCCCACGTGAACTGGTGATGGCCATTGCCGGGATCGCGCTGCTAGGCACCATCGGCAATAGCTTGGCGGCCGCACTGCGCGAGGACAGCGAACGCGAAGCGGCGTTGATCACCTTCCTGGTCACCGCCTCCGGGCTGACGCTGGGCGGGATCGGCGCGGCGTTCTTGGGCCTGGTGGCCGGAACGATCACATTGCTGGCCTTGCGGACGAATGCAGCGCCTTAGCACGCATGCCCGCTGATGGAGTGAGACGTGCGGCCAGCGCATGCGCTGGCCGAATGCCGGGTGGATCGCAGCGCTCTTACTCCGGGTCGCGCAACTGCAGCAGCCAGTGCGCGGTGACGCTGCTGGGGCTGGGCAAGGGTTCCAGATGGAACTGGCGATACACCGGTGCGCCATCACGGGTGCGCAGCGGCAAGGTGACGTAGGCGGCGCGGCCCAGACGCAGCGCCTCTTCGAGCAGTTCGACCTTGCCACGGGCAGCATCGTCAGCCAGCAGGGCGAGGATGTCGCAACCGATCAAGTCGGCCACTTCGGTCTGGCTGAGTTCGGCGAACGCCGGGTTGACGAACATCAGCCGGTGCGCGGCGCCACTGGCACCGCGTTCGATAATGGCCACTCCGTCGCGCAGCCGCGACAGCGAGGCTTCAAGCAGGGTGAAGTCCTGTTGGAAGCGCTTGCGTTCCATCAGTTCGATCAGCACGCGCAGGCTGCGCGCCGATTCCAGATGCAGCGCCGACCAGCGCCGTGCGCGGCCGCGCACGGTCTGCTGCCACAGATCGAAACTCTTGCGTGGCGAGAGCCGCGAATTGGGGATGTCCTGCAGCTTGGCCAGTTGCGGGTTGCCGGCCCATTTGACCTGCTGCACCTGCTCGCGGCGCGTCCACAACAGGGCGCTGCGCGATTGCGGCATCAGCGGCACGAAGATGAAGCCGGCTGCCAGCGGAGCGAGGTCGGCCAGCTCCGGGAACACCTCGCCGATGGCATCCACATGCAGAGCGCCGACCGCGTCCTCGCGCAGGGCGTCATGGTGTTCGGATTCGACGTGGTCGCGGATGCGGCGCAACGCCTCTGCATCCGGCACGCTGCCATGACGGCTGATTTCATTGCCGTGGAAGATTGCCACGCCATCGGCGTCCACCACGTCCATCAAGTCCGGCGCCATGTCGGCGAGCATGTCGACTGTCAGATGCTCGGCGTCGTTGAAGTCGGTGATCAGCTTTTCGCGGATGGTGAGCAGCACCGACTCCAGCCGCGCCCGCCCCACCGCCTGCAGCGCGCCGATGCGCCCGGACAGCGCGCGGGTGACCGCATCGGTGGCATCGCGCATGGCATGGCTGGTGAAGTGCGGGCTGTAGTGGTGACAGGAAATCAGCCCCCAGAGCGCATCGTTGACCACGATCGACGACACCAGGGTGGCGCTGACGCCCATGTTGGCCAGGTATTCCAGATGCACCGGCGAGACGCTGCGCAGGCTGACATCGCTCAGATCCACCGGGGTGCCCAGCCGCGGATGCAGGGTGGGCTGGATCGGCGACGGCTGGTAGCGCACATCGGCGATCTGGCGCACGCGGTTGCGCAGGTACAGCGCGCGTGCCTGCGCCGGGATGTCGCTGGCCGGGTAATGCAGGCCCAGATAGGCCTCCAGTTCGGGCTGGCGCGCTTCGGCGATGACATCGCCATTCCACTCTTCGTCGAAGCGGTACACCATCACCCGGTCGAAGCCGATCGTGCTGCGCAGGCCCTTGGCCGCGCGCACTGCCGCTTCGTCGATGCCCGCATCGCGCTCGATGCTGCGCAACAGCGGCAGCGCGTCGCGCAGGGTGACATCCATCAGGCGCGCGTCGCGCGGCTCGATTTCGATCAGCCATTGTTCCGGATACAGATGCCAGGCGGCGACCCAGGGATGATCTGTCGGCGCGCTGCGCTGCGGGAAGCGCACATCGGCGTGCAGCAGGTGCTGCGGTTGATCGTCCACGGGCAATGGTTGCGCGTCGGGCAGTTCCAGCACCTGGGTGTACGGCATGTCCAGCAGGGCATCCATCGGCACGCCGAGCAGGTCGGCGGCGGTGCTGCTGGCCTGCACGATACGGCCATCGGCCGGTTCGATCACCAGCAACACGCCATAGGGCTGGATCAGGCCGGGAATATGGATCGGCTCCCGCGCGCAGACATCCATATCCAGAGGTTCGGTGGGCTGGTTCACGGCTGCGGCTCCGCTGCGAGGCAGATATGGAAGTGGGCGAACATGGCCTGCGCGCCGTCGATGGCGGCGTCGCGTGCGGATGGGGTGGCCAGGCGTCGATCCAGCGCTGCCTGGAAGCGGCGCCAGCCGGCCGGGTCGTCGTCGGCCAGCTCGAAATAGCGCAAGGCGCCGGCCAGCGCGGGCTGCTGCTTGCGCAGGGTGCGCGCAATCACCCGCCCACCGAGCTGCGAGCCTTCGATGACGTACAACATGCCCCAGCGCGCGGCATCATCGGCACTGGCGGGCAGTGCGGCCGGCAGACCCGGTTGCTGGCCAAGCGCGCGCAAGTCAGCGCGCAGTGCCGGCACGCGACGGCGGTACTGCCAGCCGTTGCCGACCAGAGTGGTCAGCCAGTTGCCGAGTTGCGCTTCGAAGCCGGCCAGCAAGGCATGGTGGCGGCGCAGGATCTGCGCATAGGCAGCCGAATCGACCTGGCCCTGCGCCAGCGCCTGCATCAGCGGCACTGCTTCGACCAGGCGATGGACATCCTGGGTGGCGTGGCGCAGCGCGAGCGCAGCCGATGGCGGAACTGCCAGAACGTCGGAAACCATAGGGGCTCAAGGCGGTGCCGCGGCACGAAGGGCACCAGCCTAGCAGTGCCTGCGCAAATCGGAAAAAGCAGACGCGGGCGCAAGCTGAATAGGTTGGCTTCGCGACTGCGCCGCGGGTGTGGCGCCGGCGCCGCGCGCGGCCCGTTTCCAGGCCATGCCCCAGCCTGCGGCCAGCAGGACAGCGGCCAGCAACCACGGCGCGCCCGGCAGATGCAGCGGCGTACCGCTGCCGATGAACCAAGCGAAGACCTTGGCGAACAACAATGGACCGGCGATGCCGGCCAGGCTGACCAGACCGGTGAGCGCACCCTGCACCTGCACGCGACCTTGCGCGTCGGCGCCGACCTCACGGGTGATCAGGGCCTGCGCGGACGGTGCGGCGATGGCCCACAACGCACTGATCGGCACACCGATCAGGAAGGCAGTGCCGCTGTCGGCCAGCCCATAGATGATGAAGCCGATCACCCCGCAGGCCAGCCCCAGCAGCAACACGCGGCGTTCGCCGAGCCAGCGCACCAGGCGGCCGACCAGCAACGCATTGACGATGATGCTGCAGACGCCGACCCCGGCCAGCACCCAGCTCACTTCGCGCGGCCCCCAGTGGTACCGGTAGCCGGCGAACAGCACGAAAATGCTGGGATAGACGTAGTGCGCCAGGTTGGCCAGGAATACCACCGACGCCAGGCCGAACACCTGCGGGTAGCGGCGCAGCAGTTTGAGCGCGCCCAGCGGATTGGAGTGCGACCAGTCCAGCCGCGCGGTGCGGCGTTCGGCGGGCAGCGATTCGGGCAGAACGAACCAGCCATACAGCACGTTCAACAGGGCAAGCCCGGCGGCAAACCAGAATGGCCAGCGCAACCCGATGCTGCCCAGCCAACCGCCGATCAACGGGCCGGCAACAAAGCCGATGCCGAAGGCAGCACCAAGCATGCCGAATGCGCCGGCGCGTTTGTCCGGCGGGGTGACGTCGGCGATGTAGGCATTGGCGGTGGAGAAGCTGGCCGAGCACACGCCGGAGATGACCCGCGCCAGCAGCAGCATCGGCAGGCTGTGGGCGATCGCCATCAGGATGAAGTCCAGGCCCAGACACGACAGCAGGATCACCGGGCGGCGACCGAAGCGATCGGAGAGCGCACCCTGCAACGGCGAGCAGACGAACTGGATGGCAGCGAACAGGAAGCCGAACCAGCCAATCCAGCCGGCGGCCACCACGTAGTCGCCGCCGGTGAAGTGGCGCACCAGATCCGGGAGTACCGGAATAATGACCCCGAACGACAGCACGTCGATCAGGACGGTGATGAAGATGAAGATCAGCGCGGCGCGGCGGCGCCCCGGGACGGGAGCGAAATCGGGAGAGAGGGACATCGCGCTTCGCAGTTGGGCGAAGCGGCCAGTGTAGCGAGGGAAGCGCTGGGTCTGTTGGGCAAGGCAGGCTCAACGTGACGGAGGTGGAGCTCCTTTCTTCAAGTGAGAGATGAGTGGGCGGTGAGATTCCGGGCAAGGCGTTCGGGCTGGCCAACTGCACGAGGCTGCGCCCGTCCCCTCATCCGCCCCCCCTCGGGGCCCCTTCTCCCTTGGGAGAAGGGGTGAAGTTGAGGTTCGTACTTTGCTGCCCCGCGCGTGCCGCGGGCGGTGCGTTACTCGACGCTGATGGTCTGGGCCAGGGTGTGGCTGGCGCCGGGGGCCAGTTCGATGACATCCGGGCCGGCGTTGGCCGCTTCCAGGCAGACGTAGTCGCGCCAGCCCTCGCCAACATCGGCCATCTTCTTGCCGGCCTCTTCGCCCGGGTTCCAGGCCACCAGCGAGCGGCTTCCTTCGGTGGCGATGACGATACGGCGGCCGAGCACCGGGTCGATGAGCGTGTAGCGGCCGCCGGCATTGAGGTAGATGCGGTCGCTACGACCGGGGTCGCGTGGGTCGCGCAGGCTCCAGTCGCCTTGCTGGCGGTGGGCGGTGGCGTAGTTCTCGTATTTATCCAGATAGTCCAGGCCGTCCAGGCCCTGCACGCTGACCTTGAGCGCGTCGCCGACGCGGAAGTAGTTATGCAGCGCCTGGGTGAAACGGACCGGGGCGGGGCTGGTGTTTTCGGTGATCAGGCGTTGCACCAGCGTGCGGCCGATGCGCAGGGTCATGCGCAGGCGCAGCGCCAGGTCGTCGAAACGCGGCGGGGTGAGCGTGAGCACCACGGTGCCGTCATCTTTGCGGCGGCTTTCGGTGAGTTGCCAGGCCACCGTGCGCACGAAACCGTGGGCGGGCACGTCGCCAGTCTGATCCTGGCGACCGAAATACGGCCAGCACACCGGCGCACCGCCGCGGATCGGGGTCGGTTGCTGGGCGCTGGGCGAGAGCCACATCACGTCCTGTCCGCCCTTGGGCACGAACGAGAGCAGCTGGCCACCAAACAAACTGATGGCGGCGGTGGAGAACGGCGTGTCGATCAGTAACGAGGGAAACCCGTGGAAATCGCCTGTGGTCAGGCCGGTGGTGTCGGACATGGGGGATGCCTTTTGGACGCTGGGGGATTGGGCGAAGGCCGGGTATGCGGCCGGCAGCTTGAACGCGGTGCCGCGGATGGCGGCGGCGCCGGCCACCGGCGGGGCGGCGCGCAGCGCGGTGAGGATGCGTTGGCCCGGACGGCCGTCGGCCGGTTGCAGGCCCAGGCGGGTCTGTTCGACCTGGATGGCGCGGCGGGTGGCGCTGCCGACCATGCCGTCGGCCTCGCCGATCTGGTAGCCGCGGGCGAGCAGCAACCGCTGCAGTTCGCGCCGTTCGGGCCGGCCCAGGCCGGGGTCGTCGGTGGGCCAGGCCGCCACCAGGCCGGGGCCGCCACGCAGGCGATCGGCGAGCAGGGCGATGGACAGCGCGTAACTCTCGGCGGCGTTGTAGGCGTAGATCGCGTCGTAGTTGCGAAACACCAGGAACGCCGGGCCGGTGGCGCCGGCCGGCAGCAGCAAGGCGGCCGGCGTTTCTGCCGACAGCCCGGTCGGCGCCAGCGGTGTGCCGTCGGTGCCGAGCAGGCCGGCGCGTTGCCAGGCCAGCAGCGGTTGGCGGCGGGTGCGCCCGGCCTTGCTGGCGTCGAAGCCGCGCGGCAGGGTGACTTCCATGCCCCACGGACGGGCACGTTCCCAACCGGCCTTGACCAGGTAGTTGGCGGTGGAGGCCAGTGCGTCGGGAATGCTGGTCACCAGATCACGGCGGCCGTCGCCGTCGCCATCCACCGCGATGCGGGCGTAGGTCGAAGGCATGAACTGGGTTTGCCCGAACGCGCCGGCCCAGGAGCCGGTGAGCCCATCGACGGACAGATCGCCCTGCTGCAGCAGGCTGAGCAAGGCGAGCAATTCGCCGCGAAAGAACGGCTGGCGGCGGCCGGCGCACGACAGCGTGGCCAGCGACACCAGCAGCGGGCGCTTGCCGGTGACGCGGCCGTAATCGCTCTCCACGCCCCACACCGCCACGATGGTGGCCGGGTCCACGCCGGTCTGTTCGGACAGGCGGCTGAGCAGTTCGCGGTGGGTGACCAGCATGGCCTGGCCATCGGTGACGCGCTGGCTGTCGACCAGGCTGGCCAGGTAATCCCAGATGGGCGTGGTGAATTCGGGCTGCGCATCCAGCAGCGGCAAGACGCTGGGATCAGGCGCCAGCCCGGCGGTGAAACGCTGAAAGCTGGCAGCGTCCACGCCCTTTGCAGCGGCCTGGGTCTGTAGGCCAGCCAGGCAGCGGTCGAAGGCCGGATCGGCACAGGCCACCAGCGGCAGCAGTCCCAACACGACCGGCAATGCGCGCCGGGACAGCGTCATGGCGCGATGGCCGGCGGGTGGGCAGACGTCATGCGGTGAAGTGCTCTGCGCGGCAAGTCGAGCCGCAGAGGATAGCCAACCTGGGTGGTGGCAGGCGTGCAGGAATGGCGATAGGTGAAGCGTTCCTGGGTGAGCTCGGCGGCTCGGTGCAAGCGATGGCGCCGCCGGCCCTGTCGATGTTGACCGGGATCACCGGCGACGGCAGCTGAGCCAGTCGGGCCGGCGGCGCCATCGCTTGCACCGAGCCGCCGAGCTCACCCAGGAACGCTTCACCTATCGCCATTCCTGCACGCCTGCCACCACCCAGGTTGGCTATCCTCTGCGGCTCGACTTGCCGCGCAGAGCACTTCACCGCATGACGTCTGCCCACCCGCCGGCCATCGCGCCATGACG
>NZ_JFAQ01000278.1 GCF_001304695.1 Xanthomonas axonopodis
TGCGGCAGGCGGCATGGGGGGGCGGTGGGGAGGGGCATAGGTGCGGCAACGATCGAGCGCTAGCCCACCAGCACGGTGCTCAGTTGCCGTGGCTGACGCGCAGCACTGGGGGGCATCGGCTCGCTGCGGTGCTGGGTTTCGCTGGCGATCAAGGCAGACCAGCGTGCTTCCAGTTGGTCCCATGCCTGCGCGAACGCATCGGCTGTCATCGCAGCACGCGCCTGTTGCAGATCGACCTGCGTGTGCAGCAGATCGCGGACGCTGCGATAGAACTCGGAGTCGTACGCGCCACGGAACATCATCGCCAGGTCGTCGCTATCCTGCCAATGCGTCTTGCTGCCCAACTGATTCTTCACTTCTTCGTAGAACTTGGTACCGGGCAGGGGATACGACACGCTGACTCCGATGATGTCCGGATTGGCCTGCGTCACCAGTGCGCGCGTGGCCAGGATGTCCTCAAGTTCCTCGCCCAGATACCCCAGCTGGATGAAGAAGCCGACGCGGATGCCCTGCGTCCCCAGGCGCTCACGCGCGGCGATGACCTCGCCGACCTGGGTGCCCTTGCTCATCTTGTCGAGAATGCGCTGGCTGCCGCTTTCCGCACCGATCCAGGCTTCCACGCAACCGGCGCGCGCCAAGGCTGCGGCCATGCGTTCGCTGGCAAGGTCGGCGCGGGTCTGGATGGTGAAGGCAATCGCGCCATCGGCATCGCTCAAGTGCTGCGCAAAGGTCTCCACCCAATCGATATGGAAGCCGAAGATATCGTCGGCCATCCAGATATGGTCGGGACGAAAACTGCGTTTGAGGTGAATCATTTCTGCGGCCACCTCTTCGGCGCCACGCCGCTTGTAGTGATTGCCCCAGATCGGCTTGGCGCACCAGTTGCAACGGAACGGGCAACCGCGCGAGGCGGCCATGTTCAAGCTGAAATGGCCATGCCGTTGTCGCCAGAAGCGCCGGTAGCGCGGCATGTCGACCAGGTCCCATGCCGGCAGGCCGCTCAGGCGTGCGTCCGGTGGTTGCGCGCCGGGGT
>NZ_JFAQ01000279.1 GCF_001304695.1 Xanthomonas axonopodis
GGGCACCTTCCCCCGCAAGCGGGGGAAGGGATCCGATGGAGGGTCAGTGGCAGTGCAACCGACAGATCACGCGTGACCGGCTGCGCTTTTCCCGCAGGCGGGAGAAGGTGGCGTGCAGCGCCGGATGAGGGCACACCCTCAGAGCAGCATCGCCGCGCTAGTCCGGCAACCAGGCCTCCCGCCAACGTTCCAGGTTGCTGCCGCTGAGCATCCAGTCGCGCCGCACCGCCCCGCGCAACGCCGCACCCTGCGCGCGCGCTGCATCCAGGTCGGCCAGGTGCTCGCGGATGGCGCCGATCCAGTCGCGGTAGCGGTTCTTCACCAGCGTCACCGGTAGCTCGCCCTGGTAGCAGCGTACATCGCTGGCGATGACCGGGTAGCCGCAGGCGCCGTATTCAAGCAGGCGCAGATTGCTCTTGCATTCGTTGAACAGGTTCTGCTCCACCGGCGCCAGCGCCAGATCCAGGTCCAGCGCTGCCAGCGCGGCCGGGTACTGGTCGATCGGTACGCCAGGCTGGAACTGGTGGATGTGCTGGCGCAGCGCGAACGGGTACATCCCCATGAACACCCATTCCACCTCGCCGGCGAGCTCCTTCACCACGTCGGCGATCAGCTCCAGGTCGCCGGTATGGCTGGCGCCGCCGGCCCAGCCGATGCGTGGCTTGCCACTCTGGCGTTCGGCCCGCGCGGGCAAATGTTCCCACCAATGCGGCGGCAGGCGGTTTTCGGCCACGCGAATATCGCTATGCAGCCCGGCAAACGCCTCGGCCAGGGCAGGGGTGGAGACCACGAATCGGTCCACCATGCCCAGCCCGCGCCGCAACGTCTTGAGGATGTCCTTGGGCATGTGCTCGCGGTGCGCATTCTTCAGCGGCAAATTGGGCAGGTAATCGTCCAGCTCGTAGACCTTGAAGGCGCGCGACAACGCCGTCATCCGCCGCATCGCCTCCAGCCGCGCCTCGCCCACCTGCCGTTGCAGGATCACCACGTCGGGATCCTGACGCGCCAGCTCGCTGATCTCCAGGTAGCCGTTGAACAACACTCCCTCGGCCATTCCGGCCTCCCGCAAGGCGCGCACCGGCTGGATCACCCGGTAGTGGCCACAGCCTTCGATATCGGCCGGCAGCGCGATGACGCTGGGCAACGGCCGCCACGACTGCAACGGCCGCCAGCTGGCGCGCGGGTCGGCCAACTGGAAGCCGGCACCCGGATCCAGCGAAAATCCCGGGTTGTAGGCCGGGTCGTTGGCCATCACCGGCAGCCAACGCGCGTACATCGCTTCTTCGTCGAGTGCCGTGGTGGCCGTGGTGTCGGGCGGGTCGATCAACAGCTGCGCACGTGACGCAAAGACATTGAGATAGCCGGCCTGCTGCAAGCGCAGGCACAGGTCGACATCGCTCCACTGCGCCAGCGCCGGCTCCAGGTCGAAGCCGCCGGCGTCCACAAACAGCTGGCGCGGCAGCATCAGACATTCGCCACTCAACGCGCTGTAGTTCTGGTCCAGTTGCAGACGCTGCAGATAGCCCGATTCGTCGAACGCGGCACCTTCGAAGGCGCGTGCTGCCGGTGCGCCCAGGCCCAGCAGCAGGCCGGCGTGATGCACGGTGCCGTCGCCGCGCAGCAGCTTGCCGCCCACCGCGCCCACCTCCGGGCGCAGCGCGTGGTTGAGCAGCTGCGCCAGCCAATCGGCCTTGATCGCTGCGGCACCGGCCGCCAACCACAGCAACACCTCCCCACGTGCCTGCTCGGCTGCCGCATTGCAGGCCGCTTCGCGCGAGGGCACACCGTCGAAGCGCAGCACGCGGATTTGCTGCAGGCCGAGGTTATCGATGCCCGCCAGCCAGTCGCGCAACGCCGGCTCGGCGCTGTCGCCGCGATCCAGCAACAGCAGCTCGTAGTGCGGGTAGCCGGTGTTGGCGAGCACGCTTTCCAGGCAGCGCTGCACCTGCGCCAGGCGTCCATCCACCAGCACCACAATGCTGACCACCGGCTGCTGTGCATGACGGTAATCCACCGTGTGCCGGCCAGGGCCGTTGCTGCTCACCACCGCGTCCACGTACCCTCGCGCGGCAAGATGGCGGCTGATGGCGCGCTGCTCGTCTTCGTCGCCATGCCGCGTGGTGGCCGATGCCACCAGCAAGGGTTCGGCGATGTGCTGGATGCAGGCCAGGCCGTAACGCTCGACCAGCCCAAGCTGGTAATCCAGTTCGAAGGCGCCGCTCGTTTCGGTTGAAAAGCTGCCATCGGCCACTAGCGTCTGGTGCCGGAACAGCCAATGCCGGGACATCGTCGACACTGAGCTGAGCAACATGTCCAGATACAGCGCCGGCCGCATCGCCAGCCCCAGCTGACCGCGGTCCAGCGCGACCACTTCATCAGTGTAGATGGCCTGACACGTGTCCGGCAGCGCGAGCATCTCCAGCGCCACCAACAGCAGGCCACTGGCGGTGAACAGGCTGCCGGCTTGGACCAGCAGCACCCAGTCGATGGACTGTTGCGTGGCGATGGTCCGATTGAGTGCGGGCACCAACCCGTCCGGACCGATCAGCACACCGTGCTCGCCGTGCTCGGCGGCCTGCTGCGGCGAGCTGCTGATCACCCAGGTTTGCTGGTTCCGATAACACGCCACCGCCGCCAGGCTGGCCTGGGTTGCGGCCACCGCTGCCGCATCGCCGTCACTGTCGACAACGATCACTGCGATCCGCGGGCCGCCCGCATGCGCCTGCAGGCGCGCATCGATCAAGGCGCGCTGCACGGTGCTGGGATGACGCACCCCCAACCAGGTGGCCGGCGACACGCGCTCGGCCATTCCTGCGCTCTGCATCAAGGCGTTGACTAGATCCACCGACTTGAATACCCGCGCCTTGTGCGGGCTGAGCGGGGCGACACGCACCTGGCGATTGTCGCCGCCCTCGCGTCGCCAGCCAAGTTGGTGGATGCCCTGGCGCAGGTCTTCGTGGCCTTGATCGCCGATACCCGGCTGGTCGCGGCCGACCTGACTGAACTGCGCGCTGGAGACGCGAAACTGCGTGAGCGGGCTGGACAGCAAGGCCAGGTTGCCATGACGCAGCAACTTGACGTAGATCGCCAGGTCGCCAACCCAGTCGATGGCCTTGCCGTTCAACATCATCAGCTCGCCACCCAGCGCCACCAGGTCGTCGCGCCGTGCAAGCACGCAACTCGGCTCGCCGATGAAGTTGATGGCATGGTCGGCCAGGAACGACACCAACTCCGGCCCATCGATCAGCACATCCTCGGCAAACGGGAAGCTGGTTGCCAGGATGTCCGGCAACGGCGCACCGTCGTCGTCGATCCGCAGCCGGCGCGAGGACGCCAGCGCGGTGCCTGGGTTGCGCTCCATTGCGCCGACCAGCTGCGCGACGCAGTCCGGCTCCAGCACGTCGTCGTCGTGCAGAAACTTGACGTACTCGCCTTGTGCCAGCCCGATGCCCTTGATGGTGCTGCCGAGTTCGCCGAGCCGCGTCGGGTTGCGATGGTAGCGGATAGGCGAGGGAGCGGACGCCAAGTGCGGCGCAAGGATGGACTCGATCGCGCCTTCGCCATTGTCGTCGCAGATCACCAGCTCCAGCGCCGGGTAAGTCTGCGCCAGCACGCTGTCCAGCGCCTGCGCGAAATAGCGCGGCTTGTATGTCGGCATGATGATGCTGACCAGGGCATGAGAGCTCAAGGGCGGTCGTCCGAGTTCATCATTCAAGAGTTATCCGATGCTAAATGCGATGCCGGAGCGAATCGGTCCGATCACCGCGGAAGGCAGCGATCATCGAACTGGCCGAATGGCCAATGCAATATGCGTGCCGCTCGAAGCATGACGCGTCGCCATCGGGAGCAACGGCTGTGATGGCATTGTGCTGTCCGTCCGACGTCCCCCCGATTTTGAGTAGCACGCCAGTTTGGAGTCCAATTCCCTACCTGAAGGAGATTGGACGTGAAGAAGCGTTT
>NZ_JFAQ01000028.1 GCF_001304695.1 Xanthomonas axonopodis
CGACTACATCGAGATGTTCTATACAACCCTAAACGCCGTCATGGTTCAACGGAGGACCTGTCCCCTGTAGAGTCTGAACGGCGCTACGCGCAACGAGGGTCTTGAGTGTCTACGGAACCCTGGGCGTATCACATCAATGCTGCCAGCAGCAGCAAATTTACCTGCGCGCCACAGGAAAAATGGTGTCCTCAATGACTGACGCACATCTGTTGCTCGCTCGCGATGCCTGGTCAATCGCCCATCCATAGAGGCTTCCTTTGATCCCGGGGAGTTATCCCAGGGCTAGTTTTTTTGTAGCTGATATTGATACCCTGTTCAGCTTTTGAAATCAAGAAAAATGTCGCGAAAGATCATCATCTCCATCTTTTTGGCCATGGTCCTGCTTTTGCTGGGAGTAAGGTGGCTGGCCGGATCGGAACCGGATCAAGGGGAACGCCGTCAAGCCATGGCATCCCTGGGAGAGATGTTGTTCCGGGACAGCACTCTCAGCGCAAATCGGGCTCTGTCCTGTAGCTCATGCCACGAGCCAAGCAAGGCATTTACCCGAGATATCGCGGTTCCCACTATCTATGGCCAGAGGACCGGCACCCGGAACGCACCGAGCTTGTTGGACCTTCCTTACTTCACGCATTTCTTCTGGGATGGTCGCGAGGAACGACTCGACCGAGCAGCAGTAGCAGCCTTCACCAATCAGGCCGAAATGGCTCAGCCGACTATGAGAGCGGTGATCAAGGCTGTCTCACAGAGACCGGATTATCGGACTAGACTTAAGGCAGCGTTTGGCGATGAGCGAGTCGATGAGGAACGCATCTCCAGTGCCATCCAGGCTTACCTGGCGTCTGTTACGACCGGTCGCAGCCGGTATGACGCTTTTGTCGCGGGAAACACCACTGCCATGACAACAGCAGAGCGCCGCGGTCTGGATGTGTTCCGGGGGAAAGCCGAATGCTCCTCATGCCATACATTGAACGGTACGCCGGCCGCTTTCACGGACAATCGGTTTCACCATTCCAATGTCGGGATAGATCGGCTGACTGGAAAAGTCGGCACGACCATTGAATCTTTCAAAACCAAACGCGAGCAGGGAATTCCAGTAGCTGAGCTAGTATTGTCAGACCCGGATATTGCTGCATTAGGACGATTTGCAATCAGCGGCCAAGGCAGCGACTTGGCGGCATACCGCACACCAACGCTATGCAATGTCACCCGTACGCCGCCGTACATGCACGATGGCAGCGTGCGAAGCGTTGAAGAGGCGATCCAACGGGAGATCTATTACCGCAGTCTTGCGCGCGGCAGCCTATCTCATTGGCTACAAGAGAACAGAACGATCTGTACGCCTTCCTGCATGCGCTTGACGACCTGCCAAATAACGCACATTAAGATTTGGAGCGGCTAACAAAACCCAGAAAGAAGCCGTAAGCAGACGATGGAACATGCACGCGAGAGCAATGCCAAGTGGATATCGATACGGCGTTCAAAGCGAATGCGTAGTTGCCCATGCCTGCCAGCCAGGCGTGGGTGCGCTCGACGCCCCCAGCAATGACGGCCCAACCGGTCGATCCACCGTTTAGGCGCGACGTAACTCGGCCAGCAATACCTGATGCAGACGATGCCACACACCGGCAACCTGCCAATCACGCAACCGGCGCCAAACAGGTCATGCCGCTGCCATCGCCCAATTCCGCAGGCAGGTCCTCCCACGGGGTGCCCGTCCGCAGGACATAGACAATGCCGTTGAGTGCTTGCTGATCACTGATACGCGGTCGCTCACCTTTGGGCGAGCGCGTGATTTGCGGAATCAGTGGTTCAATGCGCTTCCACGGCGCAATGGGATCTCTTCGAGACGTGTCATGTCGCAATGTTGCCGCCGTAGAAGCAACATTCAAGCGGTTTTGTTAGCCGCTCTTAGCGCCGACCTTGGCAGCAACAACGGGTTGGCTCTGCACCACGTCAAACTCGCGCTGAACTACTTTTCCGGCCTTTCCAAGTCGCGCCTCCAACAAATGACGCCCCTCCGACCAGGGCTGAGTAGGCTTGAATACAAATTGCACAGAATCAACATCGGCCGTCACTAGCTGGCTCTGTTCACCTAGCTGTTCAGTCCCGGCA
>NZ_JFAQ01000280.1 GCF_001304695.1 Xanthomonas axonopodis
TGCACGGTTGTGAGCGTGCAGATGCTGCTTCAACTCGGTCAGCAGCGCCTGAATTTCTTCCAGCGCGGGCGCGGGCGCTGGCTCGCTGGATGGCCACGGCGGCAAGTCGGCGAAGAAGTCCTGGCGGTTGTCCTGGTTACCGAGCTTAGCGACTAGGTAGCCCAAGCCGCATTTCTCCAGCTTCTCGTAGACATTCTCCACTGCCGCATTGTTGTTGGACAGCACTGCCACCGTCTGCCCACGCAACAGGATATTGGCAAGGATGTTGAGGATGGTCTGGGTTTTGCCGGTTCCTGGCGGCCCCTCGATCACGCTGACCTGCGCACTGAAGGCCTGCTCCACCGCAACAAGCTGGCTTTCGTTCAACCCGAACGGATAGATCAGCCCCTGGCCCGGTGCCAGGGCGACATTGCGCCCTGTGCAATATGCCTGCAAGGCGGTGTCGGCACTGGCGGGCAGTTTTGCTAGCTGGCGCACGACGTTGGCGGCGATATCGCGGTCAGCCTTCGCCTCCGCACGCTCGTGCCGAGCATTGGCCACAGCGGTGAAATACTGGAAGACCTGTGCATCCTTTATCGCTGTCGGCGCGGCAAAAACGATACCCTCCATCTTGAAGACAAGGTTTGTCAGCATCCGGGGAGTGCACAACTGCATACCGCTCGGCATAGATCGTCGCCTTTACGATGGGCGTGACGATCGTGCTGCCGGGCTTGGTCAGCAAACTCTCACCTAATTCGCGGGTGGGGGAAACACGGCAGTCGCTAAGCGGACGCGTATAGCTTTTCTTTGAGGGGAAATAACACTTCAGTTGCAGGGCTTCGTACTTGTCGCTCCAATAAATCGCCCAGTCGCTGATTTGCGCGGTCTTGTTCTCGCCGCCCATCTGAATCGACACCATACTTCTCTCACCTCCTGTATGGACGACATCCGGCTGCCCTCTACCCTGCCGAACATCGAATGCCATTATTCCCCCACCAGGAAATCATATCGTTATCATTTTCCCAGTGCAGACAGACGGCTTATGAAATCGATCAGTTATCGGTTTTCGGCCAGCATATCCCGACCGAACGACGACGCTCTTGTGCATCGCTGGCGTGCTGTAGGCCACCAAGGCAGCGACCAGGCATTTTACGGTCGAGTCGCCGAAGTATTGCTGCACTCAAGCAACTTTCTGCCTCTGCTTCTCATACGAAGGGCCTACTCCGGGCAACAGCCTTTTTGGCATCCAACCACCTTACGCAGCCAGCGGCGATTTTTCAAATCGCTGGTGATTGTCTTTGGAGGACGTCAACTCACTCCCACTCGATCGTCGCCGGCGGCTTCCCAGAAATGTCGTACACCACGCGCGACACACCATGCAGTTCGTTGATGATGCGGTTGCTCACCGTGCCGAGGAAGTCGTACGGCAGGTGCGCCCAGTGTGCGGTCATGAAGTCGATGGTCTCCACCGCGCGCAGCGCGATCACCCATTCGTAGGCGCGGGCGTCGCCGACCACGCCGACCGATTTCACCGGCAGGAACACCGCAAATGCCTGACTGGTCTTGTCGTACAGATCGGCCTTGCGCAGTTCGTCGATGAAGATTGCATCGGCCTTGGCCAGCAGTTCGGCGTACTCGGGCTTCACCTCACCCAGGATGCGCACGCCCAGGCCCGGGCCTGGG
>NZ_JFAQ01000281.1 GCF_001304695.1 Xanthomonas axonopodis
TCAGGACGGGGGGACGTCGACTCAGCTGTTAGGCTGCTAAAAAACATGGATACCTGAGGCACTATGGAACAAAAATACCAACTCATTACCTCGCCACTTTGCCGATCAATCAGCGCCAACGGCCATACAGTTCAAGTAGAGATTTATCGCGGGCCTGACACAGCTTGGACACTTGAAGTTATTGACGCATCCAACACGTCTACCGTTTGGGATGATCTGTTCGCTACAGACCGGGCCGCTTTGGACGAGGCGCTACGGACAATTCGGGACGAGGGCATTGAAACGCTTGTAGGACCAGCGGGCGCCAGGTTGCAGTAGTGGCACAGCCTAACCATTCATTCAAGCCGGCTCCCATTCGCGGGCCGGCGTAATTCAAGCGCCATGGCGCTTTTCAGGATTCAGTGCATGGATAAGTCACAAGCAGACGCGATTGCGCAGGCCCTACTTCTGCCGGATCTGGAAGCGCAAGAAAAGATTCGTCGTCGGCGTGCCGCGGAAGGCCAGGGCGTGGCGGACCGCCGGATGGTTGCCTGGTTTTCTCTTTCCGGCTTGGTCATCGGTGCCGTTGTGGCACACCTTCCTGGCTATCGCTTCACAAATGGCATCATGTGGGGTGGCATCGCTGGCGGCGCCGTTGGCTGGGCTGCACTCAGGTTGTATCGTCGCCGGCTGGCGCCCTGACACTTCATTCCAGCCGACAGCACGACGCAGCGCGGCTTGGCTCAAGCGTCAAGACGCACACGAGAGATATGTAAGCAAGGGCGCCGCGAGCGCATTCTGCGGTCAGGGCCGACAGCCGATGCGCACGCCGGAGCGCCGCCGCACCACGTCACGGGATTGGCTTGAATCGCGGTGACGTGGTGCGGCGCCTATGCCATCGCTTCGTCGGGATCCAATGCCACTGCCGCCTGCTGCGCGCGATCGAATCGCTCGCGGGCGGCGCGGATGTTGCCGTGGTTTTCGCCCGCCCAAGTGAGCAGTTGCGAGACTGGGCCGAGCAGCGCGATGCCCAGCTTGGACAGCGCGTATTCCACGCTCGGCGGCTTGGTGGCGTAGACCTTGCGGGTGATCATGCCGTTGCGCTCAAGGTTGCGCAGGGTCTGGGTGAGCATGCGCTTGGAGATGTCCGGCACGGCGCGTTGGATGGCACTGAAGCGGGATGGGCCGGGGATCAGCGTCAGCAGGATCAGCAGGGTCCACTTGTCGCCGATCTGGTCGAGCACATCGCGTACCGGGCACTTGGTGGCGTCGAAGGGTCCTTCCAGGGACGGCGGCGGCGGGAACAGGGCAATCGCATTCACGTGGGGTATCTCACGGTAACCAGGGGGAGCAAAACTGCCTCCTTGCGGAGGCCTGGGCGGCGCTGACACTATGCAGGCGAACGATGAGGTCTAGATAGTAGACTAAATCTCCAATGAAAACCTAACGGAGCCCATCATGACATCTGCATCCCCCCTGATTCTTGTCACCGGCGCCAGCGGGCAGTTGGGTGCGCTGGTTGTCGAGGCGCTGCTTGGCCATCTGCCTGCAAACCGCATCGTAGCAACGGCCCGGGATACCGCGTCACTTGCCGAGTTCGCAAAACGCGACATCGCGGTACGTCAGGCCGACTATGCGAACCCGCAAAGCCTGGACGCAGCCTTCGCGGGCGTGGGGCGCGTGTTGCTGGTCTCGTCCAATTCGGTCGGCCAGCGCGTGCCGCAACACCGCAACGTGATCGAGGCGGCCAAGCGCGCCGGGGTGGAGCTGCTGGCGTATACGAGCATCCTGCATGCCGATACCAGCACGCTGTCGCTGGCCGCCGAGCATGTGGCCACCGAGGCGCTGCTGCGCGAGAGCGGCGTGCCGCATGCGCTGCTGCGCAACGGCTGGTACACCGAGAACTACACCGGCTCGATCGCCGCGGAAGTCGCCCATGGCGCGGTGATCGGCAGTGCGGGCGAAGGCAAGATCAGTGCGGCCACGCGCGCCGACTATGCTGCAGCTGCTGCAGCAGTGCTGGCTTCGGATACACCACAGTCCGGGCAGGTGTACGAGCTGGCGGGCGATACCGCTTTCACGATGGCCGAGTACGCCGTCGAGGTGGCGCAGCAGTCGGGCAAGCCGGTGGCCTATCACGACCTGCCGGAAGCCGATTACGCGGCAGCGCTGGTGCAGATCGGCCTGCCGGCCGGCTTTGCGCAGGTGCTGGCGCAGTGCTCGGCGGCCTCGCGCAGCGGTGACCTGTTCGACGATAGCCATACGCTGAGCCGGTTGATCGGCCGCCCCACCACGCCGTTGCGCGACGCGGTGGCGGCGGCACTCGCAACGCGCTGACTCGCGGCTGGGACCACGGCGCTGCCGAGCCGTTAGGCAAGCGCTGGCTGGCGCAGCGTTGCGGAGGTGCGCGGTGACCGCTTGGAATCACGGCGACCTTCGTGCTGCTTCACCCCATGTGATCGCCGGCGATGGCCGGCTGGTTGGCGTGGCTGCGCGTGTCGCGATGATCGCCAGTGCGTTGCACCAGCGGCATCGGTTGAGGCGATCGGCAGTGGCGCTGCGCTGACAGCCGATCGGCAACCGCGCGCATCGCCGTTGGTCAATGCGTGGTGCAGTGATCGAGCCGACGTGACCTTGGGTAGCTGCTCACGCTGGAGACCTGCACGGCCTGGACACGGCGCGATGCACTGCCACCGCAGCACACGGCAATGTGACCGAGCCGATGCCGCTCACGTGCTTGCCCATACGCAAGGGTGGCGCAGCCGCGCCCCACAGCGAGTCCAGCAGGTACTGCCGCGCAGCCATCGGCGATGCTCAACGTCGGAGCATGGATGGCCCGCACGCAATCTCGTCATGCCGCGGCCGCACGTTCCCGCATGCAGTTCTGTACGAGCGCCTTCACCATATCGCGCGCAGCTGGGCCCGCCTCAAGTTGGTCGCATAACTGCCATCGCCGCGACACGACGGTGACACAAGGGACGCGGCGGCGGAGCCCGGCAGTGTCACCAAACCGACATCAAATCTAAGAGTGGCTAACAAAACGTAGCGAGCGGTCGTCAGGTGGGCGTGGACGGCGCACAGGAACCGGAGTGTACGAGGGGTACATGAGGATTCCGAGCACCGGCCGCGCCCGCCTGGCGGCTGCGCAGTAGTTTTGTTAG
>NZ_JFAQ01000282.1 GCF_001304695.1 Xanthomonas axonopodis
CGATCAACGAGTTGGGGATGATGTCCATCAGGAAGCCGACCAGGGTCAGGTCGTGCGACTTCTCGACGTAGCTCTTGACCGCACTCTGGTCCAGATCGGCCGGATTGATGTTCATGCCGGCGCCGGGCTGCACCACATGGGCAACGACCAGACCGACCACCAGGGCCAACGTGGAGAAGAACAGGAAGTAGGCCATCGCCTTGCCGAACACCCGGCCCACCGTCTTGAGATGGGTCATGCCGGCAATGCCGGTAACGATGGTCAGGAAGATCACCGGGGCGATGATCATCTTCACCAGCTTGATGAAGGCATCGCCCAGCGGCTTGAGGCTTTCGGCGAAGGCGGGCTCGAAATGGCCCAGCAGGGCACCGAGGACGATCGCCACCACCACCTGGAAATACAGTTGACGATAGAAGGGGACGGGCGCCGGCAGGGGGCCGGCAGGCTTGCTGATGTGCATGACACCACTCCGAGAGACGAGAGAGGGTGCCGAGCAGGCACCCGTTGCACGCATTCTGGCCGCACGTCACATTCCCGGCCGATAGCCCATTGGTATTACCCCATGTCCAGCGGCTGAACGTCGGCTTACACTTCAGCCGCGCCACCGCCGGCCGTTAATCCCGTTTAACGCAGACACCGTTTCTGTGCTGCCGTCGTCCGGA
>NZ_JFAQ01000283.1 GCF_001304695.1 Xanthomonas axonopodis
GGCAACGGTAATGCTCTTTCAGCAGGGTCCTAGGCAGCTGCTGCTTGAATACACCGATACATGAATCGAGCAGGCTATAACGCTCGCAATCATAAGCCTCGGCAGGCGCAGCCAGGCCCAGCAACACCGGAATGTGCGCCAGCTGGCGATTGTCGCCGACCACGATCAGGTTCTTGGCGCACCCCAGCGGCAAGATGCCCGGCACGATATCCTGTAGCGAGGCCTCATCGATGATCACGTAGTCGAGGATCGCCCCCGGCGCGATTGAATTGACGAGGGAGTGCATGCCGCTGCCCAGGATTGGGAAGCGCTTCAAGAAAGCATCGAACTGTTGTCGGTACGTCTTGGCATCGAAGCTGTCCTCAAGTCTCGGCAACCGTTGCAGGTGCTGCTTCAGATGGCACATCGATGCCATCTTCAATTCATCCATCAAGGCCGTGAAATTTCCACGCGCCAGGGATTGGCGGCACATCTGCAACTCCGCTTCTTTATCGCGAATGGCCTTGTCGTAGTAGTGCATCTGCAAAGCATGAAACACGGACAACCGCGCCTCGCACTCGGCGAACTGCTTGGCACGGAAAATCCTGAAGTTGAGCAGCAGCTCGATGCGGTCCTTGAGGCGGATGCGCTGCTCGCCAAGATGGACCAGATAGGCCATCAGGTCTGCGGTCTTGCGCGGTGACAGTCCATACTTGTCCAGCGAGGCGGTCGCCTGCACGTTGCTGTCAGCCTGCCACTGCTGTAGATAGCGCCGCTCGATGCTCAACTCGTCGAGTTCAATTTGGAGTTGCGCTGCACG
>NZ_JFAQ01000284.1 GCF_001304695.1 Xanthomonas axonopodis
CACGCGCCGACCTTGATCACAAGAATCAATCGCCGTATTCCCGAACGCACGTCCCATCGCGTTGCCGACCACGCGCAAGTGGCTCGCGTGCTGGGTTTTTTCCAGTGCCACTCCCGCCCAGCGCAAGCATTCGATGAAGCCATGACGCAGTTCGAGATGAGCAGGCAGGGGTTGCTACAGCTATTTCGCAGAGTGGGCGTCACCGAACTCGAAGCCCGCAGTGGAACGCTCCCCCCAGCCTTGCAGCGTTGGCACCGCATCCTCCAAGCATCAGGGATGAAAAGGGCCGAACCGTCCCGTGCTTCGGCTCAAACGCCGGACCAGGCGTCTTTGCATGCATTCGCCGATTCGCTGGAGCGTGAGCTGGATGCGCCCAGCCCAATAGACCGGGCGGGCCAGGCGCTGGCAAGCAGCAGCCGTAAACGGTCCCGATCGGAGAGTTCTGTCACCGGCGCCTCCGCACAGCAAGCTGTCGAGGTGCTCGTTCCCGAACAGCGCGATGCGCTGCATTTACCCCCCCTCAGCTGGGGTGTA
>NZ_JFAQ01000285.1 GCF_001304695.1 Xanthomonas axonopodis
CCAGGCCCATGGCCTGACCCCGGACCAGGTGGTGGCCATCGCCAGCAATAAAGGCGGCAAGCCGGCGCTGGAGAGCATTTTTGCCCAGTTATCTCGCCCTGATCAGGCGTTGGCCGCGTTGACCAACGACCACCTCGTCGCCTTGGCCTGCCTCGGCGGGCGTCCTGCGCTGGAGGCAGTGAAAAAGGGATTGCCGCACGCGCCGACCTTGATCACAAGAATCAATCGCCGTATTCCCGAACGCACGTCCCATCGCGTTGCCGACCACGCGCAAGTGGCTCGCGTGCTGGGTTTTTTCCAGTGCCACTCCCGCCCAGCGCAAGCATTCGATGAAGCCATGACGCAGTTCGAGATGAGCAGGCAGGGGTTGCTACAGCTATTTCGCAGAGTGGGCGTCACCGAACTCGAAGCCCTCAGTGGAACGCTCCCCCCAGCCTTGCAGCGTTGGCACCGCATCCTCCAAGCATCAGGGATGAAAAGGGCCAAACCGTCCCGTGCTTCGGCTCAAACGCCGGACCAGGCGTCTTTGCATGCATTCGCCGATTCGCTGGAGCGTGAGCTGGATGCGCCCAGCCCAATAGACCGGGCGGGCCAGGCGCTGGCAAGCAGCAGCCGTAAACGGTCCCGATCGGAGAGTTCTGTCACCGGCGCCTCCGCACAGCAAGCTGTCGAGGTGCTCGTTCCCGAACAGCGCGATGGGCGGCATTTACCCCCCCTCAGCTGGGGTGTAAAACGCCCGCGTACCAGGATCGGGGGCGGCCTCCCGGATCCTGGTACGCCCATGGATGCCGATCTGGCAGCGTCCAGCACCGTGATGTGGGAACAAGATGCGGCCCCCTTCGCAGGGGCGGCGGATGATTTCCCGGCATTCAACGAAGAGGAGATGGCATGGGTGATGGAGCTATTGCCTCAGTGAGGCTCAGTCGGGGATTACCTGAGCGTCGGCAGGGATTCGTGTAATAAACCTCTCACTGTCAGTGAGTGAGCTCACTTTTGGCTGTTTTTCTACATGAATCCCTGCCGGCCCTCCAAGGCGTCCGGCGTCGTGGCGCTAGGTATTTGATCCCATGCTTTGATGGTGCACTATTTTCCCTCGATTGGAAGGAAGCACTATGGGCCAGGTTCTACA
>NZ_JFAQ01000286.1 GCF_001304695.1 Xanthomonas axonopodis
GCTGCTTGGCATGCGCATGCCGCGGCGCCCGCAACACCTGGGCCTGCAAGGTGGCTGGCTGCAGCGTATCGGCGCGATGTTCACCGATGCGCGTACCTGGAGCACGATACTTTATTTTCTGCTGATGCTGCCGCTGGGCATTGTCTATTTCACCGTGTTTTGCACACTGCTGTCGTTGGGCTTGGCCGCTTCACCGATCGCGGTGCTGTTCGACAACATCGCTGTGCTGACCTGGGATGCCGTGGACATCACCAGCGCCTGGCTGACGCTGCCGTTGTTCGTGGTGGGCGTGCTGTTGTTGTTCGTCACGCTGCATCTGGCGCGCGCGTTCGGCAAGCTGCACGGCATGTTCGCCAAGCAGCTGCTGGTCAAGGGCGGAGAAGCGGCCGCGTAATGCGGCTGGCCGAGAGGTCAGTGTGCGCAGGGCGACGGTGGCGTGCGCGCTGACATGGCGTGGCCTGAATCGCTGCGCGCAGATCGAGATGAAAATCCCCGGCATTGCCGGGGATTTTTTGTGTGGATCAGGCGCGTTTGCCGCGCTTGCGGATCGGGGTCACGGTGGCCGGGTCGCAGCTACCGACCGGGTCGGCATCGTAGCGGGCGATGAATTCGCGCACCTGCGGATACACCACCTCGCGCCAGTGACGGCCGCTGAAGATGCCGTAATGGTCGGCGCCTTCCACGACCAGATGGCGCCGATGCGCCGCATCGATGCCGGTGCACAGATCGTGCGCCGCCTCGGTCTGGCCGAGGCCGGCGATGTCGTCCAGCTCGCCCTCGATGCTCAGCAACGCGGTATTGCGGATCGCCGATGGCTTGACCAGTTGGCCGTCCACTTTCCACTTGCCCTGCGGCAGCAAAAACTCCTGAAACACCACGCGAATGGTGTCCAGGTAATACTCGGCCGGCATGTCGAGCACAGCGTTGTATTCGTCGTAGAACTGCCGATGCGCTTGCGCATCCTGCAGGTCGCCCTTGACCAGATCGGTGTAGAAATCCCAGTGCGACATCACGTGCTGGTTGGGATTCATCGACAGCAAGCCGGCGTGTTGCAGGAAGCCCGGGTACACCTGACGGCCATGGCCCGGATACGGGAACGGCACGGTGTGGATCAGGTTGTTCTGGAACCACTCGATGCCGTTTTCCGTGGCCAGGTTGTTGACCTGGGTGGGGCTGCGACGCGCATCGATCGGCCCGCCCATCATCACCAGCGAGCGCGGGGTGGGCTCGTCGTTGCTGGCCATCAGCGACACCGCCGCCAAGACGGGCACGGTGGGCTGACACACGCTCACCACATGCAGGCGCTCGGCGCCGATATGGCGGATGAACTCCTGGATGTAGGTAATGTAGTCCTCGAGCCGGAACGCGCCGGCGTCCAGCGGCACCATGCGCGCATCCACCCAATCGGTCACATAGACCTTGTGGTTGTGCAGCAGGGTGCGCACGGTGTCGCGCAGCAGCGTGGCGTGGTGGCCGGACAACGGCGCAACCACCAACACGGCAGGCTGCTCCTTCATCTTGCCGATCAGCTCGACGTGGTCGCTGAAACGCTTGAAGCGCAGCAGCCGGCAGAACGGCTTGCTCAACACTTCGCGTTCGATGATCGGCAGCGAATGGCCATCGACCTCGACATCGTCGAGCGCCCAGGCCGGCTTTTCGTATTCCTTGCCCAGACGGTGGAACAGCTCATTGCTGGCGGCCATGCGCTCGGCGCCCGGGAGCGACGCCCACAGGCTGTACGGGTCGGAAAACATCTTGGCGTTCGCCTGGGCCTGATGCACCCAGGGGGCTAGCAGATTGCGGGTCAGCTCATGCAGTTGATAAAGCATTCCACCCATCCGTGCGGCTTTGCTGCCGCGCAGCATACCGGTTTTGGCGCATTTGCACCTTAATGGGGCTGCGGACAGTTGAGCCTGTCACAGGGGGGGGGAGGCGAGTTTTTGGACGTGTAGCTCCTTGTCTTCGGGGTGTGACGGCAGGACTTGCGCGGCACGGATGCGTGCCTTTGAGCGCCCGCGCCGTAAGCGCGGGGAGGCACGGAGCGGGAGAAGGTGCGGGGCGATTTCCCTAGACGCAGCGATGGCTCCGAGCAAACCGCCCGTTCTTCGCTCCGAGCGACGCGGTGACCCGACGCGATGCTCGTGAGCAACCACCTTCCTGGTCAGCCGCGCTCCAACGCCGAGGCCTGGTCAGCCAGCTGCGGCGACAGCCAGCAGTGCGACCCCAGCGCAGCGAAGCCCACGCTGGCGAAGCGTTTGCGATACCAGCGCGCCGGTCGCGCCTGGAAGCCGTCGTGATCGCCCTCGAACGCATCTTCTTCGGCGAAGGCTTCCAGAAACGCCACGCCTGCGCACATCTCGGCCAATCCGGGCAGGCCCTGGTTGAATTCGCGGGTGGGCACGTAATGCAGCACGTCCGAGCAGATCAGCAGGTCCACCGGCGCGCACGGGCGCAGCCAGGCGAAATCGCCGAAGCGGGCGGGGTGGATCTGGCGGCTGCGGCCATAGCACTGCACCGCATAGGCGCTGTTGTCGAAACCCAGGTAGCTCAGCTTCGGCCGTGATGCCAGCAAGGGCGCGCGCCACGCGGCTTCGCCGCAGCCGACATCGAGCACGCTGCGGATCGGCCGTTCCAGGTAGTACTCGGCCTGGGCCACGGCGAGTGCGACCTTGCGCCGCAGGCGAGCGGGATCGGCAAGGCCGGCATCGCGATACCAGCGGCGGAAATAGTGGGCGTCGTATTGTTTGGGGTCGGACTGCTGCATGGACGTCGGCTGCTTTCGCGTGCGCGGATGCGCGGATGGGTGAAAATGCGGGCCATCCTACGCGAGCCAGCGGAGCCAGCGCATGCCCCTGTATTTGTGGATCAAGACCTTCCATCTGTTATTCGTGATCGCCTGGATGGCCGCGGTGTTCTACCTGCCGCGCATTCTGGTCAACATCGCCGAAGCCGGCAGCGACACCGCGGTGCGTGCGCGCCTGGTGTTGATGGGGCGGCGGCTCTACACATTCGGCCACAGCATGCTTGGTCTGGCACTGCTGCTGGGCGCGGTGCTCTGGCAGGGCTACCGGATCATTCCGGATTTCCCGACGATGGTCGCCGGCGGCTGGCTGCACGCCAAGCTGTTTGCCGTGGCATTGATTCTTGCCCACTACATCGTGTCCGGCCGCTGGGTCAAAGGCGCCGAACAGGGACGTGCAGTGCCCAGCGGGCGGGCCTTGCGCTGGTTCAACGAAGCACCGGTGATCCTGCTGGTCGGCGTGATCTGGCTGGTGCTGGCCAAGCCGTTCTGACGCATTCCACACCGCACTTGCGCACGCCTTAAGGTTTCGGCGCGCAGGTGCCAGAGCTGCCACTGTCGACAACATCCGAGGGGCATTCCGGTGTCTCACCGCGACTGACTGCGATGCGTCACAGCTGGGACGACCAGTGGCCTCGAGATGTGTGCGCCGTACAAGGGCCGATGAATCTTGAACGCTGAGCGAATGTGAGGTTATGCGCCTGTCTGCTGTTGCCTAAGCAGCATTTCCAGATACTGCTGCTGGTGTCCGGCAAATCCCTTTTTGCCGGACAGCGCGTCAATTTTGCCGAAGGCAGTACAGGCGCGCGCCTCATCTCCGCGTTGCAGCATCGCTTCGCCTTCGGACATCATCACAAGATGGTCTGTGTGGTCTGGGTCGTCGTACATCAGCGCCATTACCTCGATCCATTTGTGCACGTTTTCCTGATCGTGCAGATCGGCGCCATCCTTTACGAGACTTGCAGACAGGCTTTGCGGGTAATCATCCCAGCGCGCTTTGGGTTCGGGGGTCAACGCCCACGCCTGCAATCCCAGGGCGAGCGATTGCGCCAGGGCGTCGCTGCGAAACCGCTGTGTGGATTCCTCCAATAGGTGATCGATCTGGGCTCTCAGAGCTGGCTCGATTTCAGGCTTCCTTTGCATGGTGAAGGCCTTGATCGGGTTGCCGAGCGATTGAAGGCATGTGGCCTACCGCCGCATGGGGTCTTGTGGGCTGCCCTCAGGCGCTGGCGTCCAGTTCGCGCAAGCCCTTGCGCGCCAGATCGACCCAGGCGCGTTGCTCGCGCTGGTAATGCTTGGGCGAGGCGGCGGCGTGATGCAGTACCTGTTCGTATATCGCCCTGGCCTGGTCGTTGCGTGCGATGCGCTGCAGCAGTTGAGCATAGCGCACGCGTGCTTCTTCGCCCGGATAGCCTTGGGCCAGCGTTTCGTATTCGTGCAAGGCAGCCTCGGTGTCGCCGCTGCCTTCGACTGCGCGTGCATACAGCAGATGCCCGTCATGCGAACGGAAGCTGGGGTTGGCCGCGATCAAGGCATCCAGGGTCTGCCGCGTCTGCTGCGGCTGGCCCAGCCCGAACTGCGCCTTGGCCAGGCCGAGCATCAGGTGCGGATCGTCGCGATAGAGCCCGCGCAAGGCGCCCTGGTAATGCTCGGCGGCCTGCGCGTAATCGCCGCGCGCCAGCAATGTGTCGGCCAGCTGGCGGCGATTTTCCGGCGTGTCGGCCACATCCAGCCGGCGTGAGGCATCGCGCTGTTCGCGCTGCGGATCCAGGGTGCTGCGCACGCGCTTGAGGCTGCGGCGCGCGTTGGGGTCGTTGCGCAGGTCGGGGACGACCGCCACGCACACATAGACCAGCACCGCCAGCAGCGAAAACGCCAGCAGCAGGAAGATCCAGTACAAGGGCCGCCCGCTGCGCACGAAGTGGACGCAACAGGCCGCCTGCAGCAGCAGCGAGATCAGCAGGAGCGGAGACATGCGGGGTTGGCGTCCTTTCCATGGCCGCGCACTGTGCGCGGCGGCCTTCGTGCGCGAATCAATGCCCTTCGTAGGCACCATAGCTGCGCAGGCGCTCGTACCGCTGCTGCAGCAACGCATCCACTGGAATCTTTTCCAGCGCGTCCAGCTCGTTGAGCAGCACCGCTTTCAGGCGCTTGCCCATCTGCTCGGGATTGCGATGCGCACCGCCAGTGGGTTCACGGATCACCTTGTCGACCAGGCCCAGGCCCTTCAGGCGCTTGGCGGTCAGACCGAGCTGTTCGGCGGCGTCCTTGGCCTTGGCCGCGTCCTTCCACAGGATCGAGGCGCAACCTTCGGGCGAAATGACCGAATAGGTGCCGTATTCCAGTATCAGCGTGCGGTCGCCCACGCCGATCGCCAGCGCGCCGCCAGAGCCGCCTTCGCCGATCACCGTGCAGATCACCGGTACTTTCAGCTCGGCCATTTCCAATAGGTTGCGCGCGATCGCCTCGCTCTGGCCGCGTTCCTCGGCACCGATGCCCGGATACGCGCCGGGGGTGTCGATGAAGGTCAGCAGCGGCAGGCGGAAGCGCTCGGCCAGCTTCATCAGGCGCAAGGCCTTGCGGTAGCCCTCCGGGCGCGGCATGCCGAAGTTGCGCGCCACCTTGGTCTTGGTATCGCGGCCCTTCTGGTGCCCGATGATCACCACCGGGCGGCCGTCGATACGGCCCAGGCCACCGACGATGGCCTTGTCATCGGCGTAGGCGCGGTCGCCGGCCAGTTCCTGGAATTCGTCGCAGATGGTGTTGATGTAGTCCAGCGTGTACGGGCGCTGCGGATGACGCGCCAACTGCGAGACCTGCCAGGCCGACAGATCGCGGAAGATCTGCGCGGTACGCACGCGCAACTTGTCGCGCAGCGCACGCACCTCGGTCTCCACGTTGACTGCAGGCCCGGTACTGGCCTTGCGCAGTTCCTGGATCTTTGCTTCCAGATCGGCGATGGGTTGCTCGAAGTCGAGGTAGTTAGGATTCATGCAATGGCGTCGTCAACGTAAGGCGGGGAGTGTAGCTGAAGCGGTGTGGCTGGCGCGCGTACGCAGCCGTGCGGTGGCACCGCGGGGATTGGTCATTCGGGATTGGGGATTCGCAACAGCGGTCTATTGCGGGGGCGAAGCCGCGGTACTGTGGCCTTCCAATCCCCAATCCCGAATCCCGGCCTCTCACGCCCACGGAGGGTTGTACTTGATCTTCAAGGTGCGTACCGCCGGGTCGGCGCGCAGGCTGTCCATCAGCTGCTGGTCGATGCGCACCGAACGGGTGCCGTTGAGGTCGAGCATGCCGGCCACGCCGCCGCTGGGCGCGCGCAGCAGCAGGTCCAGGCGCAGGTGCGTCTTGCCGGGGCGGTGCTTGGCCAGCAGCGTGTCGATGCGCTTGAAGGCCTGCTTTTCGCGCAGGTCCAGGCGCAGCGACAGGCGCTGGGCGTGGTCGGCGCAGATCTGCTCGTAGTCCCAGCACTGGCGGATGCGCAGGCTGTAGCCGCCGTTGAATTCGTCCTCGCGCAGACCGCCTTTGACGATCAGGATGCGGTCGCGGGTGAGCAGGTGGCCGAACTCGGCCATCGCGTCGGAGAACGCGCTGCACTCCACCCGGCCGCGGCCGTCTTCGAGCTGCACGAACACCTGGCTGTCGCCCTTGCGCCGCACGCCGACGACCTGACCGGCAAGAATGGCGTTCACCTCCGGGCGCCAGGCGCGTTTTTCGCCGTCGCCGCCGCCGCCGCCGCCACGTTGTTGCGAGGCCAGGATCTTTTCCAGCGCGCCCAGGTCGCAGCCGACCAGCTCGCGGACTTCCTCGCGGTGCGGGTCGAACGGGTGGCCGCTGAGGTAGAAGCCCAGCGTTTCGCGTTCGCCGGTGAGCAGCTGGCCCAACGGCCATTCCTTGCTCTCTGGCAGGTCCAGGCGCATCGCCGGGGCGCTTGGGTCCGGCCCGCCGAACAGCGAGTTCTGCCCCGAGGCGCGTTCGCGTGCCATCTGCTCGGTGGCCTTCATCACTTCGGGCAACTGCAGCATCAGCGAGGCGCGGTTCTTGCCCAGGCCATCCATTGCGCCGGCATTGATCATCGCTTCCAGCGTGCGCCGGTTGAGCTTGGCGGTGCCCACGCGCGTGCAGAAATCCAGCAGCGTGGTGTAGGGGCCGCCGCGCTGACGTTCTTCGACGATCGCCTCGCAGGCGCCCTGGCCGACGCCCTTGATCGCGCCCAGGCCGTACTGAATGGTGTCCGGGCTGGCCGCCTCGAACATGTACGCCGATTCATTGACGCGCGGCGGCTTGACGGTGAGGCCGAGGTTGCGCACCTCATCGAGGAAGCCGACCACCTTGTCGGTGTTGTCCATGTCCGAGGACAGCGTCGCGGCCATGAATTCGGCCGGGTAATGCCGTTTCAGCCACGCGGTCTGGTAGCTGACCAGGGCATAGGCGGCGGCGTGCGATTTGTTGAAACCGTAGCCGGCGAACTTCTCCATCAGGTCGAAGATTTCGTCGGCCTTGGCTGCGCTCACGCCGCCCTTGGCCGCACCTTCGCGGAAGATTTCGCGGTGCTTGGCCATTTCGGCCGGCACTTTCTTGCCCATTGCGCGACGCAGCAGGTCGGCGCCGCCCAGCGAATAATCGCCGACGATCTGCGCCATCTGCATCACCTGCTCCTGGTACACCATGATGCCGTAGGTGTCTTTCAGGATGACTTCGGTGCGCGGATCGGGGTAGACGATCTCCTGCTGGCCGTGCTTGCGCGCGTTGAAGTCCGGGATCAGGTCCATCGGGCCGGGACGGTACAGCGACACCAGCGCGATCAGGTCTTCAAAGCGGTCCGGGCGCGCGTCCTTGAGCAGGCGGCGCATGCCCGAGGATTCGAACTGGAACACCGCGCCGGTATTGCCGGAGGCGAACACGCCCGTGTAGGTGGGCACGTCGTCGAGCGGAATGGCGGTGATGTCGACCGGATCGATGCCGGCGCGCGCGTGGCGCACGTTGATCGCCTTGACCGCCCAATCGATGATGGTCAACGTGCGCAGGCCAAGGAAGTCGAACTTCACCAGGCCCACCGCTTCGACGTCGTCCTTGTCGAACTGGGTGACCGGGTTCTTGCCGCGGCCGTCTTCGTCATGTTCGGCGAACAGCGGGCAGAACTCGGAGAGCGGCTCGGGCGCGATCACCACGCCGCCGGCGTGCTTGCCGGCGTTGCGGGTGAGGTCTTCGAGCTGGCGCGCCAGATCCATCAGGTCGCGCACTTCGTCTTCGACCTGGTAGCGCTGGATCAGATCCGGCGAGGCCATCTCCGCATCCTTGCCTTCGTCCATTGCGTCCTTGAGCGTGATGCCCAGGATGTTGGGGATCAGCTTGGCCACGCTGTCGACCAGCCCATACGAGAAGCCCAGCACGCGGCCGGCATCGCGCACCACCGCCTTGGCGGCCATGGTGCCGTAGGTGATGATCTGGCTGACGCGTTCGCGGCCGTATTTGCGCGCCACGTAGTCGATGACTTCGTCGCGCCGGTCCATGCAGAAGTCGATGTCGAAGTCGGGCATCGACACGCGCTCGGGGTTCAAAAAGCGCTCGAACAGCAGGTTGTACGGCAGCGGATCCAGGTCGGTGATCTGCAGCGCCCAGGCCACCAGCGAACCGGCACCGGAACCGCGGCCCGGGCCGATCGGAATGCCCTGGCTCTTGCCCCACTGGATGAAGTCGGCCACGATCAGGAAGTAGCCGGGAAAGCCCATCTTGATGATGGTGTCCAGCTCGAATTCGAGCCGGTCCACATAGTCCTGGCGGGTCTTGCCCGGCGCGATCGGGTTCTTTTCCAGGCGTGCGGCCAGACCTTCGCGCGACTGGCTGCGGATCCAGCTATCCAGCGTTTCGTCTTCCGGCACCGGGTAGGCGGGCAGGAAGTAGGTACCCAGGCGCATCTCGATGTTGCAGCGCTGCGCCAGCGCGTGGGTGTTGTCGATGGCGTCGGGGATGTCGGCGAACAGCGCCGCCATCTCCTCGCTGGATTTCATGTACTGCTGGTCGCTGTACTCGCGCGGGCGCTTGGGGTCGTCCAGCACGCGGCCGGAGGAAATGCATACGCGCGCTTCGTGCGCATTGAAGTCGCTGGCGTACAAAAAACGCACGTCGTTGCTGGCCACCACCGGCAGCCCGCGCACGCCGGCGGCATGCAGCGCGAACTGGTTGAAGCGCTCCTCGCCCTCGCGGCCGGTGCGGGTGAGCTCCAGATGCAGGCCATCGCCGAACACGCGCTGCCAGTCGGCCAGCTGCTGCTCGGCAAGATCCGCGCGGCCCTCGTTGAACAGGCGCCCGGCCAGGCTGTCGCGGCCGGCCAGCGCAAACAGGTTGGCGTGCCCGGCCTGCAGCCATTCCGGATGGATCGCCACGCCGCCTTCGGGGCGGTGGCCTTCCATCCAGGCGCGGGTGAGCAGCCGCGACAGGCTCAGGTAGCCTTCGCGGTCGCGGCACAGCAGGGTCATGCGCCACGGCGACATGTCCGGCGTGGCGATCATCACGTCGGCGCCGGCAATCGGTTTGATGCCGACGCCTTCGGCGGCCTTGTAGAACTTGACCAGCGCGAACAGATTGTTGAGGTCGGTGACTGCCAGCGCGGGCATGTCGAGTTCGACTGCCCGGCTCAGCAGGTTGGCCTGCTTGGCCTTTTTCGGGTCAGCCTGATCCGGTTTCTCGGGCACACGGATGGTGGAATCCGCCAGCGAGAACTCGGTGTGGACGTGCAGATGGACGAAGCGGGAAGTGGACATGCGGGACCGGAATAATGCGCGGTCAGGGTACCGGCGGGGGCCGGGGCGAACAAGGCTTGACAGCTGGGGG
>NZ_JFAQ01000287.1 GCF_001304695.1 Xanthomonas axonopodis
TTATGTAAACACCCTCTAAGGGCGATACACGTGGTCGCTACTGTACCCAGCAACGCGGCCCTGTGGTGCATGGGCGTGCCTGGCCTCGGGCAGGCACGTCCGTTGCCCGGAATCGGCGAGTACCGCTGTGACGCCCCTGGTTTCCGGCGTGGTCTAGTTCCACCCGGGGACTGTGAGCTGCATCACGTCAGCCGCTGTCAGGCCGGCAGCAGTTCCAACCCACGAATGCGGCGGATGCCCAGTCCCGGCGAATCGTCGATGTGGATCTGCGCCTCGTCGAACTGTACGCCGCCCTCGTTGGGGTCGAACTGCCCGAGCGCAGGTGCATCCAGATCGGCCAGGGTGATGCTGTCGGCCTTGGCCACCGCCAGATGCACCGCGGTGGCGACGCTGATGCTGGATTCGATCATGCAACCGATCATGCATGGCAACCCATACAACCCGGCGATGTCGGCGATACGGATGGCATTGGACAGCCCGCCGGTCTTCATCAGCTTGATGTTGATGATGTCGGCGGCGCGACGCTGAATCAGCTCGATCACCTGCGTGGGCGAGAAGACGCTCTCGTCGGCCATCACCGGCGTGTCAATGCGTGCGGTGACGAAGGCGAGCCCGTCGAGGTCGGCGGCCCTGACAGGCTGCTCCAGCAGCTCCGGCGCGATGCCGCCATCTTCCAGCGTGCGCATGGTGCGCACCGTTTGTTTGGGCGTCCAGCCTTGATTGGCATCCAGCCGCAGCGATGCGCGCCCGGCGACTGCGGTATGGATTGCCGTGACGCGTTCGACATCCGACTCGATGTCCTTGCCGACCTTGATCTTCAGTGCGCGATAGCCGCGCGCGAGCGCCGCTTGCGCCTGCGCCACCATGGTGTCGATGGTATCGGCGCTGATGGTGATGTCGGTCGTGAGGCGCGGCGTGCCGCCACCGAGCAGTTGGTACAGCGGCGCGCCGAACGCCTGCGCCCACAGATCGTACAGTGCAATTTCCACGGCGGCCTTGGCGCTGGTGTTGCGTTCGAGCGCGTGTTGAACGAGCCCGCATAGCCGGTTGAGATCGGCCACGTCCTGGCCCATCAGCTTGGGGCCGATGCAGTGTTTGATCGCGGCAATGATGCTGCCATGGGTGTCGCCGGTGATGGGCGCGGTCGCTGGCGCGGCGCCATACCCGATGTGGCCGCTGTCGGTCTGCAACAGCACCACCACGTCCTCGATTGCCTGCACCGTGCGCACGGCCGTCTTGAACGGTGTTTTCAAGGGCACGCGCAGCATGCCAAGCCGGAAGCCGGTGATCTTCATCAGGTGCCCGTTGGAAAAACGCGTTGAATGCGGGTGATGTGGTCGATGAATGCAGTGCCATCGCTGGCAAGCAACGGCAGCAACGGGGTGACCGACACACCATTCAAACGCGCGCGCTGCACGCTGCCATCGGCAGCGCGGTAACTGGCCCCGGCCACATCATGGATCACCCATGGCGCGCCATCTGCATGTCCGATCACCAGCATCACATGGCCTGGAATGTAGATCAGATCGCCAATCTGCAGCTGTGCGAGCTGTTGCAGGCGTTGCGCCAACGGCGCGCCAGCATCGAACGCGACACCGTGCAACACTGTGCTGCGCGCCTGGTCGCCGGTATTGCGGGGCAGCGCGATACCGAGGCTGCGATAGACATCCAGCACGAAACCGCTGCAATCGCGCGCGTCGTAATCGTTGCCCCAGCCATAGCGTTCGCCGAGGAATTTGAATGCCTGCCGGAGCAGTGCGGCCTCGGTGGCGGGCAAGGTGCCGATGCGCACATCGGCACCGCGCGGGATGAGTGCGGGCACCAACTGCAAACGCCCATCGGCACTGCGCAGTGGCAGTTGCACCACGTAGGCCGCTAGCGGCAATTGTCCGTTGACTGGCTGCTGCGGCGGCCAGTCGCCGAGCAAGGGCAGGCTGGTGCCCATGTCCAGTGCACGTGCGGAAATCGCCGGGCTTTCGCGCGTGTAGGCAGTTTGCACGCGGGCTGCGGTGACGATCAGACGCGGGCTGCGTTGTGCGTAATTCAGCACCTCGGTGCGGCTGCCTTCGGCAAGCTGCGTGCTTGCGACCCAGGCAGCGTTATTGGCGGCGACCACGAACTTCCACGCGCCATCGGCGCTGCTGTGCAGGACAGCCACCGGCGTGCCGGGATACAGTGCCGATTCCTGGAAGCGGTCGATATCGCGGTCGTCGTGGCTGGCGAACACGCGCTGCGCGGTGGGAAAGGTTCGCAACGCTGCACGCGTCACCACCAGCGCAAAACGCAGTGGCACCTGTGCGGGAAGCGCATCCAGTGCCAAGGAATTGCGCAATGTCGCCAAGCGTGCGGTATCCAGAAGCCGCCCATCTGCGTCGTACAGCGGACGTGTCGGTATTGCCGATAACGCGTCGATACGCGCTCTCACGTCGGTCGCGGGCAGTGCGTGTGGAAGTTGCGCGATGTCGTGCATCGATGCATCGTCGCGCAGCAGGCGTGCATTGACCTCGGCGATCTGCGCGGGATTGACTCGCGGAATCTGCGCGTTGCTGCTGCGCTGGATCCAATACTCCGGGGTGAGCTGTGCATCGTTGACGACGAAGGGTGGTGCTTGGGCAACTGCCGTGGCAGCAGGTGCTGGGGCGGCGCCGCAGGGCAGCGCAAGCGCGATCAGCAGCAACATCAGCAGGTGGCGCGACAATGGCATGCAGGGCTCAGGATGAAGGCAGCCGCTGGCGAGCTGCGAGGCAAGGCCGATAGTGGCATGCGGCGCAGAGCGTATCCACCTGTCCTGGCTGCGTGGCGACTATTGCCGGCAGTGGACGCTTGGGGCGCGTTGGTGCGGAGCGTGCAGGAAGCCCGTGACCATCGTCGCCGCAGCCGTAAACACGCTGGTGGCTGCTGCTGCCACTGCAATGGTGCTTCTTGCCAAGCTTGGGAGACACCACAAACGCACCAATGATGGCAGCGCGCAAGGCACTGCGCTGCCCACGCTTCCATCGGCAGGCGGCCGCGCGAGCACAACTGGGTGGATAATGGTGTTACGCAGGTCGTCCGGCCTTCCCAGGAGAAATCCGTGCTGCCCAGCTTTCCTCTCTCGTCATCAGTGTGGCTGCGGACCGCCGTTTGCCTGGTCGCGCTGTCGTTGGGTGCCTGTGCGCACGCACCGCAGCGCAACCCGCTGGCGCAGTGGGTGCCATCGCCCAATTACGATACGCGGCGACCGATCCTGATCGTGTTGCACTTCACCGACCAGCATTCAGTCCAGCAAAGCCTGAGTACGCTGCGCGGCCGCAACAGCGATGGGCGCGTCAGTGCGCACTACCTGATCGGCAAAGACGGGCAGCGCTACCAGTTGGTCAGCGATGCGCAGCGCGCCTGGCACGGCGGGGTCGGTCGCTGGGGCACCATCACCGACATCAATTCGGCCTCGATCGGCATCGAAATGGACAACGACGGCAGCGAGCCATTCGCGCCGGCGCAGATCGACAGCCTGTTGGTGTTGCTGGACGACCTGTGTAAGCGCCTGCGTATTCCACGCACGCAGATCGTTGGTCACGAAGATGTGGCCCCGACGCGCAAGAACGACCCCGGCCCGCTCTTCCCCTGGAAGCGCCTGGCCGACGCCGGTTTCGGCCGCTGGCCCGCGGCCGACGCGCCTGCAGCCCCGGAAGGTTTCGACCCATGGCAGGCGCTTGCGCTGATCGGCTACAGCATCGACGATCCGGCCGCTACCCTGCAGGCATTTCACCACCACTACCGCGGCAACAGCGCCACCACCCTGGATGCCGAAGATCTGCGCATCTTGTCGGCGTTGACCAACCACGCGAGACCTTCCAGCCCGCGACCGGCGCTTGAGCCAACCGAAGGCGACAACCACTAGGTGTTCAGTCCCGGC
>NZ_JFAQ01000288.1 GCF_001304695.1 Xanthomonas axonopodis
CTTGATCAGCGTTGCCTTAGTACATGCCGATTCCGGGAAGCGCTCCCACACGACCCGACCGGCTCCACGCACGGCCCACCATGCTCCATGCACCCGCAAGAGCATGCGCCAATGGCCTATCGTGCATCGACGCCCAAGTGGAAGAGACCCACACCACACAACGCCAACTTTCTGGCGCGCTCGACCGCTTACATCTATCAAGTCCGCCGCCACTGGGCCGATACCGCATGCATGGACAGACTTAGCGTAATCGGGCTGGTGCTGGCGATCGTGGCGATCGTGGGCGGCAGCGTGTTGAAAGGTGCCGGCATTTCGTCACTATGGTCGCCGGCTGCCTTCGTGATCGTCATCGTCGGCACGGTGGCCGCAATCCTGCTGCACACCTCCCCGGCGGTTTTCCGGCGCGCGTTCAAGATCCTGCGCTGGGTGATCCAGCCGCCGGCCAGCGATCGCCCGCAGCTGGTGGCGCGTATCGTCGAGTGGAGCAATATCGCCCGGCGCCAGGGCCTGCTGGGCCTGGAAGACCAATTGCCGCGTCAGGACGATGCCTTCCTGCGCAAGGGCCTGCAGATGCTGGTCGATGGCGTGGAGCCGGAAGCCATGCGCAACATGCTCGAGATCGAAGTGGACAACCAGGAGCGTCAGGATCTTGCCGCCGCCAAGGTGTTCGAAGGCATGGGCATTTACGCACCCACGCTGGGCATCATCGGCGCAGTGCTGGGCCTGATGGCGGTGATGAAGAACCTGGCCGACCCGGCCATGCTCGGGCACGGCATCGCGGCGGCCTTCACCGCCACCATCTACGGCATCGCCTCGGCCAACCTGCTGTTCCTGCCGGTCGCCGCCAAGCTCAAGAACGTGATCCATTGCAGCACCAACGAGCGCGAAATGGCGATCGAGGGCCTGATCGCCATCGCCCAGGGCGAGAACCCGCGCAACATCGAGTCGAAATTGGCAGGCTACTTGCATTAGCGCGTTATGGCCCGTCGTCGCAAACACCACGAAGAACATGGCAACCACGAAGCGTGGGCGATTCCGTATGCCGATCTGATGACGCTGTTGCTGGCGTTCTTCGTGGTGATGTACGCCATCTCTTCGCTCAACGAAGGCAAATACAAGGTCATGGCACAGGCGCTGACCAGCGCCTTCGGTGGCTCGTCGAACAAGGCCAGCCCGGTGCAGCTGGGCAAGACCCAGAGCCTGGGCGCCGATTACGACCGCCCATCCGTGATCAAGGCCAGGGCGCCGATGGCCGCCTCCAATGGCCCGACCGACCCTACCCTGCTGCCGTCGATGGCCGCGCAGATGCGCATGCCGGTGTCGCTGCGCAACCAGGCGCAACTGGCGCGCGCACAGCGGCAGATGGATGCAGTGGAGCAGCAGCTGAGCAAGACGCTGGCCCCGCTGATCGACAAGCAACTCATCACCATCCGCCGTAACGATCTGTGGATCGAGGTGGAGATCAACAGCGACATCCTGTTTGGCACCGGTTCGGCCACCCTGGCCGGCGGCGCCCGCGGGACGTTGTTCACGCTGGCCTCGGTGCTGCGCGATGCGCCCAACGGCGTGCGCGTGGAGGGTTATACCGATAACCAGCCGATCGCCACCGCGCAATTTCCCTCCAATTGGGAACTGTCGGCGGCGCGCGCGGCCAGCGTGGTGCACCTGTTCGCCGACGACGGCGTCGCCCCGCAACGATTGGCGATGGTGGGCTATGGAGAATTCCGCGCACGTGCCGATAACAGCACTGAGGCGGGACGGAATGCGAACCGGCGTGTGGTGTTGATCATCCTCGCTGACTCGGCTGGCTCACTCGCACCCGATCCGCCATCGCAATTAAATGCGACCGCCGCCGGGGCGCCCGAGCTTCCCAAGTCTGACGGCGGCCAAACGGCCGTTACCACCGAAAGCGGCACAAGTTCCGTCCCCGCCGTAATTCAAGGAGTGCAGTGACATGCGTATCTGGGCAATCGCCAACCAAAAGGGCGGCGTCGGCAAGACCACCACGACGCTGGCATTGGGGCGCGGATTGGCCGCGCTCGGCCACCGCGTCTTGTTGATCGACCTCGATCCGCACTCCTCGCTCACACGCGCGTTTGGCGTGGCGGTCGATCCGCCGCCGCGCGGGGTGCTGGACCTGTTCGGCACCCCGCCGAGCGATCTGGCCAGCCTGGCGCATGAGAGCAGCATTCCGGGCCTGTCGTATGTGTGCGCGCAAGCCGCATTGGCAACGCTGGAACGCCGCAGCGCCAACCAGCCCGGCCTGGGCCTGGCCCTGCAAAACGCCATGACCCGGCATGCCGGCCAGCACGACTACATCCTGCTGGACTGCCCGCCCACGCTCGGCCTGCTGATGATCAACGCACTGGCCACCTGCGACCGCGTGGTGGTGCCGACCCAGGCCGAGCCGCTTGCCCTGCATGGCCTGGCCAGCATGGTGCGCACCGCCGACATGGTGCAGCGTTCGCGCCGCCGCGAGCTGCCGGTGTCGATCCTGCCGACCCTGTTCGACCGCCGCACCCGCGCCGGCAACGAAACGCTCAAGGAAATGCAGACCACCTACGGCCCGGTGGTGTGGGAAGACGCCGTTCCGATGGACACCCGTATTTGCAATGCCGCCGCACTCACCGTTCCCGCCACCGGCGGCGACTATCAGGGCCGCGGCCTGTCCGCGTATCGCCGCGCGCTGGAATGGGTGCTGGCCGATGACGCGATGCGTATGGAGCAAGCCGCATGAGCAACCCCACCGCCAACGGTGAATTGGACGATTATCTGGAAGGCCTGCTGCACGATGCGGGCGTGGAGATCGTCGCCCCGCCTGCGGCCACCGCAGTAAGGGTCGAAACGCCGCCACTTGCGCATGCAGATCTCGCGCTGGCCGAGCCGCCGGTCGAGACTGCTGCAGTTCCCGAAGCCGCCACTGTCTCCGAGGCTGCCACTTCCAACGCGATTGCCGCGGTGCGCAGCGCCGATGCGATCGCCGCCGATTTCCTCGCCGAAATGGATGCCGACCCGGCCTTCGCCCCGCCGGTCAACGCCGCGCCCAGCGCTGCCGACTTTCTCGCCGAAATGGATGCCGACCCGGCGTTCGCCGCCGCGCCCAATGCCGTGGACCTGATCACCGCCGATCTGCTGGCAGAAATGGATGCCGACCCGGCCTTCG
>NZ_JFAQ01000289.1 GCF_001304695.1 Xanthomonas axonopodis
CTGGACGTGGACCATTTCAAGACCGTCAACGATGTGCATGGGCACGATCAGGGCGATGCAGTGCTGCGCGAACTGTCCACGTTGTTGCGTGCGCATATGGCCGGTGCCGGCACCATCGCCCGCTATGGCGGCGAGGAATTCGTGTTGCTGCTCCCCAATGCGGATCTGCTGCAGGCACGCGTGCAATGCGAGTACCTGCGCCAGAGCGTGGCGGCGATGACGATCGCACTGCCGGTGACGGTGAGTGTCGGTGTGGCGACCTTGTACCCGCAGGAAAGCGTGGAGGCGGTGATCAAGCGCGCCGACCAGGCCTTGTATGCGGCCAAGCGCGGCGGGCGCGATCAGGTGGTTGCGCTGGAGTAGGGGGCGCGTGGTTGCCCGCTTGCAGATGCAGGTGGCCTGGCAAGGGATGGGAGGTTGATTGCCGCGCGTCGGGATGCCGGTGCCGCGCGATGCAGTTTGAACGCCAGCGTGCGTGAACGCAGCGGCCGCTGGTGAGGAAGCGTGGTCTCCCATCGCGCTGTGCAATCAGTCGACGATATTCTTCGCCTCGGCTGTGCCGAGCAATTCCGGGTGCACGACCGCGCGCCGACGCTCCAGCACCGGATGCAGGAACACCGCGCCGAGAATGATCGCCACGCCGAGGTAGAACTGCAGGGTCAGTTCGCGTTGTTCGCCCAGCAGTGCGATCGCCAGCACGATGGCGTAGACCGGTT
>NZ_JFAQ01000029.1 GCF_001304695.1 Xanthomonas axonopodis
ATCGGGGGGACGTCGCACCTTGGCGATGCGCGATCCCAAGATCTTCAGAGGCCCAAACGAAAAACGCCCGGCTGCACGTCCAAGTGCAACACCGGGCGATTCCACGTCCTTGTCGGCTTCCAGCCATCCCCCGGACATCCTGTCCAGTTAGGTTGCGGCCACGCATCCTCGCGTCGAACCGTATCTCGGATCCCTTCCCCTTAACGCCGTCCCACCGGTTTCACCGCCGCCCCCTTGGCAGCCTTCTTGGCGGGAGCCATCGTGGCTCCTACTTCGATCAGGTCGCGATTCCGTTCGACCGTCTTGAGTCCGATGCCCTTGACCAGTGCCAGTTCCTCGGCACTTTTGAAGGGACCGTTTGCCTGACGGTGCTCGACGATTGCCTCGGCTTTTGATCGCCCGACATTCATCAGCACCTTGTCTAATTCCTCAGCAGACGCGGTGTTGATATCGACCTTATCGAGCGCGTACGCGTTCGAGGACAACAGCAACGCCAGTAGCAGGGACTTCAGGACTACGGTAAATGACTTCATTGCAGCGCTCCTTGTGGCTTGGGTGATGGTCCTAGCCAGCATTCCTGCCGGCGGAGCCAGTGTCCCGCGCCACATGCAGCAATCCTATCGCCGACGAACTTTTCACACAGCCGGTGAACTGCGCGCCGCCTTGTAGGGAAATACCTACCCCTCAAGGCGGGCGTAGAATGTCTGACTACGTCAAGCATTCGGAGCCTCCATGGACAGCGCCAAGAGCGACCAATTCATCAGCGACACCTGGGACCGCGAGATCGTCCCGCAACTGGTCGATTACATCCGTATTCCCAACAAGTCACCGATGTTCGATGCGGACTGGGTAGCCAACGGCTACATGGAGCAGGCGGTCGTATTGATGGAGACCTGCGCGCGCGCGCAGGCCATCGACGGCATGCAGGTGGAAGTGGTGCGTCTGGAAGGCCGCACACCATTGATCTTCATCGAGATTCCGGCCACTGGCCCCGAATCGGGTGACGACACCGTGCTGCTGTACGGTCACCTGGACAAGCAGCCGGAGATGACTGGCTGGGATGCCGACCTGGGGCCCTGGGAGCCGGTATTGCGCGACGACAAGTTGTATGGGCGTGGTGGCGCCGACGACGGCTACGCCATCTTCGGGTCGCTGGCCGCGATTCTGGCGCTACGCACCCAGGGCCTGCCGCATGCGCGCTGCGTGGTGTTGATCGAGGCCTGCGAGGAATCCGGCAGCTACGATCTGCCGGCCTATGTGGATCATCTGGCCGAGCGCATCGGCAAGCCGTCGCTGGTGGTGTGCCTGGACTCGGGCTGCGGCAATTACGAGCAGCTGTGGTGCACGACTTCGCTGCGCGGGCTGACCGGCGGCAACCTGACGGTCAAGGTGCTGGAAGAAGGCGTGCACTCGGGCGATGCCTCGGGCGTGGTGCCGTCCAGCTTCCGCCTGCTGCGCCAGCTCCTGTCGCGCATCGAAGACGAAACCAGCGGCCGCATCCTGCTCGACGGCCTGCATGTGGAGGTACCCGCCGAACGGCTGACCCAAGCGAAGGCCGCCGCTGCCACGCTGGATACCGCTATTTTCGACAAGTTCCCGATGGTCGCTGGCCTGGTGCCGATGCACGAGGACCTCACCGAATTGGTGTTGAACCGCACCTGGCGCCCGGCGCTGTCGATCACCGGTGCGGACGGCATGCCACCGCTGGCTTCGGCCGGTAACGTGCTGCGCCCGCAGACCGCGGTGAAACTGTCGCTGCGACTGCCGCCAACGGCCGACGGCAAGGCCTGCGGCGAGTCGCTCAAGGCAGCGCTGTTGCGCGACCCGCCCAATGGTGCGCAGGTGACGCTCGAGCTGGAAAAGGCCTCGTCCGGCTGGAATGCGCCGGCGATGGCACCCTGGCTGGAGAAAGCGATCGACGACGCCAGCCAGGCGTTTTTCGACAAGCCGGCGATGTACATGGGCGAAGGCGGCTCGATCCCGTTCATGGGCATGCTTGGCGAAAAGTTCCCCGGCGCGCAGTTCATGATCACCGGCGTGCTGGGCCGCATTCCAATGCGCATGGGCCGAACGAGTTCCTGCACATCCCGATGGGCAAACGGGTGACTGCCTGCGTCTCGAAGGTGATTGCCGACCATCACGCCGCCTGCCTGCGCGGCGAAACCAGCGGCTCGCCGGTGGCGGCCGATAGCGGCACCCGTCATGGTGGGCATGGTTGCTGTTGAGTTGTGGCGTCATCGATGCGTGCGGTTGGCGCGCATCGATTCCACGAGAGTCGGTCTGCGCTTGTGAGAGTGGGCTAATGCGGGTGCGCCTTGGTCGTCGGGCTAACCCGCTTTGGCGCCGGGCCTGCTGGTGCAACCTGGCCGCCTGGCTCCATGGATTGCCTGCCCCGTACCCACCCTCACCCCTCCCCGCTGAGAGAGGGGCTAGCGGTTGCTCTTCTTCGGCAAGCGCCTGGTGCGCATTGCCCAGCGCAGAACTGGTGTTCTTTGCATACCTACATCAGCAAAGTTTCCCGCTGGGGGCCTTTCATTGAAAGACGAGTTCTCTGCTGGGAAGACAGCTTCCTGGAATAACAGCCCGAAACCATGAGCGCTGGGCAGCAGGAGCCGATGACCATGCCATCCTGAAGGCAGTGCATCCACGCGCGCGCTCCGGTTCCCGCTACGTGAGGTAGCGACATCCGAAATGCTAGTCTGCCGATCCCGTCCACCTTCGGTGCTGCGATGAATCATCTGTTTGGTAGCAACAGCTGGCTCTACATTCTGCTGGTCGGTTTTGTGGTTGGGCTGCTGGCGCGTTTCATTACGCCAGGGACTCAACGCCTGGGGTGTCTGCTGACGATCGTGCTGGGCATTGCCGGTGCAGTGGTCGCCACCTGGTTTGGCCGTTACATGGGGTGGTACCGCGCGGGCGAGCCGGCCGGCTTCCTCGGCGCGCTGCTCGGAGCGATTGCCATCCTGGCGTTGTTGCGGTTGTTCAGTGGCAGCAAGCGCTGAGCGTTTCAACGCGTGTCTGCTGCGTTATCCATCACTTCATTACGCCTCTTCTCTCCATGACGTCACTTCATCCGGATGCTGCGCGCGACGCGCTTCGCCTGCGCTGGGCACAACAAGCGCTCGACGATCCGCAGGCCTCGCTGCAACGCGCATCGGTCGATGCGGGGTTTCGCAGTTATTGGCGCACGCGCGGGCGTGGGGTGGATCGCATCTTGATGGATGCGCCACCGCAGCTGGAAAACGTGGCGCCCTGGCTGCGCATGCATGCACTCCTGGGCGCCCATGGGGTACGCGTGCCGCAGGTGCTTGCACAGGATCTGGAAACCGGCTTTTTACTGCTGGAGGACCTGGGCGTTCCGACGCTGGCACAGGTACTCACCGACACCAACGCCGACGACTTGCTGGATGGCGCGATTGCCCAACTGTTGTTGCTACAAAAAATCCCCCCACCTGCCGATAGCGGCGTGTTTAGCGAAGCACTGCTCCAACGCGATGTCGGTTTGTTCGAAGAATGGTTTTTAGGCCGCCACCTGGGCGTGCAGCTGGACTGCGCCCATGCCGAGCAATTGCAATTGGTGCAGCGCCGTTTGATGGACAATGCGCTGGCCCAGCCGCACGTATTCACCCACCGCGATTTCATGCCGCGCAATCTGATGCCGGTACCCGATGGTCCGGCGGTGCTGGATTTTCAGGATTGCGTGATTGGCCCGATCGCCTACGACCCGATCAGCCTGTTCAAGGACACTTCGGTGAGCTGGCCAATCGCTCGGGTAGACGGCTGGTTGCAGCGCTATCACGCCCGGGCAGAGGCGGCCGGGTTGCCGATGCCGCCGCTGGGGCACTTCCTGCGAGATGCGGACTGGATGGGCGTGCAGCGCCATCTGAAAAACCTGGGGATTTTCTCGCGCCTGAGTCATCGCGATGGCAAGCATTGGTATCTGGACAATGTGCCGCGCTTCATCGCGTATCTGGATGAAGTACTGCCCCGCTACGCCGAGCTTGCGCCATTAATCGGCCTGCTGGACGAGGTGATCAAGCCCGCGCTGACTGCGCGTGCGCAGCAGGCCACGGCATGAAGGCGCTGATCTTTGCCGCAGGATTCGGCGAGCGCATGCGCCCGCTGACAGAGCACACGCCCAAGCCGTTGCTGTCCGTCGGCGGTGCGCCGTTGATCGTATGGCATCTACGCAAGTTGGCGGCGCTGGGGGTGGACGAGGCGGTGATCAACACCTCGTGGCTGGCCGAGCAGTTCCCGCAGATGTTGGGAGACGGCAGCGCGTACGGCCTGCGACTGACCTATTCATACGAAGGGACCACGCCGTTGGAGACAGGCGGCGGCATGTTGCATGCGCTGACGCTGCTAGGCGATGCGCCATTTCTGCTCATCAACGGCGACATCTGGACCGATTTCGATTTTTCCCGTCTGTCGCATGCACCCGAAGGACTTGCACAGCTGGTACTGGTCGATCGCCGCAGCTATGCCGCCAGCGCCGACTTCGCGCTGGATGCAGATGGCAAGGTGCGCGCAGATCTGCCTCCGACGCTGACCTATTCCGGCATTGGCATGTATCGACCGGCGCTGCTGCGCGATTGGCAATCGGTCATTGGCCAGTTACCGGAACACACTGGTACTGCACCGCGCTTTGCGCTGGCGCCGATCTTGCGCGCAAAGATGGCGGAAGGCCTGATCGATGGCATCCACCACACTGGACGCTGGACCGACGTCGGCACGCCGCAGCGGCTGGCCGCGCTGCAGGGGGAACTGGCGGGACCCGGGACCCGAGAAAAGCTGACACGCTAGGGCGTGGGTATTACCTGCCGCCGATCCACCGCAGCGTATCGATGCATGGCACAACACTGCACCGCGATCCGCTTCGCTTCTGCGTTATCCGGGTCCCGGCATCCCCGCTACCACACGCCGCAGAAATGGCACGGTGATGCGGCGTTTTGCGGCCAACGATTCGCGATCCAGGCGATCCAGCAAGGCCACCAGCCCTGCCAGTTCACGCTCGCTGTGAGTCAGCAGCCAGTCGATCGCCGCTTCGTCCAGCGCCAGGCCGCGACGCTGCGCGCGGTCGCGCAGCACCGCCGCGCGTGCCGCATCGTCGAGCACGGGCAACCCGATCCGGATGCATTGCGACAACCGCGAACGCAGGTCCGGCAACACCAACGCCAGCCCATCGGGCATTTGGCGCGCGGTGTACAACAACGTGATGCCGGCCGCGCGCGCGCGATTGTGGAAATCGAACAGCGCCACTTCGTCGTCGCGCTGGCCGGCGATGCTTTCCACGCCATCCAGTGCGACTAGGCTGCGGCCTTCCAGCGCTTCGAGCGCATCGCGCAAGCGACCGGCGGCCGCCTGCAGCGGCAGATATGCCGGCGTGCGCCCGGCCTGCTCGGCCGCGGCGCAGAGCGACAGTGCCAGATGCGTCTTGCCGGTGCCGGCGGGGCCGGAGAGATACAGCCAATCGCTCACCTGCCCTGCAGCCAGCGCCTGCAATTGCGCAAGCAGGCCGTCGGGGGCGGCGATGTAACTGTCGAAGCGCTGGTCGGGTGGCGCGCGCAACGCCAGCGGCAACTGCGGAACACTCACAAACGGTCTGCGTCCTTGCTGGTGTCGACGATCACGCTGCGCTCGGGCGTGGATTGCAGCACGATGCCGGCTCGCTCGCCCGCATACAGATCGCTGCGCGTGTACTGCTCATGCGCATAGCGCAACAGCACGTTGCCCACCGCCGCGACCGGCAATGCCAGCAACATACCGAGGAAGCCGAACAGCTGGCCGCCGGCCATCACCGCAAAGATCACCGCCACCGAATGCAGGCCGATCTTGTCGCCGACGATGCGCGGAGTGAGCACATAGCTTTCCAGCAACTGACCCACCGTAAACACCACACCCACGCCGATCAGCAATTTCAGATCCAGCCCCTGCGCCTGCACGATGGCTGCCAGCAATGCGAGCACGATGCCGGTGGTCGCGCCCAGGTACGGGATGAAGCTGATCAAGCCGGCGATGATGCCGATCAACAAGCCCAGATTGAGCCCGATGATGGACAGGCCAACGGCATAGATAGCACCTAGCGCCAGCATCACCAGGAACTGGCCGCGGATGAAGCCACCGAGCACGTCGTTGGATTCCTGCGCCAGGCGACTCACGGTGCCGATGTAGGCGCGCGGGATGACGGCAGCCACACGTTCGACCAAACGGTCCCAGTCGCGCAGAAAATAGAACGCCAGAATCGGCAGCAGCGCCAGGTTGATCACCCAGGTCACCATCGCAAAGCCCGAACGTGATACGTAGCCGAAGAGCGTCTTGGCGGCGCCACCGGCCTGTTCCCAGTGACTGCGGATCCAGTCGATCAAGCGCTCCGGATCCAGCCAGGCCATCAGTTGCATGCCGGTCTTGGCTTCCAGCCACGGAATGGCGGTACCGATCGCCCAGTTGCGCATCTGCGGCAGCGCATCGATCAAGGTCATGATCTGGCGTTCGATCATCGGCACCAGAATCATCAACGCCAGCACGAATAGCAGCGTTGCCAGCACGAAGACCAGCATCACTGCGACATTACGCGAGCGTCCGGCACGTTCGATCCGGTCAACCAGCGGGTCGCCCAGCCATGCCAGCAACAGCGCCAGCACGAACGGGGTCAGGATCGGCGCCAGCAACGAGACCACCCACAACACACCGACAATCACCGCCGCCCATTTGAGGCGGCGCAGGAACTGGGCAATTTCGGCTTCGGGAGTCAAAGTCATTTCAGGCGGTACTCGGCGTGCTCGTTTTCGAGAATGATCGGGCCTTCGGTCGGCACCGACACCGAGACCAGCGGGCTGTTGTCGCCGAGCATACGGTTGAGACCGGAAATACCCGTGAGCAACTCCAGATCCAGTTCCATCCGGTCGCCATTGGCGCTGACCGGGCGGATGCTGCGGACCACCGAGACGCCCTGCAGCGCGGCCGACACGCGCAGGTAGTCGTCGGCGCTGCTGATGCCGGTGATCACCACGCGGTAGACACCGGGCACGCCCGAATCCACCCGCTTGGCGTAGCGCTTGACCAGCGCATCGGCGGCGCCGTCGGCACCGGCAGCCATGGCGCGGCGTGCATCGCCGTCGCTGCTGGTCCAGCTGGACAGCACATTGCCGTTGTCCACGAATACCCAATCGGCGGTCCAGCCGGCGGCATTGCGGTAGAGCTTGCCGATCAGTTGCATCGGCGGGCTGTACTTGGCCGAGGCGCGCGACACCGCGGCGGTGTCCTTGCGCCAGATCGCGCCAGCCAGTGCCTGCTCGGCGGCCGCGCCGCTCGGCAACCCGAGTCGGTAGCCGCGTTCGATCGCACGGTCCAGCACGCTGCGCGCGGCATTGGCCTGGGCCACGCCAACCAGACGTGGGCCGCTGCCATCGTCGATGGCCAACCACAGCACCGGCTTGGGCCGCGGCAGGGGCCACACCGGCAGGCCCAGCGCGGCGATCAGGCCATCCACATCCGATTGCCGGAAACGTGCCACCAGAGTCGTACGGAAGGTCGGCGCGCCGGTGCGCGAGGTGCCCTGATCCTGGCGGTAGTCGGAGTGTTCGACGTAGTTCGGCGCGTTGCGCAGCGCCTGCGGCACGCCGGGGCGGCTCATCACGCCGCGGTCGCCGGAGACCTTGCCCAGCACTGCGCCCAGCGCGCGCGCCAGTGCGCCGGGGCGATCGGATTCGCTCTGGCTATTGACCGGCACTTCGGCGTCATAGGCACTTTGCGCCTTGGCAACGTCGCCTTCGGTGCGCAGGTCTGCTTGCGCAAAAGCCGGGGCGACGGGCATTGCGACCACGAGGGCGAGAAAGAAAGCGAGACTGCGGCGCATCGACGGTTCCATGACATAAGCGTATCCGAGTGAATTGTTGCCCGAATGGGGCGCTAGCGCCAACGTGGCTGCTAAAATCGCCGTCTTTACCGCCGAGCCACCCCCGCCCGTGACCAGCCAAACGCCTTCCAGCCCCTCGCCCATGACCATGACCTACCGCGACGCGGGTGTCGACATCGACGCCGGCAATGCATTGGTCGAACGCATCAAGCCGCTGGTCAAGCGCAGCTTCCGTCCCGAGGTCATGGGCGGCCTGGGTGGCTTCGGCGCGCTGTTCGACCTGTCCGGTAAGTACAAGGAGCCGGTGCTGGTCTCCGGCACCGACGGGGTGGGCACCAAGCTCAAGCTGGCCCAGCAGTTGGGCCGGCACGACACCATCGGCATCGATCTGGTCGGCATGTGCGTCAACGATGTGCTGGTGCAGGGCGCCGAGCCGCTGTTCTTCCTGGATTACTTCGCCACCGGCAAGCTGGACGTGGACACCGCTGCGGCGGTGGTGGGCGGCATCGCACGCGGCTGTGAATTGTCCGGCTGCGCGCTGATCGGCGGCGAGACCGCGGAAATGCCCGACATGTACCCGCCGGGCGAATACGACCTGGCCGGCTTCACCGTGGGCGCGGTGGAAAAATCGCAGCTACTGGATGGCGCACAGGTGCGCGAAGGCGACGTGCTGATCGGCATCGCCTCCTCCGGTCCGCATTCCAACGGCTATTCGTTGATCCGCAGGATCTACGAGCGCGCCGGCGCGCCGGCAGAGCACGTGCTGGACGATGGCACCAAGCTGATCGATGCGCTGATGGCGCCGACTGCGCTATATGTCAAGCTGGTGCTGGCGCTGCTGAAGTCGCACGGTGAGGCGATCCACGCCATGGCCCACATCACCGGTGGTGGCCTCACCGAAAACATCATCCGCGTGATCCCCGAAGGTCTGGGTCTGGACATCGACGCCACTGCCTGGACCCTGCCGCCGGTCTTCGCCTGGCTACAGCGCGAAGGTGCGGTGGCCGATGCCGAAATGTGGCGCACCTTCAACTGCGGCATCGGCTTCGTGCTGATCGCCGCGCCCGCTCAAGCGCCCGCGCTGGAACAGGCGCTGAGTGCGCAGTCGCTGGCGCATTGGCGCATCGGCCTGGTGGTGCCGGTGCATGGCGACGAGCGCGTGCGCATCGGCTGATCGATCAGGACACCTGCATGGACGCTTCCCCAGTCGCCACGACCGCATCGGCCAGCACCGACGATCTTCAGCATCTCAGGCTGCTGTCGATCTTCCACTACGTGCTGGCCGGCCTCACCGGATTGTTTTCGCTGATTCCGCTGATCCACCTATTCATGAGGCTGGCCATCGTGACCGGGCGGCTGCCCATGAAGGACAGCACCGGGCAGACGGCGCCACAGGAGATACAGCTGTTCGGCTGGGTCTTCGTGATCATTGCAGCGATGCTCATCCTGGGTGGACTCAGCATGGCCGGCTTCATGGCCTACGCTGGGCGCTGCATCGCCCAGCGCAGGCGCCACCTGCTGTGCCTGATCGTGGCCGGCATTTCCTGTTCCTTCATGCCGTTCGGCACCGTGCTCGGCGTGTTTACGCTGGTGACGCTGCTGCGCCCGCAGGTGAAGGCTCTGTTCGGTTCCGAGAACGCTGCGGTTTGAGACGTTTGTGAGCACAAGGATCATGCGCCGCATGAAATTCGCTGCATTGATCACTAATGTCGTGTTGTTTGCGGTGACATGGATCGCTCCGTTGTGGTCAGTCGAGCAGGCCTTGCATAGCTCGCTCACGGTACTCGGGCTGATCGCGCTGGCGTGGGCCGACCGCCGCTGGCCATTGAACGATGGCGCGTTCGTGAGCATCTGCGTGTTCATCGGCATGCACTGTGTCGGTGCGCGCTGGCTGTACTCCAACGTACCTTACGAGCAGTGGAGCCAGCAGCTCTTGCACTGGTCGCCAAACGCCACCTTCGGCTGGAAGCGCAATCATTTTGACCGACTGATCCATCTGCTGTTCGGGCTATGCTTTACCCCCGCCATCGCGCAGTTGACATCGCGGCTGTGGCGCAAATTGACGCTTGGGCAGACGTTCTGCCTCACTGTGATGAGCATCATGTGCGTGAGCCTGGTCTACGAATGGTTCGAATGGGGCATCGCCTTGCTGTTGTCACCGCAGGCCGCCGAGGCCTACAACGGCCAACAGGGCGATCCTTGGGATGCGCATACCGACATGCTGTTGGCCACCCTCGGCAGTCTGGCTGCCTATCCCGTCGTGAGAAATTTAGTCAATGCGCGCACCTGAAGCCCCATTGCGCCTGGCCGTGCTGGCCTCCGGCCGTGGCAGCAACCTGCAGGCCATTGTCGATGCCATCGCCAGTGGGCGCCTACATGCCGAGGTGGTCGGGGTGTTTTCTGATCGCCCGCAGGCGCCAGCCTTGCAGAAAGTCGCGCCGGCGCGTCGTTGGAGCGCCAGCCCGCGCGACTTCCCCCACCGTGCCGCGTTCGATGCCGCGCTGGGCGATGCCATCGCCGCCACGCAGCCGGACTGGGTGATCTGCGCAGGCTACATGCGCATCCTGGGCGAGCCGTTGGTGCGCCGTTTTGCCGGGCGCATGGTCAACATCCATCCCTCGCTCCTGCCCAAATATCGCGGCCTGCACACGCACGCGCGCGCGCTGGAAGCCGGCGATGCAGAGCATGGTGCCAGCGTGCACCTGGTGGTGCCGGAGCTGGATGCCGGCGCGGTGATCGCGCAGGCGCGCGTCCCGGTCCTGCCCGACGACAGTGCCGAACAACTGGCCGCGCGGGTGCTGGCGCGCGAGCACCCGCTGCTCCTGGCCACGCTGGAGCTGCTTGCCAGTGGCCGCGTCGCGGTGCATGGCGACACCGTACATATCGACGGTCAGTGCCTGTTTACGCCACTGCGACTAGAGTCCGCAAACACCGCACTCGCCTGAATGCGGAAGACATTCCCCTCATCCCGTCTCGGACATCCTTGCGGCCTCCGTGCCCGCCACCAGCGCATGAACGTCATCCCGATCGCCGCCGCGCTGTTGACTGCCGCCTTGCTTACCGAGGCCGGCACCGGCCGTGCGCAACAGGCGCCCGCCGCGCCTGCGCCAGCGACGCCCGCTCCTGTTGCAACTGCCAGTGCCGCGCCGACACCGCCCGCTGCCCTGCCCGCCAGCACCTGGACGCCACCGCCGCTGGAGCCGTTCGTGGCGACCTACCAAGCGTTCTATCGGGGCAAGGAGGCGGGCGATGCCACCATGCAGGTCAGCCACGGCGAAGGTAGCCAGTGGCGCATCGACATGTCGGTGCGTGGCCGCAAGGGCTTCGCCAGCATTCTGGGCCTGAACCTGGAGCAGAGCACGGTGTTCCGCGTGGATGGCGACACGTATGTGCCGCTGAGCCAGAGCACGGTGCGCAAGGCAGTGTTCTTCGGCAAGAAGGTCACCGGCGTCTACAACTGGCAGGCCGGCACAGCGCAATGGAACGGTGACCTGAAAGAAGATCGCCAGCAGCCGATTCCCTTGCAGCACGGCGACCAGAGCGCGTTGTCGCTGAACCTGTCGCTGATGCGCGACGCGCAGCCCGGGCGCAGCCTCAGCTATCGCTATGTCGACGTGGGCAAGGTGCGCAAATACGACTACCGCGCCGCCGATGCCACCGAAGTGGTGCAGGTGGGCGATCTGAGCTACGACGCGTTGCGCGTTTACCGCGTCAACGGTGGCGACAACGAAACCATCCTCTGGATCGCCAACGGGGTCCCCACCCCGGTGCGCATCCTCCAACGTGACAAAGGTGAGGATCAGGTCGATCTACGCCTGGTCGAATACCAAGGAGCCTGACCGATGAAAACCCTTCCCCGTTCCAGCGCCATCATTGCCGCCGCCGCGTTGGCCGTGGCCAGCCTGCCCGCCTTGGCCATGCAGCCCTTCCAGGCCGACTACTCGGCCAACTACATGGGCATGCAGGCCAACGGCACCATGACCCTGGCCGCTGCCGGCGCCAATCAGTGGCGGTATACGCTGACTATCCAGAACCAACTGGCCAACCTGACCCAGAGCACGGTGTTCGAGGAAGCCAATGGCCGGCTACGCCCGGTCAGCAGCAATGACACCTCGTCGATGATGGTCAGGCGCCGTAATGTCACCGCCAACTACGACTGGAAGACCAGTCAGGCGACCTGGGGCGGCGACATCAAGCCGGACCGCCGTGGCCCGGTAAAACTGCAGCCGGGCGACATGGATGCGCTGCTGATCAACCTGGCCATCACGCGCGATCTGGCCGCCGGCAAACCACTGAACTACCGCATGGTGGACGAAGGCCGCATCAAGCCGATGAGCTACAAGGTGGTCGGCAAGGAAACCATCACCGTCAACGGCAAGCAGGAACAGGCCACCAAGGTCTCGCGCGTGGACGGCGACAAGGAACTGATCGCTTGGGTGGTCAAGGACCTGCCGGTCCCGGCGCGCCTGCTGCAGAAGGAAAAGGGCCAGGACGCGCTGGACCTGACCATCAAGTCACTGCGCTGAGCAAGCCGCGCGCGACCGAGCGTGCCCAGGAATGCGCCGAGGTGCGCCGCTGGGCACCACTTTGCGCGGACAGCCCACCAATAGCGGTTCGAAGCGTGGTTACCCGAACGCGCGGCGCCCTCACCGTTCGCGGGACACGCCGTGAATCCATCCGTGGAGGCTCGATGGCGGCATCCATGCCGCCAACGGTCCCACGATCGGTGAGGACACCGCACCAGACAGTTGGCTGGCTGCTTTGTTGAAAGCGAAAGCAGCAACGGCCGCTTGGGGGCACGGCGAGGACACCATGCAAGACAACATACGGGTGCCTCGATTGCGGAACCAACAGACCACGCCAGAGCACTGAGTGTTGTCGGTTGAAACTCTGCACACCGACCATCGTGACTGGTCCTTGCCCGCCTACCGTCGCGGGACCTTACGCGGCATGGATGCCGCGTAAGAGCTTACAAGTACGTACTTGCAGTGTGTCCCGCGGTGGTGGGCGGGCAAGGACCCTCCAGAACAATCGCAAATCAGCCGCTATGCGTGAACTATCGGTGCTCCACAACCCATCGCTTCTCAAGGCTTTGCGGCAGCCTTGTCATCGCCGGTCATGAACACCGTGCGGCAATCCACCCGAATCTGCTGGTCGTTCTTGCGCCAATAAAACAGGTCGCAATGGCGCTTGCCTTCAACGGTCTTCTTCACCGCCACTGCATAGAACGATTGTGCGATCTCTTCGCGGCTGGCGGTGCCGTCGTTGTTCCAGTCCATGTCCTTGAACTCCACGCCCTGGGTGATGGCCATGCCCACGCTCCAGGCGTAGGCCAGCCACGCCAGGATCAGCACGATCACGCCGAGCAGGATCTTGCGCCGGGTGGTGAAACGGCCGCGCAGGATCATGCGGTGCGCTGGATGGTCGCGCCCAGCGCCCCCAGCTTCTCCTCGATGTTTTCGTAGCCACGGTCCAGGTGGTAGATGCGATCGATGGTGGTGTCGCCATCGGCGACCAGGCCCGCCAGGATCAGCGATGCCGACGCGCGCAGGTCGGTCGCCATCACCGGCGCGCCGCTCAGGCGTTCGGCACCGCGCACGATGGCGGTGTGGCCTTCGACCTGGATATTCGCGCCCAGGCGCAGCAGCTCGTTGACGTGCATGAAGCGGTTTTCGAAGATGGTTTCGTTGATCACGCCCACGCCATCGGCCACGCAGTTGAACGCCATGAATTGCGCCTGCATGTCGGTAGGAAACGCCGGGTACGGCGCGGTGGTCAGGCTGACCGCGCGCGGACGCTTGCCCTGCATGTCCAGCGTGATGCTGTCGGCGGTGGTGGTGATGGTGGCGCCGGCCTCGGTCAGCTTGTCCAGCACCGCGTCCAGGGTGTCCGGGCGCGCGCGGCGTACGGTGACGCTGCCGCCGGTCATCGCCGCGGCGACCAGAAAGGTGCCGGTTTCGATGCGATCCGGCAGCACCGCATGGTGCCCGCCCCCCAGGCGCTCCACGCCCTGCACCACGATGCGCGGCGTGCCTGCGCCTTCGATCTGCGCACCGAGCGCGATCAGGCAATCGGCCAGGTCGGTGACTTCCGGTTCCATCGCCGCGTTTTCCAGCACCGTGGTGCCTTCGGCCAGCACAGCGGCCATCAGTACGTTTTCGGTGCCGGTGACGCTGACCATGTCGAACACATAGCGCGCGCCCTTCAGGCGCCCATGGCTGGTGGCCTTGATATAGCCGTTTTCCACGCTGATCTCGGCACCCAGCGCCTGCAGGCCCTTGATGTGCTGGTCGACCGGGCGCGAACCGATCGCGCAACCGCCGGGCAGCGAGACTTCGGCGGTGCCGTAGCGCGCCAGCAGCGGGCCCAATACCAGGATCGAGGCGCGCATGGTCTTGACCAGCTCATACGGCGCGATCTGATGGGTAACCGAGCGCGGGTCGACCAGGATCGAACGGCCCTTGGCCAGCGTGCCTTCGTCGATGGTGACCTCGGCGCCCAGCTCACCGAGCAGCTTCACCGTGGTGATCACGTCGTGCAGATGCGGCACGTTGCTGATCTCCACCGGCGCGTCGGCCAGCAGGGTCGCGCACAGGATCGGCAGCACGGCGTTCTTGGCGCCGGAAATATTGACTTCGCCATGCAGCGCTTGGCCGCCGGTCACTACGATTTTTGCCATGGGAATCTGAGAAATCCGAAAGTAAAAGGGATGTCGGGGGAATGAAGTGAGGGAGGTATCGACCGTGGTGCAAGTGGCGCGCGGTGGAACCGGGGGATCGAGCGGCACGGCCCGGGACGCGCTGGACACAATCACTGCGTGAGCGTGGACGAGGCGATGCAGGTGCGTACCCCTGCCTACACAGCGCCCGGCCCAGCCCGCCTGACGGCGAGCACGGCGGCTGCGTTCAGCCTTCTTCGGGCGTCAGCGTCTTCAGCTGCAGCGCGTGGATCGCCCCGCCCATCAGCTCGCCCAGGGTCGCATAGACCATGCGGTGCCGCGCCAGCGGCGGCTTGCCCACGAATGCGGGGCTGACCACGGTGGCCTCGAAGTGCACGCCGTCGTCGCCGTGCACGTCGACGCGGGCTTCAGGCAAGCCGGATTCGATGAGTTTACGGATGGTTTCGGCGTCCAAAGGGCGTTTCCTCATAAAATGAGCGCACATTCTACTCTTCACCCGAGTCCTGCATGGCTGTCTCGCACCTGCCCTCCGCCACCGTCAGCGACGCCAGCCTGGTCGCCAGCGGCCAGCGCGTGCTGGAGATCGAGCGCGAGGCGCTGGCCAGCGTGGGCGCACGTATCGGCAGCGACTTCGCTGCGGCCTGCCGGCTGGTGCTGGCCTCGCGCGGGCGGGTGGTCGCCACCGGCATGGGTAAGTCCGGCCATGTGGCGCGCAAGATCGCCGCCACCCTGGCCTCCACCGGCACCCCGGCGTTCTTCGTGCATCCTGGCGAGGCCGGCCACGGCGACCTGGGCATGATCACCGAGGCCGACATCGTGCTGGCGCTGTCTTACTCGGGCGAATCGGACGAAGTGCGCATGCTGTTGCCGGTGCTCAAGCGCCAGGGCAACCCGATCATCGCCATGACCGGCCGCACCAGTTCCACACTGGCCCTGGCCGCCGACGTGCACCTGGACGTCAGCGTCTCCGCTGAAGCCTGCCCGCTGCATCTGGCCCCGACCTCCAGCACCACTGCCTCGCTGGCGATGGGCGATGCGCTGGCGGTGGCGCTGCTGGATGCGCGCGGCTTCACCGCCGACGACTTCGCGCGCTCGCACCCGGCCGGCAGCCTGGGCCGGCGCCTGCTGCTGCACATCACCGATGTGATGCACGCCGGCGAGGATCTGCCGCGTGTGCGCGAAGACGCCAGCCTGAGCGAAGCGTTGATGGAAATGAGCCGCAAGCGCCTCGGCATGACCGCCGTGGTGGACGCCGACGACCGTTTGATCGGGCTGTTCACCGACGGCGACCTGCGCCGTGCGCTGGACAGCGACATCGACGTGCGTAGCGCCGGCATCGCGCAGGTGATGACGCGCAACCCACGCACCATCGGCGCCGACCAGCTGGCCGCCGAGGCCGCGCGGCTGATGGAGGACTACAAGATCAACGGCCTGATCGTGGTGGATGCACAGCACCGCGCGGTGGGTGCATTGAACATTCACGACCTGTTGCGCGCCAAGGTGGTTTAACAGGTTCAGTTTTCAACCGCCGGACCCCGTTCTCACCGATTCGTGCCGATGCCCTATTCCCCTTTGCAGCACCTTCCCGCCGAGCTGACCGAGCGCGCCGCGCGCGTCCGCCTGGCCTGTTTCGACGTTGACGGCACGCTGACCGACGGCCGCCTGTACTACGACCACGCCGGTCACGAGAGCAAAGCGTTCAATGTGCTTGACGGCCAGGGTCTCAAGCAGCTCGACCAAGCTGGCATCCATGTGGCGCTGATCACTGCGCGCGCCAGCCTGTCGGCGGAAAAGCGCGGCCAGGATCTGGGCCTGCATGTGCAGATCGGGGTGAAGAACAAGCGCCTGGCAGTGCTGGCGCTATGCCAGGAGTATGGCTTGTCGCTGGACCAGGTGCTGTTCATGGGCGATGACCTTCCCGACCTGCCCGCCCTGCTCGCAGTCGGCCTGCCGGTGGTGCCGGCCAACGCGCACCCTTGGATTGCCGAGCGCGTGCAGTGGCATACCCGCGCCCGTGGCGGAGAAGGGGCCGCGCGCGAAGTCTGCGATGTGGTGCTGGCTGCGCAAGGCCAGGTCGAACGCATCATCGAAGGGTTTTCGGCATGAATTGGAACTGGCGCACCACCCTGGGCGTCGTGCTGTTCGCCGCCGCCGTCCTTTCCGGCTGGTCGGCCTGGAAGCAGCGCGCGCGCCCGGCGGCCGCGGCCGTGCAGGAGTCCGGCGCCGACTACATCCTGCGCGACTTCGAGCTGATTGCCCTGGACAAGCAGAGCGGCAAGGAGTCGATGACCCTGCGCGCGCCGGAGATGCATCGCAACCGTGCCGACCAGACCGCAGACATCACCACGCCGGTGTTCCTGATGCCCGACAACGCCAATCTGCCGTGGACCCTGCGCTCCAAGACCGGCTGGGTCAACCCGGACGGCACCCAGCTGCGTCTGCGCGGCGATGTCGAGGGCGACAGCCCCACCGGCGGCGCCACCCCGCCAACCACGTTCCGCACCCAAAGCCTGGACGTGTTCCCGCAACAGAACATCGCCAAGACCGACGCGCCGGTGACCATGACCCGCCCGGGTATCATGCAGAGCGGCGTCGGCTTCGAAGCCGACCTCAAATCACGCCAGTACAAGCTCCTCTCTCAGGTCAAGACCCGCTATGAACCGAATGCTGCCCGCTAAACTGGCGTTTGTTGCACTGCTGCTGCCTGCGTTGGCAATGGCCAAGACCAGCGATCGCAACCAGCCGATGGCGATCGACTCCAATGCCAACGATTGCAACATGCTCGATGACAGCGGCAAGTGCCGTTTCAGCGGCAATGTGGTGATTACCCAGGGCACGCTGGAAATCCACGCCGACACCGCCGATATCTTCCACAAGAACGGCCAGACCGATCGCGTGGTGCTCAACGGCAAGCAGGCCACGCTCAAGCAGGAGATGGACGACGGCACGATGATGCACGGCCAGGCCGACAACATCGAATACAAGGTCGCCGATGAAATCATCATCCTGACCGGCAATTACAAGGTCGATTCGCCCAAGGGCACCAACGCCGGGCAGCGCATGGTCTACAACACCAAGACCGGCAACATGCAAAGCGGCGGCGACGGTAGCCGCGTGCGCACCATCATCCAGCCCAAGACCGCAGTTCCGGGAGCAGCAGCGCCTGCTGCCACGCCTGCGACCAACCCGGCCCCGGCAGCAGCCAAGCCCGCTGCCAAGCCGCAGGGGAAGAAGTAATGCTGGTCGCCACCGGTCTGCGCAAGAAGTACAAGCAACGCGAAGTGGTCAAGGAATTCGGCCTCACGCTCGAGGCCGGCGAAGTGGTCGGTCTGCTCGGCCCCAACGGCGCCGGCAAGACCACCTGCTTCTACATGATCGTAGGTCTGGTCGAAGCTGATGCCGGGCGTATCGAATTGGACGGCCGCGACCTCACCGCCGAGCCTATGTACGCACGCGCCAAGTTGGGAGTCGGCTACCTACCGCAGGAACCGTCGATCTTCCGCAAGCTCACCGTGGCCGACAACATCCGCCTGGTGCTGGAGCTGCGCGAGGAACTCGACAACGCCGGGCGTGAGAAAGAACTGGTCTCGCTGCTGGAAGAACTGCAGATCACCCACGTGGCCGATCAGCTCGGCGCCAGTCTCTCCGGCGGCGAGCGGCGACGCTGCGAGATCGCACGTGCGCTGGCCGCCAAGCCGCGCATGATGCTGCTGGACGAACCGTTCGCCGGCGTGGACCCGATTTCGGTCGGCGAGATCCAGCGCATCATCATCCACCTCAAGGAGCGCGGCATCGGCGTGTTGATCACCGACCACAACGTGCGCGAGACCTTGGGAATCTGCGACCGCGCGTATATCCTCGCCGAGGGGGGCGTGCTGGCGCAGGGGGCACCAGACACGTTGCTAGCCAATCCCGACGTCCGTCGCGTGTATCTGGGGGAAACTTTCCGCCTTTGAGCGCGTCGCCGCGCCAACGCTTCTTCCAGTCAGTGCCCGCATGAAAGCCCGGCTCCAGACATCGCTAGGACAGCAGTTGGTCATGACGCCGCAATTGCGTCAGGCGATCAAGCTATTGCAGATGTCCAGCACCGAGCTGGAAGTGGAAATTGCCGAGGCCGTGGAAACCAATCCGCTGCTGGAATGGGCCGACGAAGCCGCGCATACGGCCAGCGACATCGCGGTGGAATTCTTGCCGTCCGCGTCCACCGAACAACCTCAGCGCGAAAAAGCCGCGCCTGCCGAGCGCGACGAGGATTGGGCGCAGGACGAACTGCAGTGGACCGGCTCCGGTAGCGGCGGCAGCTTCGACGACGAAGAGTCCGGCGATGCCGCAGAGCGGGTGGCCGAATCCGAAACACTGGCCGACCACCTCCTGTGGCAGCTGCATCTGTCGCCGCTGTCGCCGCGCGACCGCCAGATCGGCGCGATGCTGATCGACACGCTCGACGAAGACGGCTACCTGCGCGAACCACTGTCGGCCATTCTCGAAACCCTGGCGCTGGGCGCAGTGGTCGACGAGGCCGATGTGCTCACCGTCCTGCATCAGATCCAACGCTTCGACCCAGTGGGCGTGGGCGCGCGCACCCTGGGCGAATGCCTGGCGTTGCAGTTGGGGGTGCTCGATACGGACACGCCTGGGCGCGAGCTGGCGCTGCAGATCGTTGCCGGCCCGCTGGAACGGCTGCCGCGCAGCGGCGTGGCCGGGCTGGCCCACGAGCTCAAGCGCTCCACTGCCGATGTGGAACAGGCGGTGCAGTTGGTGCGCTCGCTGGACCCGCGCCCGGGCAAACAGATCGGCGACCTGTCGCAGGACACCTATGTCGTGCCCGACTGCGTGATCTGGCGCCAGCGCGGCGTGTGGCGCGCGTCGCTCGCCGGCCGCTCGCAGCCCAAGGTCACCATCCACCGTGGCTACGAGAACCTGATCCGCAGCTGCGGCGAATCCGATGCCGGCTATCTGCGCGGCCAGTTGCAGGAGGCGCGCTGGCTGCTCAAGAGCCTGGAGGCGCGCGGGGAAACCCTGCTGCGGGTAGTGCGCTGCCTGCTGCAACACCAGGCCGGGTTCCTGGAGTTCGGTGCGCAGGCCTTGCGCCCGTTGACGCTGCGCGAGATCGCAGGCGAGCTCGGCCTGCACGAGTCCACCATCTCCCGCGCGATCGCCCGCAAGTACGTGCGTACCCCGCGCGGCACCATCCCGTTGCGCGCGTTTTTCGCCTCCGGCATCGACACCGACAGCGGCGGCGAGGCCTCCAGCACCGCCATCCAGGCCATGATCCGGCGCCTGATCGATGCGGAAAACCCGCGCAAACCGCTCTCCGACGCAAAGCTGGCCGATCTGCTGAAAACATCCGGCGTACCAGTGGCGCGGCGCACCGTTGCGAAGTATCGTGAGGCCATGAACATTTCCGCCTCCCACGAACGCGTGCGCATCGCCTGACGTTGCAACCACCGCAACGCCGGCATGCGCCGGGTTTGTCGGATCACCGGAACGGTTCATTGGCCCACCGACCAATGGAGGTATCCGATGCGTATCGAGACGTATGGCCACCAGCTTGAAGTGACCCCCGCCCTGCGGGAGTACGTGGCAAGCAAGCTGCAGCGACTGCAGCGCCATTTCGACCAACACTGCGAAGTCCGAACGCAGCTGGCCGTCCGCAAGCCGGACCACCACGTGGTCGCCACCGTCAACCTTCCCGGTCGCACCCTGCACGCAGATGCCAGCGGTTCCACCATGTATACGGCCATCGACCTGCTGGTCGACAAGCTCGACCGCCTGGTCCTCAAGCACAAAGAGAAGAAATGTAACCACCACGCCCGCGAGGTGCGCGACAATCCCGCATGACGCTTCCCGCCTGATGCTTTCATGCCTTTAACCGATCTGATGGCGGCCGTGCGCACCGTAGTGTCGCCGGCCGCCGATCGCGACACCGTCCTGCATGCCGCCGCCGACCTGCTCTCCTGCCGTCAGGCCGGCGCCGACCAGCTCTACGCCAACCTGTGCGAGCGCGAGGCCCTGGGCAGCACCGCCATTGGCCATGGCATCGCTATTCCGCATGGGCGCTGCCCCAACCTCACTGAGCCACGCGGGGCCTTGCTGCGGCTGAACACGCCGGTAGCCTTTGGCGGCGACGAGCCTGTGGATCTGGTCTTCGCCATGGCCGTGCCGGGGCACTACACCCACCAGCACCTGATGCTGCTGTCTGAGCTGGCCGAACGGTTTTCCGATGCCGACTTCCGTCGGAACCTGCGCGCCGCACCCAATGCCGATGCCCTGATGGCGCTGCTGGCCGACCTGCCGCCTGCACAGGCGAGCGCGGCATGAATACCAGCATCACCGCACGCGAACTGTTCGACCAGCAACGCGACAAGCTGGCGCTGCGCTGGGTCGCCGGCCCCAAGGGCGAACACCGCGAGATCCAGGCCGGCAGCAACAACGCACGGCGCCCGTCGCTGGCTGGCTACCTCAATGTGATCTATCCCAACAAGGTGCAGATCCTGGGCACCGAGGAACTGGCCTGGCTGGACTCGCTGGATGCGCGGCAGCGCTGGGAAACCATCGAAAAAATCATCCAGGTGCAACCGCTGGCGCTGGCGATCAGCAAGAACCAGTCCTGCCCGGAAGATCTGCGCGCGGCGGCGGACGAATCCAATACGCCGCTGTGGATCTCCTCCAAGCGCGGCCACGAACTGCTCAACCACCTCTCCTACCATCTGGCGCGCACGCTGGCGCCGCGGGTCACGCTGCATGGCGTGTTCATGGAGATCTATTCGATCGGCGTGCTGATCACCGGCGAAGCCGGCTCGGGCAAGAGCGAGCTGGCGCTGGAACTGCTCAGCCGCGGCCACCGGCTGGTGGCCGACGATGCGCCCGAGTTCACCCAGATCGCGCCCGACGTGCTCGACGGTACCTGCCCCGAATTGCTGCAGGACCTGCTGGAAGTGCGCGGCCTCGGCGTGTTGAACGTGCGCGACATGTTCGGCGACACCGCGGTGAAGAAGAACAAGTACCTGCGTCTGATCGTGCACCTGACCCGGCCGATGACCGAGCCGACGCCGTCCGGCTACGAGCGCCTGACCGGCGACTCCGGCAGCCGCCATGTGCTGGACCTGGATGTGCCGCTGATCACTCTGCCGGTCATGCCCGGCCGCAACCTGGCCGTGCTGACCGAAGCGGCGACCCGGCTGCATATCCTGCGCACCAAGGGCATCGACCCGGCCGCGATGTTCATCGCCCGCCATAGCAACTTGCTGGAGCGACGCACGCCATGAGTATCGCGCCCTCCACGTTGATGATCGTGAGCGGGCTGTCCGGCTCGGGCAAATCGGTCGCGCTGAAGACCTTCGAAGACCTGGACTACTACTGCTCGGACAATCTGCCGGTCGAGCTGCTGCCGGACTTCGTCAAAAGCCGCCTGCGTGGTAACCCGATCGGCGACCAGCGCTTGGCGGTGGGCATCGATGTGCGCAGCCGCAGCGACCTGACCCAGCTGGCGCAGTGGCGCCAGGCCGCGCAGGAATACGGCATCGAGGCGCGACTACTGTTTTTCGAAGCCAGCGACGAGGCGCTGATCAAGCGCTACGCCGACACCCGTCGCCGTCATCCGCTGAGCCATCTCGGCCTGGCACTGCCCGAGGCGATCACCCGCGAGCGCCAGTTGACCGAACCGTTGCGTACGCAGGCCGATGCCGTCATCGACACCAGCACGCTCAACGTGCATCAATTGCGCCGCCGCGTGGTTACCGAGTTTGCGCTTGGTTCCAATGATCGGCTGTCGCTGCTGTTCGAATCGTTTGCCTACAAGCGCGGCGTGCCGGCCGAAGCCGACTTCGTGTTCGATGCCCGCGTGCTGCCCAACCCGCACTGGGATCCGGAGCTGCGCCCGCTGACCGGCCGCGATGCCGGGGTGCGCAACTATCTGGACAACGAGGCCGACGTGCAACGTTACAGCGCGCAGATCGTGGACCTGCTCGACACCTGGCTGCCGCGGCTGCGCAACGATACCCGCAGCTACGTGACCATCGCCTTCGGTTGCACCGGCGGCAAGCATCGCTCGGTGTACATGGCCGAACGCATGGCCCGACATGCGCGCGAACAAGGCTGGCCGGAAGTGGCGACATTTCATCGCGAGCAGGACTGAGGGGCCGGGAATCGAGAATCGGGAATCGTTACAGCGGCATCCCGTGAACTGTGTCTGCTGCACCCACATTTGGGGCACTTTTGCAGGAGCGTGCATATACAGCTTCCCGCTGTGCCATGACCTGCCTGATCTTGTATTTCACTCGCCAAGCAGGCTTGTACTTCACGCCCAAGTAGCGCATCAATATAATGACCCACCGGTTTCTGCACAGGTCAGTTGGTTAATGTAGCGGCATAGGCTTGGTCAGGCGTCATCATCTTCAGTGCCTGATGCGGGCGCTGCCGGTTGTAGAACCCAATCCAGTCGCTGATGACGCGTAGTGCGTGGGCCAGGCTCTCGAACCGGTGCTGATGGACGCACTGTTCCTTGA
>NZ_JFAQ01000290.1 GCF_001304695.1 Xanthomonas axonopodis
CATGGCAAAAGCTAAATTCGAGCGCACCAAGCTGCACGTCAATGTCGGCACCATCGGTCACGTTGACCATGGCAAGACCACGTTGACCGCTGCGCTGACCAAGATCGGTGCCGAGCGTTTCGGTGGCGAGTTCAAGGCGTACGACGCGATCGACGCAGCGCCGGAAGAGAAGGCGCGCGGCATCACAATTTCGACCGCCCACGTCGAATACGAATCCCCGAACCGTCACTACGCGCACGTTGACTGCCCCGGCCACGCCGACTACGTCAAGAACATGATCACCGGTGCGGCGCAGATGGACGGCGCGATCCTGGTGTGTTCGGCCGCTGACGGCCCGATGCCGCAGACCCGCGAGCACATCCTGCTCTCGCGTCAGGTCGGTGTGCCGCACATCGTCGTGTTCCTGAACAAGGCCGACATGGTCGACGACGCCGAGCTGCTCGAGCTGGTCGAAATGGAAGTGCGCGAGCTGCTGAGCAAGTACGACTTCCCGGGCGATGACACCCCGATCATCCACGGTTCGGCGCGTCTGGCGCTGGACGGTGATCAGAGCGACATCGGCGTGCCGGCGATCCTGAAGCTGGTCGATGCGCTGGACAGCTTCATTCCGGATCCGACCCGCGACGTCGATCGCCCGTTCCTGATGCCGGTCGAAGACGTGTTCTCGATCTCCGGCCGCGGCACCGTGGTGACCGGTCGTATCGAGCGCGGCATCATCAAGGTGGGCGACGAAATCGAAATTGTCGGGATCCGTACGACGCAGAAGACCACGGTGACCGGCGTGGAAATGTTCCGCAAGCTGCTGGACCAGGGTCAGGCGGGCGACAACGCGGGTCTTCTGCTGCGTGGCACCAAGCGTGACGACGTGGAGCGCGGCCAGGTGCTGTGCAAGCCGGGTACGATCAAGCCGCATACCGAGTTCGAGGCCGAGGTGTACGTGCTGTCGAAGGACGAGGGTGGTCGTCACACGCCGTTCTTAAATGGTTACCGCCCGCAGTTATACTTCCGCACCACCGACATCACGGGCGCGATCCATCTGCCGGAAGGGGTGGATATGGTGATGCCGGGCGACAACGTCAAGATAGCGGTGACGCTGATCAACCCGGTCGCGATGGACGAAGGTCTGCGCTTCGCCATCCGTGAAGGCGGTCGTACCGTCGGCGCCGGCGTGGTTGCCAAGATCATCAAGTAAGC
>NZ_JFAQ01000291.1 GCF_001304695.1 Xanthomonas axonopodis
CTCAGGACGGGGGGACGTCGCGCAGTCCACAGTAGCCACGTAGATTGATCCTCTCACCCCGCTTGGCCAGCCATATCGCTATTACGGCTGCTGTCAAAGAGCCGATGCCTGGCACCCAGTCGGCCACCGAACCCCAATCGATACCGGATAGAAGCTTTGCCACTTCGCGCACCCTCGCTTTTTGCAGGACCGTTACAGGACAACAAAAAAGCCGGCTTATGGCCGGCTTTCTTCGTTTCCACTTTTTGCCCTAACTTCAAGGGTTTGAGTGGTGGGCAGTACAGGGTTCGAACCTGTGACCCCTACCATGTCAAGGTAGTGCTCTACCGCTGAGCTAACCGCCCGAATCCTGCCCCAGCATTGCGCTGTGCAGGGCGCGCATTCTAGCGCAGGGTTTTACCGATCACAAGCCCTATCGTGTCTGCAAGGCGAGCCACCCGCCCTAGCCCAGACTTGCCGCTTTCAACTTCTGGATCTGATCGCGGATTTGAGCTGCGGCCTCGAACTCCAGATCCTTGGCATGCTGATACATCTTCTGCTCCAGACTCTTGAGCTTGCCAGCGATTTCCGCAGGCTTCATGGCACGGTAATCGGGCGCCTCCTCTGCGACCTGGCGCGATTTCGAACGGCCCTTGCCCGACTTCTTCTGGGCCGCATCGTCGCGCGCGCCCTCCATGATGTCTGCGATCGGCCGCTCGACGGATTTCGGCGTGATGCCATGTTCCAGGTTGTACTCGACCTGCTTCTCGCGGCGACGATCTGTCTCGTCGATCGCCGCCTGCATCGAGCGCGTCATCTTGTCGGCATACAAAATGGCCTTGCCGCGCAGATTGCGTGCGGCACGGCCGATGGTCTGGATCAGTGAACCGGTCGATCGCAGGAAGCCTTCCTTGTCGGCATCGAGGATCGCCACCAGCGAGACTTCCGGCATGTCCAGACCCTCGCGCAGCAGATTGATGCCCACGAGCACATCGAACTTGCCCAGACGCAGGTCGCGAATGATCTCCACGCGATCGACGGTGTCGATATCCGAGTGCAGGTAGCGCACCCGAATCCCGTGTTCGCCCAGGTATTCGGTGAGGTTTTCGGCCATGCGCTTGGTCAACGTGGTCACCAACACGCGATCGCCGAGCTTGATGCGCTCGTGAACCTCGGACATGAGGTCGTCGACCTGCGTACCAACCGGACGAATCTCCACCACCGGGTCGATCAGACCGGTTGGACGCACCACCAGCTCCGTAACTTCGCCGGCGGACTCGCGCACCTCGTAAGGACCAGGCGTTGCCGAGACGTAGATGCTGCGTGGCGAGTGCGCCTCCCACTCTTCGAAACGCAAGGGGCGGTTGTCCAGGGCGGACGGCAATCGAAAACCGAACTCCACCAGCGTTTCCTTGCGTGAACGGTCGCCCTTGTACATCGCGCCGATCTGCGGAATGGTCACGTGCGACTCATCGATAACCAGCAGCGCGTCCGGCGGCAGGTAGTCGAACAGGGTCGGCGGCGGCTCGCCGGGCGCCTTGCCGGTGAGATGCCGCGAGTAGTTTTCGATACCGTTGCAAAAACCCACTTCGGCCATCATTTCCAGATCGAATTGCGTGCGCTGCGCCAGACGCTGCGCCTCGACCAACTTGTTTTGCGCGTAGAGCTGCTCCAGGCGTTCCTTCAGCTCCTCCTTGATTGTGTCCACCGCACTCAAGGTGCGTTCACGCGTCGTTGCGTAATGGGTTTTCGGGTACACGGTGTAGCGCTGCAACTTGCGCAAGGTTTCGCCGGTGAGTGGATCGAACAACGTCAGCTGTTCGATGTCGCCATCGAACAACTCGATGCGCAAGGCCTCGGTATCTGACTCGGCGGGGAACACGTCCAACACCTCGCCGCGCACGCGAAAGGCACCGCGCGTGAGTTCGAACTCGTTGCGGGTGTATTGCAGATCGGTGAGATGGCGGATCAACTGGCGCTGATCGATGTGCTCGCCAACCGACAGGATCAGACGCAGCGATAGGTAGTCCTCCGGCGCGCCCAGACCGTAGATTGCCGAAACCGTCGCAACCACAAGCGAATCGCGCCGAGACAGCAAGGTCTTGGTCGCCGACAAGCGCATCTGCTCGATGTGCTCATTGATCGAACTGTCCTTCTCGATGAAGGTGTCCGACGATGGCACATACGCCTCCGGCTGGTAGTAGTCGTAGTAGCTGACGAAGTACTCGACCGCGTTATGCGGGAAGAACGACTTGAACTCGCCGTACAGCTGCGCCGCCAACGTCTTGTTTGGCGCCATCACCAGGGTCGGCTTCTGCACCTGCTGCACCACATTGGCAATGGTGTAGGTCTTGCCCGAGCCCGTTACACCCAACAAGGTCTGCTTGGCCAGCCCAGCCTCGAAGTTGGCGACCAGCTTGTCGATGGCCGCAGGCTGGTCGCCCGCTGGCGAGTAAGGGGATACTAGCTGAAAACAGTCGGTCATGGAGCGGATCTCGGGGAGGCTGCACGAATTTACGGAGGCCAGCATCGGTAGAACCCTGACAGCCACGCAAGTGGAGGCAGCGTTACCTGGCAAGCAACCAATGTTGAGACTGCTTGCTCCACTTCAAGGAGACGCGCAATGGACGCAGCAGGCTATTCGAGCGCGAGAGGGTACACTGCAGTCCAGTTGCTCATCGTGATGGCGATCATCGGAATCGGTGCAGCCATCGGCATGCCCAGCTTCAGAAGCCTCATCGAGTGGCAGCGAGCGACCACACGCGTTCACCTGCTGACCGCACATCTTGCGATGGCCAGAAGTTCTGCCATTACACACGGCGAGCCTGTTAGCATTTGTCCTTCTACCGACGGAGCTCGTTGCCGAACAGATCGCGACTGGAGCCGCGGATGGATCCTCTTTAGGGACCCGGAGCGCGGCGGGCAGCCGCTAAGCGCCGCATCCGTCATCAGGGTGGAGCATGCCTCCTCCACCGGCGGCCTCGACATCACCAGCACCGTCGGAAGATCAATCGTTCGTTTCCTACCGAATGGCCGAAGCAGCGGGACGAACATCACCATTAGTCTCTGCAGCAACGCTCGGCGACTGACTGACATATTGGTCAACAATTCGGGAAGAGCACGTACCGTCCGCTACACCAGTTCTGTGAACTGCACGGCCCGATGAGCAGGCAAACAAAAAGCCGCGACGTGTCGCGGCTTTTTGAACATCTTGGCGCCCGAAGTTGGACTCGAACCAACGACCCCCTGATTAACAGTCAAGTGCTCTAACCGGCTGAGCTATTCGGGCGGGGAGGAGTATTCTAGACGCAACTTTGCAGCAGCGCAACACCCAGGGAACCTCTGAACAACGCACCAAAAAAGCGCAGCTGATACGCCCAGGCTTTCCTAGACATCTCAAGGCCATGGAAAATGGCTAATTCGGAGGTGTCCATGAGCAGTAAGCGGTATACAGATGAGTTCAAGGTCGAGGCGGTCCGCCAAGTGACCGATCGCGGGTTCAAAGTGGCAGAAGTCGCCGAGCGCCTGGGTGTTACCACGCACAGCCTGTACGCCTGGCTGCGCAAGTTCGGCAAGCCCGGCGTCGTGCAGCGCGCCGAGGTGGACCAGAGCGCGGAGGTTCGGCGGCTGAAGGCCGAGTTGCGCCGAGTGACCGAGGAGCGCGACATACTAAAAAAGGCCGCCGCGTACTTTGCGA
>NZ_JFAQ01000292.1 GCF_001304695.1 Xanthomonas axonopodis
GTTGCCCACATGAAGCACAGAGGCCTCCCAACAGAGGCCTCGATCACCGGGATTGCCCTGAATGGGCAAAGCGATCTACGCGCCCCATCGTCTATGTGCATCCAACCTCCCGCGAAACGCGGGAACGGGGCTTGATCAGCGTTGCCCTAACGCACCCGTCTTCGCTTTTTCAGCCAATTTCTTACCTTTTTCGGTATCGAGAAAGGCATGGAAGGCCCGTGTCAGCCATTGTTGCGTGGCCTCCTTGTCCATGGCGCCCTCGAGCAGCCTGGCTGCAGAGCCAACGATGTAGCCCAAGCGTTTGTTGGCCGTCTCGCCTTGCCCTTTCGCGCAACAGGCCATTGCTTGACCCAGCAGGCTGCGCGAAATTCCGGTTTTGACAAGATGCTCCTGGCCATCGAGCATCCCGACCATGCCCACGTCGCTGCCTCCCAATGTCGCCTTGGAGCGCGAGAAGACAACAGCACTTCCAGACAGGCGCATCGCGTCATGGCCGCCAATGTCGGCCTTGGTTGAGAGAAATGTGATAGGCCGAATAATCGAGAATATGGGCTTGTCCGGCCGGTTTACGCCGGGAGCCGAGACAGGCGCACGTATGCTCCTGGAGCACGCGGCGTCCGGCGTCATGCAATCAGGCGCCGGGGCTGCGCTGGCCGGCGCCACGCTGCGGCGGGGCGTTAGTCCAGCCAATCGGGCATCAGTGCCATGTTGCTGATCGTCGGCCGTTGCCGGGTTGCGTGGTAACGCCGCGTCATCGGCCGCAGGGAGCGGCGAGCTTGCTGCGCCAGAGGTCGGGGTGATACGAGATTCCATACCATGCTCCAGTAACCAGCGGTACATTCTGCAATGCGGCCAATCCCGAGCAACTCCATTTGGCGTAATCGTCATTCGGTAAGCGAATATCGACCGAGCGTCATCATTGACGTTATCCAGACACGACACACACGGCCTTGGACGCGCGCGACATGTAAAGTTGCTCGCGTCAGGGCGCTCTATCGCGGCTTGTCGCGAGCATCGCGTAGATGCTCATGCTGCTTGCGCTATCGAAGCTGGGGCTAAGAGCGGCTAACAAAACTACTGCGCAGCCGCCAGGCGGGCGCGGCCGGTGCTCGGAATCCTCATGTACCCCTCGTACACTCCGGTTCCTGTGCGCCGTCCACGCCCACCTGACGACCGCTCGCTATGTTTTGTTAGCCACTCTTAGTGTTAACAGGCCCTAGCCAATGACTGTCTTTTATAAACATCTGAAGCTGCCGCCGAAGAGGATCAGGTATACTTCGGAGGTTCCTGATTACGTATATCAAAAAAGAACTAATCG
>NZ_JFAQ01000293.1 GCF_001304695.1 Xanthomonas axonopodis
TACGGAACCCTGGGCGTATCATATCAACTAGATAACCGGCAAGTAGGAAAATGATGGAATCAGTGCCAGCTTGTCAAAGCCGCAGTTGAGGAATTAGCCAAGCAAGGCATCCTAGCTAGCTCAGGTCGGATGGGTGGAATTTCCTCGCACTTGAGATCCAAAGCCGCCCGAAAGTAGTTACAGTCTGCGCCAGGCCGTGTGCGCCTGCTCCATCCGGCTACGTTCCAAAGGATCCGCATGTCCCTGCGTCGTCTTGCCCCTCGTCTTGCCCCGCGCCTGGGCCTGGCCGTTGGCCTGCTGTGCGCATGCGCCGCGCATGCGGCCGCGCCGGTGGCCGCGCATCGTTTGCTGCGCGTCACCCTGGGCGGCGCCACCGACCAGCCCGCCTCCGGGCGCCTGCTGGTGTTCGCCACCCTGGCCAAGGACGGCAAGGTCGAGGACGTGGATACCAACCCGTTCCGTCCCACCGCCACCGCGGTGGCCGCGCAGGAGGTCGCCGGGCTTGCGCCGGCGGCCAGCGTGCAGATCGATCTGGACAACATCGCCTACCCCAGCGGGTTTTCCGCGCTTCCGGCGGGCGCCTATCTGTTCCAGGCCGTGCTGGACCCGGACCACAGCTATGGCTACAGCGGCCGCGATGGCGGCGATCTGCTGAGCGAGGTCACCGCCGTGACCCTGGCCAAGGGCAAGCCGCTGCCGGCGCTGACCTTGAGCAAGCAGGTGCCGGTCTCGGACAATCCGTGGCAGGTCTCGCCGCGCGCGTCGCAGGCGGTGCGCGATGCGATGCCCGAAGCCAAGCTGCATAGCGCCGATGCCTCGATGGTGAGCCCATCGCTCAGCGCGTTCTGGGGCCGGCCGGTGTCGCTGCGCGCCCGTGTGCTGACACCGCCCGGCTACAACGCCAAGGCCGCCACGCGCTATCCCACCGTGTATGTCACGCATGGCTTCGGCGGTAGCTACAACCGCTTCGCCGGCAGCATTGCGTCCACCTGGAGCCTGATGGCGGCCAAGCAGATGCCGCCGATGATCTGGGTCTTCCTGGATCAGTCCACCCCCACCGGCACCCATGAGTTCGCCGATTCGGTCAACAACGGCCCGTGGGGCACCGCGCTCACCGAAGAGTTGATTCCGGCGCTCGAGCGCCAGTACAAGATGGACGGCAAGGCCAGCGGCCGCTTCCTGACCGGGCATTCGTCCGGCGGCTGGGCCACGCTTTGGTTGCAGACGCGCTATCCCAAACTGTTTGGCGGCACCTGGTCCACCTCGCCGGATTCCAGCGATTTCCGCAACTTTACCGGCCCGGATTTGTACGCGCCCAACGCCAACTTCTACCGCCGTGCGGACGGCAGCCAGTTCCCGCTGATCCGCGACCATGGCAAGGTGCTGGCCGATCTGGAAACCTTCGCCAAGCTCGAGCGCGTGCTCGGCCCATACGGCGGGCAGTTCACCTCGTTCGAGTGGGTCTTTTCGCCGCGCGGCGCCGACGGCCGGCCGCTGCCGATGTTCGACCGCGACACCGGCAAGGTGGATCCGGCCGTGGTGGCCTATTGGCGTACCCACTACGACATTTCCGCGCGCGTGGCCGCGCGATGGCCCACGCTCAAGCCGGATCTGGATGGGAAGATCCATCTGATCGTTGGCACCGCCGATACGTTCTACCTGGATGGCGCGGCGCATAAGTTCCAGGCGGTGCTGGATGGCCTGGGCGCCAGGAGCGATTTCCGCTATCTGGAAGGCCGCACCCACTTCGATCTCTATGCCGAGAGCGACGACAGCGACGCGCTGATGAAGAAGATCGCCGCAGAGATGTACGCGGTGGCGCGACCGAAGCGATGAGCGGCTGAGATCGCCGGGTTGCACGCAGCGCTACGTGCGTGCAACGCCTACCGCAATCGCACTGCGCCTGCCAGGTCGCATGCGCGGCGGTGCCGGTCGGGCGTCAGCCAGAGCGCGGCAATTCCCATTCCACCTGCTGGCGCAGCACCAGCAGCAGCACCTGGATGCGCCCGCCACGCACCATCGCCGCAGGCGTCTGGCCGTCGAGAGCATTCATGGGTTGGCGAAACCAGCGGATCAGCGCCTCGTTATTGCCACCGTTCAAGGCCCACGCGTGGCAGACGATTTCACCCAGGTTTTCGATGCCGGCGGTGCCAAGTAACTTCAGGTGCTCGGGGGTGAACGCAAACATCGACAGCACCAGCTCGGCGTCGGCCGCCTTGCCGTGGTCCACCTGCATCTGCTCGCTGTGCGCAGTGCTGTAAAGCGAGTCCCGCGCGCGAAAGTCTTCGGCGCGCCGCATGCCGGTCAGCACTGCTGCGATGAGGTCGGCGCGTTCCATGGGGTGTCCAGCTGAGTACGTGCGCGCACGCTAACCGGGTCGCTGCTGCCGCTCAATCGGGAGGCTCCTGACAGCCGCCAGGCGCGTCAGCGGCCGTTGCGTTATGCAGCGCGGCGCGGCGGCGCGGCACCGTCAGGTGGTCGAAGACATGCTGACCCGCTCGGCCAATGTCTGCCCCGGCCACAGCACCGAACGCACCACGCCCACCGTCAAGGCCGTCCCGGTCGGCGCGCTGCGCGTGATGCTGGAACGCGGCCTGGTCATGTGCCCCGACCGCCGCCTGGACGCCGCAGCACCGGCCGTGTTCTACGGCCGCCTGGGCGTGTTCGCCTGGAACCCGGAAGTGAAGGCCGGATCCACCGTCATCACCAAACAGATCGACAGCATGACCCGCAAGGACGAATACCCCACCGACACCCTGGCGTGGGATGCCAAGGGCACCGCGCTCAAGCAGCAGACCGTGCCGATGTTCGAACCCAGGCCGGGTGCGGCGGTGTTGTACAAGGTGCGTTGAGGCTGACGCGATTGCACGCGCGCTTCGGCGGCATCGGCCGGGCCGTCGCCGCCGCCGAGCCGCTGTTCGCAAATCTCATCGACCACACCGCGCACCGCGCGGGCGGCATTGAAGATGCTCTCGCCAAACACCGAGAGACTGGTGGCGTCCAGTGGCTTGCCACTGCAGACCGCCACCATGTCGCTCTGCGCGGTGATCGTGCGCAGCAGCGTATGGAACTTGTCGATCTGCTGCAGGGTGACGCCGAAGGTGAAGTGCTCCTCCTGCGTTTGCAGCGTGGCCGCTGGCGTGGCGCGTCGCCGAGCGGTGGTCGAAAGGGCTTTCGAAGCAGTCATGGCGTCAGTCCTCGACTTGAACGGACGGGATGTCCGCAAGGCCACCGTAGCGCGCTCTTTCGAATATCTGAAAATCAGATATTTCGCCTCAATTCCTTAGCGAAGCAGAGGCTCGCATCTCAAGCTGGCTTTATGGGTTCGACCGTCGCAGCGAAGTGCCGGGGCTCACCGGTCATCGGGTCATCGAATGCAAGCGTCTGCGCGAACAGCTGCAACGGCCGCTCCGGATCATCGGGCCGCTGGTCTTCCAGCTCTGGATAAAACCGATCGTGCAGGATCGGCGCGCCCAGCGCGGCCATGTGCACACGCAGTTGATGCTTGCGCCCGGTCACCGGCTCCAGCCGATACGTCCAGGTGTCTGCGTTGCGTGCGACCACCTCGATCACTGTCTCGCTGTTTGGTTCGCCCACGCCCTCGCGCATGCGAAAAAACGGCTCCCCCGGCTCCAACAGGCTGCGATGCACATGCGGAAATGTCAGCTGTGGCAGCGGTGGTGCCACTGCCAGGTAGTGCTTGCGGATGCGCCGCTCGCGAAACAGGGCCTGATAGATCCCGCGCGTGGCAGGGTTGACCGAGAACAGCACCAGCCCCGCGGTCTCGCGATCGATGCGGTGCAACGGCACCAGCGCCGGGTTGTCCAGCCGCCGCACCAGTCGCGTCAGCAACGTCTCGCGCACGTATGCACCGGCTGGTGCCACCGGCAAAAAGTGCGGCTTGCAGGCCACCACCAACTGCGCGTCGGCGTGCACGACTGTCTCGACGTACGGAATCACCGGCTCATCGGCGACCTCGCGGAAATAGCGGACGTCCGCACCCAGGCGATACGGTGCTGACAGCCCCAGGGCCTGGTCATTGGCATCGCGCACCAGGCCGCGTGCGAAACGATCGCGCCAACGCTCAGCGGTAATCGACGGAAAACACGCGCACAGCGCATCGAAGACCGAGACCCACGGGCCAGCAGGCAGCTGGAAGCGGCTGGCCGGTGTGCCATCGTGGGTGCGGGGTGCATCGGGCATTGCCGAGATCGCAACAAGATCGAGAGTGCAGCATGGTAACGCGCGATGCGGCGACGCAGTGCATGCAGCGTGGCGGTTGCATGCAGCACTGCAGCATCGGTTGATCGCTGCAGTCGCCGGCTTGCTCATGCGCGAAGCGATGTGCGCCCGCGCGATGGCAGCGCATCGACGCGTGGTGCTCTGGAACTTAGGGCAACGCTGATCAAGCCCCGTTCCCGCGTTTCGCGGGAGGTTGGATGCACATAGACGATGGGGCGCGTAGATCGCTTTGCCCATTCAGGGCAATCCCGGTGATCGAGGCCTCTGTTGGGAGGCCTCTGTGCTTCATGTGGGCAAC
>NZ_JFAQ01000294.1 GCF_001304695.1 Xanthomonas axonopodis
TGGCCGTCGATGGCGGCCAGGATCGGCCGGCCGGCGGTACCACTCGGCTCGCCGTCGTCGCTGGAACGGTAGTCCTCCCCGAACCGGTAGGCCCAGCAGTTGTGGGTTGCCTCCGGCACCGCCACGCGCTGCACCACCTCCTGCGCATGCGCTGGAGTGTCCAGTGCGGCAGCGTGGGCCACAAAGCGACTGTGCTTGATGTCCAGGCGATGGTGCGCGTCAGCGGCGAGGGTATCGAGCATCGCCGTCATTCTATGCGAGGCGGTGCTACGGATCGCTGCAGCCGTCGTGACTGCCGTTGCAAGCTGGCAGATCGGACTGTTGGCATGGCCGCGCTGCGGTCTCTCGAGGATGTCGTCACAGGATGTGGCGTTGCTGGCCGACATCGCATTTGCCGATGCCGTGATGGTGCTGCGCGCAGTGATCCACCGCGCGCGGGTACGCAGTGCCGCCGAGTCGGAGAGGCTGGTTGGCGAAGAGTTATACCAGGGTGGAGCGACGCTTCTCGTCGATCCACTTCGATGCCTGCGCCGGGGTGTAGTGCTGCATCCATTCGAGCATCTGCTCGATATCGGCGCCGTACCACAGATCGGCGCGCTGGTCCGGATGCAGGAACCGTTCTTCGACCATCCGGTCGATCATGCCGATCAGCGGCGCGTAGAAACCTTCGATGTCCAGAAACGCGCAGGGTTTGTTGCCGATGCCCAGCTGGCGCCAGGTCAGCATTTCGAAGATCTCTTCCATGGTGCCGAAGCCGCCGGGCAGGGCGACGAAGGCATCGGACAGTTCGAACATGCGCATCTTGCGCTCATGCATGGAGCCGACGATTTCCAGCGTGGTCAACCCGCGGTGTGCCACTTCCCAATCGGCCAGTTGCTGCGGAATCACCCCGGTCACTTCACCACCGGCCGCCAGCACCGCATTGGCCACGGTGCCCATCAAGCCCACATTGCCGCCGCCGTAGACCAACTGCAGGCCTTGTTCTGCAATGCGTTGACCCAGCGCCGTGGCGCGCTCGACATAGGCAGGCTTGTTGCCGGCATTGGAGCCGCAGTAGACGCAGATGCTTTTCATGGGATTCGGAATTGGGGATT
>NZ_JFAQ01000295.1 GCF_001304695.1 Xanthomonas axonopodis
CCACGCCAACACACTGCTGCTCAGCGGCTGGCCGGGCACCACATGATCTGCCAGCCGCTTGAGCAGATGCCGGCCGACGAAAATCATGAAGACCGCATAGCCGATGCCGCCGCCGATGGCCAGGTAGGCACTGCCCCAACTGCCGCCGAAACTGGCCAGCACCACGGCCAAAATGCACCACGCTGCGGCATCGTCGAACGCGCCGGCGGTCAGCGCCAAGGTGCCCAACGGGCTATTGGTCAGACCGCGTTCGTGGATGATGCGCGCCAGCATCGGGAAGGCGGTGATTGCAATGGCCGCGCCCAGGAACAGCGACGCTTCGGCCAGCTTGGCCTTTTCCGAAAACAGGCCTTCCACGTTGATCAACCACGGGCACATGGCAAACGCGAGCAGGAACGGCACCGCGATGCCCGCCATCGACACGCTCATGGCGCTGCGATAGCGCGCGCGAAAGTGGTCGCCGCGGAAATCGGTTCCGACCAGAAACATGTACAGGCCCACGCCGAACTGCGCGAACACGTACAGCACGTCCATGGTCTGCTTGGGGAACAAAGCCGCCTGCGCGCCTGGCGCCAGCATGCCGAACAACGAGGGCCCCAGCATCACACCGGCAATCATTTCACCGACCACCTGCGGTTGCCAGAAGCGCTTGGCCAGCATGCCGACCAGCCGGCACACCAACAAAATCGCAGCAGCCTGCAAAAAGAAGTACACCGACATCTGCGGAGTGGTCATGCGTGCGGCAACATCCGTGGAAAGTGCGCAGATCGTAACCGGACCTGCCGCACTTCGATAGCGCGCGGCTGCCGATGGCTAACGGAGCCCATCTACGTGCTTGGGCCCGCCAGGCGCAGAGGCCATCCGCGCTTGCCTGCATCATTTGCCCGCAGCGGTCTCGCCGGCACCGGCGTCAGCACCAGGTCCTGGAAATCAAAGCTGAAATCGGTCAGCGGCGAAATCGGCTCCATGCGCATCTCGCGCACCGCGCCATCCGGGGTCAGCGCAAAATTGACGAAGGCATCGGCATTCAAGGAGCGGTCGTCCCAGCGCACGATGAAGCTGTCGTGCTGCCAATGCTCCAGCGTGCCCACCAACTGGGCGGTCTTGGCGAACTGCAGGCGCAGCCGCTTGCCGTCCTGGACAATCACGACATCGCCGTACCAGGGGTCGCGATAGGTGGTCGCGTAACTGCGCAGCGGCAGCGACGGCGCGGACCGCGCCGTCGCTGCCGCTGCGCAGTTACGCGACCACCTATCGCGACCCCTGGTAGGGCGATGTCGTGATTGTCGAGGCCGGCAAGCGGCTGCGCCTGCAGTTCCCCAAGACCGACCAGTTGGTGGGCACGCTGGAGCATTGGCAGCACGACAGCTTCATCGTGGGCTGGGTCAGCCGCTCCTTGAATGCCGACGCCTTC
>NZ_JFAQ01000296.1 GCF_001304695.1 Xanthomonas axonopodis
CCCAACGCCTTGAGCCGTTTGGCATCGGGCACGCTCATCCCACCGAACTTGCTGCGCCATAGGTAATACGAGGCTTCGCTGAAGCCATGTCGCCGGCACAGATCTTTGATCGCCACGCCGCTTTCGGCCTCGCGCAAAAAGCCAATGATTTGTTCCTCGGTAAAACGCTTCTTCACGTCCAATCTCCTTCAGGTAGGGAATTGGACTCCAAACTGGCGTGCTACTCAAAATCGGGGGGACGTCGCCTGTAATGGGGCAAACAACCCGAAAATGCGCCGGAAACGGCGGAAAATCGAAGGTCTGAGCGCGGTCGACGCGACCGATGTGTCTCGCAGTGTCGTCCGGCCGCGTTGATCAGACCTTTCCTAGCTGGCATCGAGCGACCGTAATGCGTCTGTTCGCGCTTGCCAAGCCGACCGGCGAGGCCGCCAGCCAAGCTCCTTCTTCGCCTTTTCGCACGAGACGGTTGCGGTGGTTTTCAACATCGAAACCAGCGTCAGCAGATCGTTCTTCATCACAGTCTGCGCCAGAACGGCGGACAACCGAACGACGGAAAACGGCATCCGCCGGATCTTGCGTCCTTCATCCTGGCCCCTCTGAATGTAATCGCCACCCAGCGCGATCACGTCGTCGGCTGCGACGTTGTAGATGCCCTGCGCACCCTTCTTCAGGGCCGCTACGATGGCGTCCACCACGTCGGCTTCATGCACAACCTGCTGCTTAGGTGGGCTTTGTCCGAAGTCCAGCCAGACCGGTAACAGGAAGATCTCGCGTAGGAACTTCTGCGCGTGTGCTCCGATAATCAGGTGTGCCCGGATCTGCACGGCACTGGGGATCTTCGCCGCGAGATAGCGTTCGACCTCGGCCTTGTGATCGGCATACTCGAACCAGGTCGGCGGGTTCGGCTTCGCCTCCTCGCTCATGTTCTCGCCCTCGCCATAGACTGAAACGCTGCTGAGGTTCACAAACGTTGCGATCCCGTTCGCAACAGCAGAGTCGATGACGTTGCGGCTACCACCGACATTGATTTCTGTCATTTTCGGCACGCTGAGCCGGCCGCGCTTTACGGCAAAAGCGAGGTGGATCACCGCATCGTGCCCGCGCATGAGGTCGTGCACTTCAGGGCTGCGCATGTCCATCGTGACGTGGGTGAATTTAGGATCGGTGAAGCTAGGCTCTACGATATCGATACCTGTTATGCTCTTCACATAATCATCTGCGGCGAGTACAGGCAGCAGAACGCTGGCCAGGCAACCGGACGATCCGGTAAGAAAAATTTTCATTCGGCGTAGGCATCAGTTGGGAGCGAAGGGATTAGCGTACTGGAACATGCCTGCTCAACGCTCGCTATCAGCTTCTCCGGGTGGATGGGTTTGCCGAGCGCAGCATCCAGCAGGCCATCGGCGAGGGGCTGTTCAAAGACCAGTGCCCGGTCATCTTCGGCATCTGCGCTGAGGGCTATGATCCTGGCCCCTGGGTTGCGCGCCCGAATCGCCACGGCTAACTCGATGCCGTTCATTTCCGGCATTCGGTAATCGAGAACATGTACGTCGTAGTGATTGCCGGCGTCGATAGCGGCCAAGGCCTCAATACCCCCAGCAGCCGCATGCACGTGATAGCCCGCCTCCTGCAGTACGGCGTACCAAGCGCTGCGGCTTTGGAATTCGTCATCCACAAACAGGACGCAGGCCACGCGTGCCAATGCTGTCCGTGTAGGCACGATCGCTCGCGGGCGGCTCTCGGTGTCCAGGAGTTGGGCTGCGGGTGCGGTCAATCGAAAAGTGGAGCCGGTGCTGGTGCTTTGCAGCGTTACTTGCCCGCCGACAACCTCAATGGTGTCGTGCACAATCGAAAGACCCAGCCCAAGGCCATCGGCACCAGTTGAAGACCCGGCCCGATGAAATCGCTGAAAGACAAGCTGCTGCTGGGACTCCGGAATCCCGTTCCCATTGTCGGCGACAACAAAACTGAGCATCGTTCCGTCGTAGCCAGCCCCAAGCTCGATTCTGTCGCAGCCAGAATGCTTAGCAGCGTTGTTCACTAGATTGATGAGGCAGATTGACAGTGCATGCACAGCTCCGGAAAACACGCCGATTGATCCTGCGTTGATGATCGTGATCTGCGCGCCATTAATTTCTGCAAGTGGATTTACGATTGTCGCCACCTGGCGCAGTAAATCGACCGGATCGAACCTTTCGTGATGCTCCTCGTGGGTGAGGTCTTCGGAAGCGGTCTTTCCAATAATCGCCCGGATTTGCCGCGTGAGCTGGTAAGCGTTGATCCGGATCCCTTCAATCGGCGGTGGCTGTAGACCGCAGTAGCCAATGATCGAGCTAACTGGCGTCAACAGGTCGTGCGAAACGTTGCTGATGAAGCGGGTTTTGGTCTTGTTCGCTTCATCGAGTTCCTTGTTTGCCGTATCAAGCTGTTCTAACAGTTTGATGATCCGCGTCATCGGGGAGAGCTGCATTAATGGAACGACTGCTAGAGTTACCAACAAGGAGAGAAAGACACCCCAATCTGTCCAACTGGTGACTAGGCCAGAGACAACAAAAGTCACCGTAGTAAACGCCATACCGAGCTTGAGATAAAGCGGCTCCTGGTAACGGATGCCGTAGCCGATCCCGATCCACAACAGCACCGCGAACAGACCCATGAAGGAACTGCCCATGCCGACCATCACCAGGCCGATGATGAGACAGTCGTAGGCGAGCGCTCCGATATGCCGAACTTTGTCAGGCCCAACACGCCGCCACGCCATGAACACCCAAAAAAAGGTCGCCAGTAGCGCGAACAGCGTTATCGAACGCAAGTAGGGTGTATTCTGGATCGAGTAGCAG
>NZ_JFAQ01000297.1 GCF_001304695.1 Xanthomonas axonopodis
CGAACACAAGCTCTCGATGGCCTAATCGCGAAAACGTGCCCTTCCGGCCGGTGAGGCCCCCGCGACGAAAGAACACAGCCCCAGCAGCAGGCAGGCACCCACACCAAGCCAGCGCTGCTGCCGTCTGTTTTGTCGTCGTGCTGACCCCCGGACCCCGCAACTGCTCTCGCCTGTTTGCCAGGGGCCCCCCCCCCCCCCATCGTTCATCACACATAACGCGCCGTTCGCTGGCGATATGGTGGGCAAAACGCCGCGCTGCGTTCGACGATGGCTGCGCAGCTCTGGAAAGCCTTGCTGCAACTCCCTGCGCGTGCGCCAGGCAGCGCGCCGCGACCCGCATCTGCGCGGAAGATTGCGCAACTGCCCATCGGCATTGCAACGATCAGGAGTTGGCGCTGCTGTGCATCGCGTAACGCGCATGCGCTACGCAGGCCGGCACGCCTGCGCTTGCGCCTGATGCATGCAGGCCGTTAAGTGCCCAGGCGCTGGCGCACGGCCTCGAACAAGGTCACACCGGTCGCGACCGACACATTGAGGCTTTCGATTTCGCCGGGCATCGGGATCTTGACCAGGCCGTCGCAGTGCTCGCGGGTGAGACGGCGCAGGCCATCGGCCTCGCCACCCAGCACCAGCCCGACATTTCCGCGCAGATCCACGCTATACAACGAAGCCTCTGCTTCGCCAGCCAAACCATACAGCCACACACACTGCTTCTGCAGATCGCGCAGGCAGCGCGCCAGGTTGGTCACCGCCACCACCGGAATGCGGTCGGCCGCACCGGCAGAGGTCTTGCGCACGGTGGCGTTCACCGTGGCCGACTTGTCCTTGGGAATCACCACCGCGGTGACCCCTGCCGCTGCCGCACTGCGCAGGCATGCGCCAAGGTTGTGCGGGTCCTGCACGCCATCGAGGATCAGCACCAACGCGCGCCCTTCGGCGGCCTCGACCAACCCTTCCAGCTCGTTCTCGGCCCACAGCCGCGCGGCGGCATAGCGTGCGGCCACGCCCTGGTGGCGTACCTGCCCGCCCACGCCGTCCAGTGCCTGCGTATTGACCCGGCGGACGTCGATGCCCTTGCGGCGCGCCTGTTCCTCGATCTCGGTCAGGCGCGGGTTCTTGCTGCCGGCCTCGATCAACACCTCGCGCACGTTGTCGGCGTCGTTCTCGACAGACGAGGCGACAGCATTGACGCCGACGATCCACTGGTTCTGCTTGCTCATTGCGCGGGAATACGAAGAGATAAAGGGGAATGGTAGGGCTTGCGGCCTGTCACGTCACGGCCGGGGCATGGGAGCCTTGGCGATGCCAACCAAGCGTGGCTGCAAGGAACACTGGCGCTACACGCGCAGCACCCGCAGGCAACGGCGCGCGCTGCATTCACCGCATGCTGGCCGCGCACCCCATTGTGCCGATGGATGCCTGCCAGTTGGTGCACCGGCGCGTCTTGCCGCGGCGAGTGGCAGCCGCGAGCGAGGTTTCACCGTTGCTGCTCGCGTGCCGCAATCGGCAGCACACTCAAACCAGGGCGATGTCTCACACAGGCCAATGGGCAGTGTCGTGATCCGGATGCTGCCGCGACACCACGCTGGCCAAGAAAGCCTCCGCGGAGGCATCGTCTTCGGGTGGACGCGTAGGCAGCTGCGCCAGGCCATCGACGAAGGGCAGCTTGCGATCCAGCCCATATTGGATATGCGGCGGCAAATGCTCCGGCGTGTCGAAGGCACCTGCCGCAACTGCCAGGCCGTCGGGTGCCTCATAAGTCAATGGCGTGCCGCAATCGGCGCAAAAACCGCGCTGCACGACGGTCGACGATGCAAAGCGCTTGGGCGCGCCACGGGTCCAGCGAAACTCGGCGCCTCGCACCGACACCAGCGGCGCGTAATACGCGCCGAATGCCTTCTGACACATTCGGCAGTGGCAGATCGAAGCGTCCACCAACGCACCACGCGCATGAAACCGCACCGCCCCGCACTGGCAGCCACCGCTGTATTCGCTTGAAGTGTCCATGCCCTGCTCCGCGTCAGTCTGTTACGGACACCATTGCAAACCTATACATCTGCAACGGCCCCACCTGCCTCCATAACAGCGAATAACACGACTGCGCTCACCACCAAGCGGACGCGGATGGTAGTGGGAGTGAGAATTGGCCGGAACCGCCGGCACGCTGCGATTCATCAGCGCCGCCTACACCCACCCGACGACTCTCGCTACATTTTAGTGGCTGCTCTTGTCACCACCACCACCTCGCGTGGCGGGCTGCCATTTCGGCCGCCCGCGGCGTGGCCCTGCAACTCAGTACGCCTTTTTTTTGCGCTTAGAGCGGCTAACAAAACCCTTGAATTCTGTTGATTCGGCGGCAACATTGTCGGCATGACACGTCGCAACGAGATCCCTATTGCGCTGTGGAAGCGCATCGAGCCACTGATTCCGCAGGTCAAGCCTTCCCCCAAAGGTGGACGACCTCGTGTCAGTGATCAGCAGGCCCTCAACGGCATCGTCTATGTGCTGCGCACGGGCATTGCGTGGGAAGACCTGCCTTTGGAACTTGGCGATGGCAGCGGCATGACCTGCTGGCGTCGGCTGCGTGATTGGG
>NZ_JFAQ01000298.1 GCF_001304695.1 Xanthomonas axonopodis
ACTATGTGCGTCCCGGGACGCCGCTGGACGACGAAGCGCAAAAGCGCGCCACCTCGGTGTATTTCCCCGGGTTCGTGGTGCCGATGCTGCCGGAGACATTGTCCAACGGCATCTGCTCGCTGATGCCCAAGGTCGATCGCATGTGCTTCGTCTGCGACATGCAGGTGGGACGCGATGGCGAAGTGACCGGCTCGCGTTTTTACGAGGCGGTGATGAATTCGCACGCACGCCTGACCTATAACCAGGTCTGGAAGGCGGTGGGCGAAGACGATGCCGACACCAAGGCCTTCATCGGCCCGTTGCTGCCGCAGGTGCAGCGCCTGCATCAGCTGTATCACGTGCTGTCGAAGGCGCGCACGCATCGTGGGGCGATCGAGTTCGAAACCTCCGAAGTGCGCTTCGTGCTCGACAACACCGGCGAAGTCACCCAGGCCGGCATGCTGGTGCGCAACGATGCGCACAAGCTGATCGAAGAATGCATGATCGCCGCCAATGTCGAGGCGGCGCGCTACCTGCTGAGCATGCATGTGCCCGCACCGTACCGCGTGCACGAGCGCCCGCCGGAGAGCAAGTACGAAGACCTGCTGGAGTTCCTCAAGGAATTCCAGCTGATCCTGCCGGCGTGGAGCAAGGTGCGCCCCGGTGACTACACCAAGCTGCTGAAGAAGGTGCGCGCGCGCCCGGATGCGGC
>NZ_JFAQ01000299.1 GCF_001304695.1 Xanthomonas axonopodis
GCGCGCGCGCCCGGATGCGGCGTTGCTGGAATCGGTGTTGCTGCGCAGCCAGAGCCTGGCGGTGTATTCGCCGGAGAACAACGGCCATTTCGGTCTGGCGTTGGAGGCATACGCGCATTTCACCTCGCCGATTCGGCGTTACCCGGATCTGCTGGTGCACCGCGCAATCAAGCACGCGTTGACCGGTGCCAGCCCGCAGACATTCATCTATACACCGCGTCAGATGGCGGCGCTGGCACTGCAATGCTCCGAGCGCGGACGGCGTGCCGATGAAGCCGAAGGTGAAGTGGACGAGCGCTACCGCGCGGCGTGGATGGAAAAGCACGTCGGCGGGCAGTTCGATGGCGTGATCAGCGGTGTGACGGGATTTGGTCTGTTCGTGGAGCTGACGCAGTCCAAGGTCAACGGTCTGGTGCATGTCACTCAACTGCCGCAGGACTATTACCAGTTCGATCCGATCCGCAAGACGCTCAGCGGCGAGCGCCGCGGTCGCGAATTCCGTCTCGGCGATCCGGTACGCGTGCTGGTGCTCAAGGCCAGCATGGAAGAGCGCAAGATCGACTTCCGCCTGGCCGAAGAGGGCGCAGCACCCGAAGCGCCGCTGCCGCCACGCGAGAAGCCGACTAAGAGCGGCTAACA
>NZ_JFAQ01000003.1 GCF_001304695.1 Xanthomonas axonopodis
TTGCCCAGAGCGCGTTTTGCGTATGGCAAGCAACTTTCATGGCTGAGGGATAGGGCTAATCAGGTATCCTTTATAGCCCCGAAGCGGTGGATCTGGCCGAACTGGCAGAACAACTCAGCCCGTTGCTGGAACAAGTGGTTGGCGCAGAACTGCGGTTACAGCTGCACACCACAGAGGGCGGATGTTGCGCGATGGTCGACCGCCACACCGTGGAGCGCGCCATCTTGAACCTGGTGATCAATGCACGCGATGCCTGCGCCAGCGGCGACTGCATCAGCGTGGAAACTGGCGAAACCTTCGTCACCGAGCAGGAGGCGCAACCGGCAAAACCGGCAGGCCGTTACGTGACCATGGCCGTTGCCGACACCGGCCATGGAATGGATGCAAGCGTTCAAGCGCGCCTGTTCGAAGCGTATTTCACCACCAAGGACGCCCACAAAGGTGCCGGTCTGGGGTTGGCGCAGGTGTATAGCGCAGTACGTCAGGCCGGCGGCTTTGTCGAGGTGACTTCCGCTCCCGGCGAAGGCGCGCGCTTTACGCTGGCATTTCCGCGCATGCAGCAGCAGACGTCTGCTGCGACGACATCGAGCTAGCGCGCGTCATGTCCTATGCGTTGAGTGTGGAGCCGCTCCAAACAGACGCATTCCACCGACGGCTGACCCGACCGCATCCGGCAACGCAGCCTGCGCGCGGGTCCGAAAGAGATCCCGCCTTGCTCGCCTCCCCTACGCGCATTACCAGACGCGTCTGCATCGGGTTAGCTGCTGCACCATCGCCAAGCGCGCGGAGCGACCCTGCCGAGGCCTTGGATTTTCGGGCAATTGCGGATGCAGCAAATCATCGCCGGCGTTCGTGCTCAAGCGCCTGCCGAAGCCCTGCCAGGCCCTTGGCGTTCGGCCAGCCCTCGAACACGTAAAGTACCTCTCCATCGCGGACCAAATAGAAGGTCGGGGTATCCAAACTTGCCAGCCGCTTCCAGTCGTCGCGCAGATACATTGGGCGCATCGGGAGCTGCGGGTGTGCAGTGTTCCATGCCAGCAGATCGCCCACCGGCAGCGAGTTGCCCGGCGGTACCAGCAGTAACAGATCCTCTTGCAACCACTGCAGTTCCGGCCGTTTTTCGATTTCCAGGAGCGCACGAACCGAGAAACCGCATCCGGGGTGGACTACCCCGACGACATAGGCACGATGGGCAACCGGCCGCCACGACTCCACCCGCGCATGCGCGGCATCCTGCAGCAACAGCATGCGCCAGCCCTGCACACCAGCATGCTTAGCAAATTGCAACTGCGGCAACACAGACAAGTCCAGTAACGAGGACTTCTGGCGCAGAGCATTGGCCTCGGGATAGCGCGCAACGGTCACCAGCGCACCGGAGTAGGTTCGCGTGTGCCAGTCGGTCGCCTTGCCGGACGCTCCCAGCTGACGGTAGAGACAGCCGAGCGTATCGACATCAGACCGATCCCTGGAGTAAATCTCGACCAATGCGGTTGCCCGGAACAGGTCATCGGCATCGAAGGGACTGGCACTACCGTGCAGGCACGGGCGTGCAGCAGCGGTCAGTTTGCGATAAAGACCGACAACTGCACGACTACGCACCTACCCGCTCTGGCCGTGGAACTGCGCATTGAAATTCGCCAAGCGATCATAGAGCGTCTCGTTGCCCGCGACCGCCATTGGGATGAATATGAAAAACACCGCCAACCAGAGGCTGGCGGTGGTGTGCCAAATTGCAACACGCATCAGCAGTTGTTCGTGCAGATCGAACCCACGCTTTCATGGCACGTGCCACGGCCCACACATTCGTAGGATTCATGTTCCTCACGCGGAGCTTGATCAATTCCCGCTTGGGTACCGAAGGCACGCATAACCTCTCGGTCGCGATCATTGCTGACCCGGATATTTCGCATAAAGTGCAGTGTGTCCTGCAGACCGAATACAGACAGCAGGTCGTAAGCCTGACCACTGCTCAATTCTGACTCTATATCGGCATAGTAGAACGACGTGACACCACGCTCATTGAACTTAAGCGAATCGACGAAACGCGCCCGCGCCTGGGGAGACAACAGATTGAGCGGTGAGTCAGACTCTTTCGCCTTGGTTAAGTACTCGGCCAACTGAGCCTGCGAATGAACCGGCGCACTCTTGCGGATTACATTTCGCTGTTCATCGAACTTGCTGATCAATTGCGCAGCTGCATCATTTGTAGAACTAGAAACATCCTGTGCCAGCACAGGAGCAGAACTACTTAGGCAAACACCCAGCCCTAGTAGAGCGCCAGCCACGGAAAAATAAATTTTCATAAAATTACTCCTTTAATTATTAAAGGAAAAATATATATTTAACTTACGGAGACGCGTCTGGCATTCCAGGCAACTTCTTTATAGCATCAAATTTAAAATCACTCAACAATTATTTACACCGGCCCAATTCATCCAAGCACCTCTGCATTTGGAAAATAATACTTATGTAATATCAATATTCAGAAATTCATACAAGCCCCTGATTGCCGTGATCTCTCTGTAGGTCTTTCATTCTCCTGCATCCAGAAGGACTGACGTGCCATCAGCGCCGTGCATGCGCTGATCGCCGCACGGCGCTATGACCGGATGCTGGGCGTGCGCTTCAAGCAGGTCCTGACCGACAACGGTGCCTGCTATTGATCTTCGCTGTTTGCCCAGGCGATGCGGCGGCTCGGCCTGACCCGAGGCAACGTTAAGGAAAGAGTGCCAGCTCGGTAGGTGAAACAGCAGATTGCTGAATGGCCGAGGCTTTGTTTTGGAAATTTTTCTCGCACGTCCTGCACGATCTGGTCGCAGGTCTGCAGAACATGCCGAATTAGATGTATGTCCTCTCCGTAGAAGCCAGCCGCGTGCGCCGAGTCCGTCGCGTTCACGGGACAGTGGAGAGACCCCAATGGATGCTCAAAGAGCCAGCGCACATCTGCTTCGACAGCATCTGCGAGAAGCACCAAGCGGGGGCACTTAGCCTGGGTAGCTTGCCGGAAAGTTGGCCTGCTTGTTGCTGTGCAGCTCTACTGACCGGCAGGGTGGCAGCCGGCAATCGTATGCTGACGGTATACACACTGCCTAGTAGAGCATCTTGCCGCGCGTCGTTGAAGATAGACATCCAGTCGCGCGCGCACCACTTCCGCAATGGCTGCAGCCTCGCTCGCCACGGCAATTGAGAGTCCACGCGCTTGCCGTTTTTCGCGCGCGCGTTCGACAAGCCAGCCGACACCGCCTGCGGCGAAGGCACCGATCAAGGCACCGCCGGACCAAACCATCCATCAGCCATGCATCCACCCCGATACGTCACTTGGTATGCGAATTTTCCCGGCAATTTCCTCGATGCATAGAAAAACAGCCACTTGGCTCTCGCTAAGTGGCTGTTTTAATTGGTGGGCCGTCAAGGATTCGAACCTTGGACCTATTGATTAAGAGTCAACTGCTCTACCAACTGAGCTAACGGCCCTGAAACTGATCGCACATTGTATGTGCTTTATTGCTTCGATGCAACACCACGCCATGCATCGAGGTCCAACGTTGCTGCCATTGCCTGTGATCAGTGGGGTGGCTGAGGGGACTCGAACCCCCGACATCTGGAATCACAATCCAGTACTCTAACCAGCTGAGCTACAGCCACCACTGAAAACCTGCTTCCTACTGTACCGCCGATGGCGCGCCCGACAGGACTCGAACCTGTAACCGCCGGCTTAGAAGGCCGGTGCTCTATCCGGTTGAGCTACGGGCGCCCGGACCGAACTTCGCATTCCCAAGCCGTCGAAAGCTCGGAATGGTCGGGGTAGAGGGATTCGAACCCCCGACATCCTGCTCCCAAAGCAGGCGCGCTACCAGACTGCGCTATACCCCGGCGGGACCTTTCAATCCCGAAGGCTCGAAAGGCCGGCTATTTTGGGAACGAATTGGCCTCGCTGTCAATCACCCTGTGTAAATTCAACGATCAGCTATCCTCGCAACAACGTTCGCCAGTAGGGTGAGCACTATTTCATGGAGAACACGCATGCGTAGCGGTAACCCTGCCCTTCGGGAATCCACATTCCTCGACTCCGGCTCCGGCTCGGTCGTCACCCGCGACGGCCAAGCGATGACCCTCAACGGCACGGTCAACAAGACCGGCGCGTTGTTGTTGATGGCGGTGATCACCGCAGCCTTCGCCTGGTCGCAATCGATCGGCGCCGATGGCATGCCGCTGCCCGTCGCGCGCATCTACATGATCGCCGGCGCGATCGGTGGCCTGGTGTTCGCACTGGCCACCTGCTTCAAGCCGACCTGGGCACCGATTACGGCGCCGCTGTATGCATTGATCGAAGGCTTCTTCCTCGGCTCGATCTCGGCAGTGTACGAAGCACGCTTCAACGGCATCGTGTTCCAGGCCGTCCTGCTGACCTTCGGCACCCTGTTCGCGCTGCTGTTCGCGTATCGCAGCGGCATGATCAAGGCCACCGAAAACTTCAAGCTGGGCGTGGTCGCAGCCACCGGCGGCATCGCGCTGGTCTATCTGGCGACCATCGTGCTGGGCTTGTTCGGTGTGCGCATCCCGTTTATCCACGACTCGGGCCTGATCGGCATCGGTTTCAGCCTGTTCGTGGTGGTGGTGGCGGCATTGAACCTGGTGCTGGACTTCGACTTCATCGAGAGCGGCGTCGAGCACGGGGCGCCCAAGCACATGGAGTGGTACGGCGCATTCGGCCTGATGGTGACGCTGGTGTGGCTGTACATCGAGTTCCTGCGCCTGCTGTCCAAGCTGCAGTCGCGCAATTAGCGGGGATTGGGATTCGGGAATCGCAAAAGCGCTTCCCTGCGATCGATGGCCGAATGGCGCAAGACGAATGAATCCCAAGCAAAAAGAAAGGGCGCCTGGGCGCCCTTTCTTTCATGCGATCAACCAATGCGCTCAGAGGCGGCTGGCGATGGCCTTGGCGAAGCCCATGGTGTTGCCGGTGCCGCCCAGATCGGGGGTCAGCGACTCCTTGGCTTCCAGGGTGGCGACAATGGCTTCGCGCAGGCGCTCGGCGTTCTGCGGCTGACCGATGTGGTCCAGCATCTGTGCCGCCCCCAGTAGCAGCGCGCACGGGTTGGCCTTGCCCTGCCCTGCGATATCCGGCGCCGAGCCGTGCACGGCTTCGAAGATCGCCGCGTCCAGACCGATATTGGCACCCGGAGCCAGGCCCAGGCCGCCGACCAGACCGGCACACAGGTCGGAGATGATGTCGCCGAATAGGTTGGTGGTCACGATGATATCGAACTGCTCCGGACGCATCACCAGTTGCATGCAGGTGTTGTCGACGATCATTTCCTGGAATTCGATGTCCGGATACTGCGCGGCCACATCGCGTGCCACCTTCAGGAACAGGCCCGAAGTCGACTTGATGATGTTGGCCTTGTGCACGGCGGTGACCTTTTTGCGGCCGGTGCTCTTGGCCAGCTCGAAGGCGTAGCGCACGATGCGCTCGGAGCCCTTGCGGGTGATCCGGGTGCCGGAGAACGCGGTCTCGCCATCCTCGGACACGGTCTGGCCTTCGCTCAGGTACGCACCTTCGGTGTTTTCGCGGACCGTGATCAGGTCCACGCCGTCGGCGAAACGCGACTTGGTGTTCGGGAACGACTTGGCCGGACGCACGTTGGCGTACAGGTCAAACTTGCGACGCATGGCGACGTTGATCGAGCTGAAACCCTCGCCGACCGGCGTGGTCAGCGGGCTTTTCAGCGCCACCTTGTTCTTGGTGATCGACGCCAGAGTGGACTCGGGCAGCAGATCGCCGTGCTTTTCCAGCGCAACCAAGCCGGCGTCGGCGTATTCGTAGGTCAGGCCAGCCTGCAGCGCGTCGAGCACGAACAGCGTGGCATCCATGATCTCCGGGCCGATACCGTCGCCGCGGATGACCGTGATTGTCTGCGTCATAACGTTGGGTTTCCGAACTTGAAGGGGGGAGCGCCAGCCGCAATACCCGGCAGAGCGGCGCAAGGAGGTTTCACGGGCAATTATGCCCGATGGCGGTGAAGGCGCCCAAACCGACCTTGGTCTAAGAGCGGCAAGCGCCCTAACGCAACGCGCCGCCTCGATGGGCGGCGCAGGTGTTATTCGCTCTTACAACCCCCGATCCGCACTTGCGCACCGCAGCGGCACACTCAGTCGTGTGCGTGCTGGGCCGGCGCCTGCGCACCGCCTTCGAGCTGGTCCAGGAAATCCACCGCGCGGCGAAGATGCGGGATGACGATGGAGCCGCCGACCACCAGGCCGACCGAGAAGGTTTCGAAGAACTCTTCCCGGCTCACGCCGGCTTCCTTGCACTGGGCCACGTGATAGCTGATGCAGTCGTCGCAGCGCAGCACCATCGAGGCGACCAGGCCGAGCAGTTCCTTGGTCTTCACATCCAGGGCGCCGGCCTGGTAGGTCTGCGTATCCAGTGCGAAGAACCGGCGCACCACCTGGTTCGGCTCGGCCAGGATGCGCTGGTTCATGCGCTGGCGAAATTCGGTGAACTCGCGCAGGCGGTCGGCGCTGCCGTCGTCGGAACCACTCATGCCTGGCCGCCCGCGCTGCCGGCCAGCAGCGGCTCGAGCTTGCCGGCGCGATGCATGGCCATCATGTCGTCGTAGCCGCCTACGTGGACGTCGCCGACGAAGATCTGCGGCACGCTGGTGCGCTTGGCCAGGGCGACCATCCTGTCGCGCTCGGCCGGGTCCAGGTCGATCCGCACCTCGGTCCAGGTCTTGCCCTTGCTCCTGAGGAAGTTCTTGGCCGCCACGCAGTACGGGCAGATGGCGGAGGAATACAGGGTGATCTGCGGGCCGGAGGCCGCGTCCTGATCGGTATGGTCTTGGCTCACGGGAAACTCCGTGGTTAGTGTGATATCTGACACATGGTACCGGGCGACTGGAATTTCCATGTCGTCACAGCAACACTGTGGGTTAACCGATGATTCACGCCTCCGCGCCGGGCTGCCCGCATGCTCCGCGCACCACCTGGGAGTTCCACTTGCGCCTGCTACCGCTCGCCACTGCCCTCACGCTGGCCGTTGCCATGGGTGTGGCACCTGCGCAGGAAAGCCGCCTGCCCGACATCGGCTCGTCGGCCGGCGAGTTGCTGACCCCGGCCCGCCAGGCCGAGTACGGCCGGATGATGCTGGCCGAGTTGCGCAACTACGACTACGTGCTGGACGACCCGCTGATCACCGACTGGCTGCAGACCATGGGCACCCGGCTGGGCGCCAACAGCGACCAACCGCAGCAACCGTTTACGTTTTTCATGCTGCGCGACCGTCAGATCAATGCATTCGCCACGCTGGGCGGATACATCGCCGTCAATGCCGGACTGGTGTTGACCGCCGAGCGCGAGGACGAAGTGGCGGCGGTGCTGTCGCACGAAATCGCCCACGTCACCCAGCAGCACGTGCTGCGTGGAGTGGAGCGTGCGCAACGTGACCAGATTCCGATCCTGCTCGGCATGCTGGCGGCGGTGGTGGCAGCGCAGCAGGCCGGGGGCAACTCCAAGGGCGACGCCACCATGGCCACCATCACCAGCGCGATGGGGCTGATGCAGCAGCGGCAGATCGACTACACCCGCTCCAACGAATCCGAAGCCGACCGGCTGGGCATCCGCACGTTGGCGCGCAGCGGCTACGACGTGGATGCGATGGCCGGCTTCTTCGAGCGCATGTCGGTGGCGATGCGCGCCAACGAGGGCGGCTACAGCGCACCGGATTTCCTGCAGACCCACCCGGTGACCGTCACGCGCATCAGCGAAGCCAAGTCGCGCGCCGAACAGATGAAGAAGAACACCGTGGTGCTGACGACCTCGGTGCCAGGCGGAACGCGTCAGGAGCGCGTAGACCCGGCCGACCCGTCGTTGTCGGAGCCGCTCAGCCGCAATGGCAACGCGCTGCTCCCTTACACGCTGCGGTTGCCGGTGGATGCGCTCAGCCGCGGCGCCGACCAGCAGGGGTTCGATTGGGCCAAGGAGCGCCTGCGTGTGCTCAGCGCAGCCACGCCGGATGCGGCCATTCGCGAGTACGAAAACCTGCGCCGCAGCGCCAAGCAAGGCTTGAGCGATCCGCAGCGCTACGGCCTGGCGCTGGCGCGGCTGCGCAACAGCGGCGGGCGGCCGGGCGAGCCGGTGGCCGAGCTGACCAGCCTGCTCGAGGCACATCCGGACAATTTGTGGCTGGCGCTGGGCCTGAGCGAGGCGCAGGCGCGCGTAGGCTCGCGCGAGGCAGCCAATGCCCGCTTCGATGCGCTGCTCAAGCAATTGCCGAACAACCGCGCGGTTGCGCTGACCTATGCCACTGCGCTCAACGAGCAGGCCAGCAAGGAATCCGGCCAGCGCGCGCGCCAGGTGCTGGAGCCGCTGCTGCACCGGAGCAGCGATGACCCGTTGCTGCAACAGAGCTACGCCCGTGCCTGCGAGCTGTCCGGCGACCAGTTGCGCGCGAGCGAAGCGTATGCGGAGGCGGCGTTCTTGAACGGTCGCGCCGAACAGGCACTGATCCAGCTGGAAGCATTGAAAAAGAAGGATCTCGACTATGTGACACGGGCACGCGTGGACGCGCGCATTGCCGCGATCACCCCAACCGTGCTGGAGCTGCGTCGCCAGGGGATCCGCGACCCGGATTTGTCCACGCGCTGATAGCTGAAGCATTGCCGGCTGTTCACCGCAATGGATATCGGGCGGCCGGCTGCAAGCAACGGAACTGCCCAGTCCGCTTCAATGCCCGTCGTCGCCTCGCAGGCGCCGCCGGGAATGTCACATTAAAGTCACAAAACCGTAGTCTACTGGCGATCACCAAAGCCAGACGGTAAGCCCCGCGTGCAAAAACGCATTTTGATCGTCGATGACGAACCCGCGATCCGCGACATGGTGGCGTTCGCGCTGCGCAAAGGCGAGTTCGAGCCTATTCATGCCGGCGATGCCCGCGAGGCGCAGACCGCCATCGCCGACCGCGTGCCGGACCTGATCCTGCTGGACTGGATGTTGCCGGGCACCAGCGGGCTGGACCTGGCAAGGCGCTGGCGCAAGGAGCAGCTGACCCGCGAGATTCCGATCATCATGCTCACCGCGCGCGGCGAAGAAAACGACCGCGTCGGCGGCCTGGAAGCCGGCGTCGACGATTACGTGGTCAAGCCGTTCTCGGCTCGCGAACTGCTGGCACGCATCCGCGCGGTGATGCGGCGCACCCGCGAAGACGACGAAGACGGTAGCGTGGCGGTAGGCAAGCTGCGCATCGACGGCGCAGCGCACCGGGTGTTCGCCGGCGATGCGCCGGTGCCGATCGGCCCGACCGAATATCGTCTGCTGCACTTCTTCATGACACACCCCGAGCGCGTGTACACGCGCACCCAGCTGCTGGACCATGTCTGGGGTGGTAGCGTGTACGTGGAAGAGCGCACCATCGACGTGCATATCCGCCGCCTGCGCAAGACACTGGAACCGTTCGGGCTGGAAAACATGGTGCAGACCGTGCGTGGCTCGGGCTATCGTTTTTCTTCGGCGACCTGACGTGCCGCAAAGCCGCCCGGCCACCGCCTGGCCGGATGGCTGCCTACCTGACGCTTTGTGGTAACGCCTGCCATGCCTCAACACATCCGTTCCGCCTGGCTCAAGACACTCGGCACCCTCGCGCTGTTGTTGGGCGCTGCCGTCGTCGCCGGGGTGCTGATCGGGCATGTGTGGATGGCGCTTACGCTCACCGCCCTGGGCGTGCTGGCCTGGCATTACTGGCGGCTGCGGCAGGTGCTGCGGCGGCTCACTGCGCGCCAGCGTGCCGAGCCTGCGGCCGGGATCGGCGCCTGGAACGAACTGGACCGGCTGCTGTATCGCAGCCAGGCCGAAATGCGCGCGCGCAAGCGGCGCCTGGTCGAAATGTTGCGCACGTACCGCGCCGCGGCGCAGGCGCTGCCGGATGCAGTGGTGGTCGTGGATCGCAATAGCCAGCGCGTGCAGTGGTTCAACAAGGCGGCCGGCGGTTTGCTCGGCCTGCACCATCCCGGCGACATGGGCGTGTCGATCGTGGAGCGGCTGCAGCCGTTGCCGCTGGCGCATTGGCAGGCGGCCGGGCGCAATGCCGAGCCGATGCTGGATGCCGCCTCGCCGGCAGACCCGGATTTGCGCCTGAATCTCCGCCTGATCCCCTACTCCGACGACTACTGGCTGCTGGTGGCGCGCGATGTCAGCAAGCTGCTGCGGCTGGAACAGGTGCGCCGCGATTTCGTGGCCAACGTCTCGCATGAACTGCGTACCCCGCTGACGGTGGTGCATGGTTATCTGGACATGCTCGACCCGGAAGATTTCCCCGATTCGGGGCCGATGCTGGCGGAAATGCGCAAACAATCGCAACGCATGGCGCAGCTGGTCGAAGACCTGTTGACGCTGTCGCGGCTGGAATCGCAGGAAGAACTCGGCGAAGAACACGTGGCGATGGCGCCCATGCTGTCGACCTTGCGTCGCGAGGCCGAGGCGCACAGCCAGGGCCGCCACACCGTGGAGGTGATCGACGAGGCCGGCGTGGACCTGCTCGGCTCCAATAAGGAGCTGCACAGTGCCTTTTCCAATCTGGTGACCAATGCGGTGCGCTACACGCCCGGCGGCGGCACGGTGACGATCCGTTTCGTGCGCGAAGGCGACGGTGCGGCGCTGGCCGTGCGCGACACCGGCTATGGCATTCCCGCCTCGCACCTGCCGCGCATCACCGAACGCTTCTACCGCGTCTCCAGCAGCCGCTCGCGCGAGAGCGGCGGCACCGGGCTGGGGCTGTCGATCGTCAAGCACATCCTGGGGCTGCATCAGGCGCGCCTGGACATCGAAAGCGAAGTGGGACGCGGCAGCGAATTCTCGTGTCATTTCGTGCCTGCGCGCGTCGTGCAGCGCGAGCAATCGGTGCCACTGTCACGCTCGGCGTGATATGTAGTCAGTGCGCGTCGCAGCGCGCTGCGATGGACGCGTCTGCCACGCGCGGCATTGCCTGCGCTGCGCGCACCAGGCAATTACACAACCCGTCTTGACGATCTATTCCATGGGCCATGCCAAAGAACTGCACGACATCACACCCGGCGACGACGTCGCCACCGATCCATTGCGTGATCCGGCGCTGTACATCAATCGCGAGCTGTCGCAACTGGACTTCAACTTCCGGGTGCTGGCGCAGGCGCTCGACGAGCAGGTGCCATTGCTGGAACGGCTGCGCTTTCTGTGCATCTCGTGCACCAACCTGGACGAGTTCTTCGAGATCCGCGCGGCCACCGTGCGGCACGCACAGGAGTTCGGGCTGCCGCCGGCATCGGACGGGCTGAGCCCGACCGCCATCCTCAACGCGGTGCACGATCGCGCCGCCAAGTTGGTCGAGCAGCAGTACCACGCGTGGAACGAGGTGCTGCGGCCGGCGATGGAGGACGCAGGCGTTGCCGTGCTCAGCCGCTCGGCGTGGACCTCGCGCCAGAAGCGTTGGCTGCGTGCCTATTTCCGCAACGAGATCATGCCGGTGCTGTCGCCGCTGGGCTTGGACCCGGCGCACCCGTTCCCGAAGATCCTCAACAAGACCTTGAACATCGTGGTGGTGCTGGAAGGCCAGGACGCGTTCGGGCGCGCCGGGCATCTGGCCATCGTGCGCGCCCCGCGTTCGCTGCCGCGCATCATCCAGCTGCCGGCGAGTCTGTCGCCGGAGGGCACGCAGAGCTTCGTGTTCCTGTCGTCGGTGTTGTCCGAATTCGTCGACGAATTGTTCCCGGGCATGCAGGTGATGGGCTCGTATCAGTTCCGCGTCACCCGCAATTCCGAACTGGTGGTGGACGAGGAAGAAGTCGAAAACCTGGCGCTGGCGCTGCGCGACGAACTGGTCACGCGCGGCTACCGGCCGGCGGTGCGGCTGGAGATCGCGCACGATTGCCCGGCACCGATCCTGCGCACCTTGCTGCAGAATTTCGGCCTGAACGAGAACGCGGTGTACCGCATCACCGGGCCGGTCAACCTGAGCCGCGTCACGCAGGTCTATGACCTGGTGCAGCGCCCCGAACTCAAGTACCCCTCGTTCAATCCGCGCACCTTGCGCGACAGCGAGGGCATCTTCGAGATCGTCAAAAAGGGCGATGTGTTGCTGCATCACCCCTTCGACGCGTTTACAGCGGTGCTGGATGTCATCCGCCAGGCCGCGGTCGACCCGAACGTGCTGGCGATCAAGCAGACGCTGTATCGCACCGGCAAGGATTCGTTGATTGTCGATGCGCTGATTCTGGCCGCGCGCAACGGCAAGGACGTCACCGTGGTGGTGGAGTTGCGTGCGCGCTTCGATGAAGAAGCCAACCTGGGCCTGGCCGACAAACTGCAGGAAGCCGGCGTGCAGGTGGTCTACGGCGTGGTCGGCTTCAAGACCCATGCCAAGATGCTGCTGATCGTGCGCCGCGAGGGCCGCAAGCTCAGACGCTACGTGCACCTGGGCACCGGCAATTACCACAGCGGCACCGCGCGTCTGTATACCGACATCAGCCTGATCACCGCCGATGCCGAGATCGGCAACGACGTGCACATGCTGTTCCAGCAGTTGTCAGGGCTTGCGCCGCGCATGAAGCTGGACCAGTTGCTGCAATCGCCGTTCACGCTGCATGCGGGCGTGTTGAAGCGGATCGATCGCGAGACGCGGCTGGCCCGCAAGGGTCGCCCGGGCCGCATCATCGCCAAGATGAACGCCCTCAACGAACCGCAGGTGGTGCGTGCGTTGTACACAGCGTCGCAGGCGGGGGTGCAGATCGATCTGATCGTGCGCGGGGCCTGCACGCTGCGCCCCGGGGTGCCAGGCGTGTCCGACAACATCCGCGTGCGTTCGATCGTGGGCCGTTTTCTGGAACATAGCCGCGTGTACTGGTTCGGCAACGACAGTGCTGCCGAGTTGTACTGCGCCAGTGCCGACTGGCTGGAACGCAACCTGCTGCGGCGGGTGGAGACCTGCTTCCCGATCCTGGAGCCGGACCTGGCCAAGCGCGTCTACCGCGAAGTGCTGCAGAACTATCTGGACGACAACGTCAGCGCCTGGGAGCTGGACGCCGAGGGCGTGTACCACAAGCGCACGCCTGCCCCGGGCGAGCCGGCGCATTCGGCGCAGATGACCTTGCTCGAGCGGATCTGAGCGCTCATAGCCGCACGCCAGGTGGCAAGCCGCTTGCGCAGGCATGCGGCATGCCCATCACGGCGACTGACCGCCCGCCTCCGGCACTTCCAAACATCGAGCGCGTGCGCCTGCGGCTGGGCGCATGCATGGCCTCTCACGTGGCCAACAGCCCATCGGCTACCATGCGGCCATGCCAATGCCCTCCCCCACGATTCCGCCCCTGCGTGATGGCAATTTTCTCGCCGCCATCGACCTAGGCTCCAACAGTTTCCACATGGTCATTGCGCGCTACCTGATGGGTCAGCTGCGCGTCGTCGATCGCCTGCGCGAGACCGTGCGCATGGCCGATGGCCTGGATGGCAAAGGTGGGCTCTCCAACGAAGCGCGTCAGCGCGCACTGGAATGCCTGGCGCGTTTCGGCCAGCGCATTCGCGACGTGCCTTCGCTACGCGTGCGCGCGCTCGCGACCAACACGGTGCGTCAGCTGCGTTCGCCGCAAGCGTTTCTGATGCCGGCCGAAACCGCGCTGGGCCATGCGATCGAAGTGGTCAGCGGGCGCGAGGAAGCACGCCTGATCTATCTGGGCGTGGCGCATGCGCAACCGCCCAAGCCCGACCAACGCCGGCTGGTGATCGACATCGGTGGCGGCTCGACCGAGTTCATCATCGGCCGCGGGTTTCAGACGCTGGAACGCGAAAGTCTGCAGGCCGGATGCATTGCCAGCACGCGGCGGTTTTTCCCGGGCGGCAAATTGTCCAAGAAGAAATGGAAGGACGCGCTGACCGAGATCGGCGCCGAGTTCCAGCAGTTCGCCGGCCAATACAAGGCGCTGGGCTGGCATGAGGCGATCGGCTCGTCCGGCACACACAAGGCCATCGGCGAGATGTGCGCGGCGATGAAGCTGACCAAGGGTGCGATCACCGCGCAGGCGCTGCCGGCCCTGCGCGAGGAGTTGCTCAAGGCCAAGCGCATCGAAGATATCCAGCTGCCCGGCCTGGCGGCGGAACGGCAGCCCATCATCGCCGGTGGCATCTTGGTGCTAGAAGCTGCGTTCCAGGCGCTGGGGCTGGAGAAACTGATGGTCAGCAAGGCGGCGATGCGCGAAGGCATCCTGTACGACATGCTCGGCCGCGGCGGCGAGAACGACCCGCGCGACAGTTCGGTGACCTCGCTGATGCAGCGTTACGGCATCGACGAAGTACAGGCGCAGCGCGTGGAAGCCACCGCCTGCCGCCTGTTCGATCAGGTCTGCGAATCCTGGCAACTGGATGGCGACGACGCGCAGGTGCTGCGCCGCGCCGCGCGCCTGCACGAGCTGGGGCTGATCATTGCGCACAGCCAGTACCACGTGCACGGCAGCTACATTCTGGAGCATTCGGATATCGCGGGTTTTTCGCGACAGGAACAGCAGGTGCTGGCCTCGCTGGTGCGTACGCACCGGCGTAATGTGCCCAAGACCGCCTTCGATGCGCTGCCCGACCGCCTGCTGCTGCAGACCCGGCGCAAGGCCGCACTGCTGCGACTGGCGGTATTGCTGCACCGCGCGCATGAATCCGACCCGATTCCGACCCTGGAACTTACCGCCGACGATAACCGGCTGTCGTTGATCCTGTCGCAAAGCTGGATCGACTCGCGCCCGTTGCTGCGCGCCGACCTGATCGGCGAAGTCGACAGCATGGCCGGGCTGGGAATTGCGTTCAAACCGTTTGTGACCTGAGGCCTGCGGCCTCAGGCGGGATTGGTGATTGGGGATTCGGGATTCGCTTAAAGCCAGCGCACCATCGTTGTGGGATGCGTGCCGAGAAGATGAATTCCGCTGTTGCGAATCTCCAATTCCCAATCCCGAATCCCGTCACACCTGTCACCGCCACGTCTTATCGGCGCAACATCAATGCCATCGCACTCCCGGAAACTAGTCAAAACGGGAGAACGGGCATGCGCTACGCAATCGTTACCGAAACCTATCCCCCCGAGGTCAACGGTGTTGCGTTGACCGTGCATAGTCTGGAAACCGGTCTGCGCGCGCGTGGACACCAGGTGGATGTGGTGCGGCCACGCCAGCGCGCCGATACCGCGCCGAGCGATGCACTGCTGGTGCGTGGCGCATCGCTGCCGCGCTACCCGGGATTGAAATTCGGCCTGCCGGCCACGCAACGCCTCGTCCGTCATTGGCGCAGCACGCAACCGGACGCGATCTACGTGGCCACGGAAGGCCCGCTGGGCTGGTCGGCAATGCGCGCAGCCCGCCGGCTCGGCATTCCGGTGGCCACCGGCTTCCATACCCGCTTCGACGAATACCTGCCCGACTACGGCGCTGCCTGGCTTCAGGGCACCGCGTTACGCTGGATGCGGCGCTTCCACAACCAGGCCGATGCCACCCTGGTGCCCACGCGCGAGCTGCAGCAGTTCCTGCGCAATGATGGCTTTGAGCGTGTGCAATTGCTGGCGCGCGCAGTGGATAGCCAGCAATTCGATCCGAGCCGCCGCGATTTGGCATTGCGCGCCGATTGGGGCATCGAAGGCGAAGGCTTTGCCGCCATCTATGTCGGGCGCATCGCCAGCGAAAAGAATTTGCCGCTGGCCGTGCGCGCCTTTCGCAAACTGCAGCAGATCCGCCCGAAGGCACGTTTCGTGTGGGTGGGCGATGGCCCCGCACGCGAGAAGATTGCGCACGACAATCCGGACTTCATTTTCTGCGGCGTCCAACGTGGCGATGCGTTGGCGCGCCACTTCGCCAGCGGTGATCTGTTCCTGTTTCCCAGCCGCAGCGAAACCTTCGGCAATGTGACGCTGGAAGCGATGGCCAGCGGTGTGGCCACCGTCGCTTTCGATTACGGCGCTGCACGCGAGTATCTGCGCAACGGCCATAGTGGTGCGGCGGTGGACACCGACGAGGCCTTCATCCAGGCCGCCGTCGCGCTCACCGAAGACGACGCACTGCGCCAGCGCATGGGCACGGCAGCGGCGCAGGCGATGAAGAAATTGCATCCAGACAATGTGGTCTGCGACTTCGAAGCCCTATTGCTGGGAATCAGCGCTGCACGGGGGCGTTATGTCGTCAACGCGGCTTGAGGTCTTGCGCGGTCACGAAGCGCGCTGGTGCCGCCGCGCCAATCTCTGGTGCCGACGCCACCCGGTACGGCGCGTCTTCGCCACCATCAGCCGACTGGGCGACGGCGTGTTCTGGTACGCCTTGATGGGGTTGCTGGTGGTGCTCGACGGCATGGACGGCGTGCGTGCGTCGGCGCACATGGCCGCCACCGGCGTGCTTGCATTGACGTTGTACAAGGCGCTTAAACGCTGGACCCGGCGTCCGCGTCCGTATGCGGCGGACGTGCGGATTCGCGCATGGGTGGCGCCGCTGGACGAGTTCAGTTTCCCCTCCGGCCACACCTTGCACGCGGTGTCCTTCAGCATCGTGGCGCTGGCCTATTACCCCTGGCTGGCCCCCTTGCTGGTGCCGTTTTCGGCAGGCGTGGCGCTCTCGCGGGTAGTGCTGGGCCTGCATTATCCCAGCGACGTGCTGGCCGCCACGCTGATCGGCGTGCTGCTGGCCAGCCTGTCGCTGTGGGGGCTGCCGGTGGTGTTGGGGTAATCGGTGGCGGTTTGCGTGATGACGGCTCGCTGACAGGTAAGCGTAAGGGCAAACGGACAGGGACCAAGACGCTGCCAAGTAAGCAGCAAGGCCTCTTCGCCTCATCCTTCTCCCTTCGGGACATTGTCCTTCTTTATGGGGGAGAAGGTGCCCCGCAGGGACGGATGAAGAGACGTGTGAAGCCTCATGCACCCGCCGTCGATGGGTGTTTCGTAAAAGTCGAAAAGAACCCAGCGCAGCAATTGCGACTTCAGCGCGTGGCTTCACCCCGTACCCTCACCCCGCCCCTCTCGCGTAGGGAGAGGGGATCTTGCGCTGAAGGTACGCGGTGAACTGACGGAAGGTTGCCCACCCACGCGCATGTCCCACGGCGCGTGCGACCCGCAGGATGTCTAAATGGCGATCGCCAGCCTCCGGCGTCGTTGCAAGTTGGCACACCAATCGCCGCGAAGCTGCAATGCTTCTGCGATTCCCAATTCCCAATTCCCGCCCCGCTCTGCCGCCGTACAATGGCGCAATGACGACCTTGTTCATTTCCGACCTGCATCTGGATCCGGCCCGGCCGGCGATCACCGAGTTGTTCCTGGACTTCCTGCGTACGCAGGTGCCCGGGAGCGACGCGCTCTACATCCTGGGCGATCTGTTCGAAGCCTGGATCGGCGGCGGCACTCCGTCCACCGCCGCCGATGCAGTGGCGGTGGCCCTGCATGCAGTGGCAGATTCCGGCGTGCCGGTGTTCTTCATGGCCGGCAACCGCGACTTTCTGGTGGGCGAAACCTACGCGCAACGGGCGGGCTTCCGGATCCTGCCCGACCCCACCGTCATCGATCTGTACGGACACACCACGCTACTGATGCACGGCGACTTGCTGTGCACCGACGACACGGCCTACCAGGCCTTCCGCGCGCAGACGCGCGACCCAGTGTTCCAGGCGCAGTTCCTGGCCCAGCCGCTGGCCGCACGCGTTGCGTTCGCGCAGCAGGCGCGCGCGGCCAGCCAGGCGCGGCATGCAGAACTCAAGCAGGGCGACCAGTCGCGCTTCGAAACCGTCACCGACGTGGCGCCGGCCGAAGTGGAAGCCACCTTCGTGCGTTACGGGCTGGATCGGCTGATCCACGGCCACACCCATCGCCCTGCCATCCACACCTTGCAGGCCGGTGGCAACACCTGCACGCGCATCGTGCTGGGCGACTGGTACGAGCAAGGATCGGTCTTGCGCGTGGATGCCGATGGCGTGTCGCTGGAGCAGTTGGCGTTGTAACGCGGCAGATCCACGTACCGTGCCTGCCATGGCACGGCGCAGCGACGCGGTGCTGCATTGAGGGCGCGCAGCAAGATCGAAGGCGCGCCCGAGGCCACAGATGCACGGCGACGCTGCGATGGATCAGCGGCGCTTGCCGATCAAGGTGCGCAGCATCCTCAGGCGTGCCAATCAGTGACCGCAACGCTCACTGCGCGCTTCGCGCACGCTCGGCGTAGTCGACGAAATCGGCATTCACCACGTCGTACCACAGCAGCGTGTCATCGGCCTGTACGCGGAAACGGTCGCGTACCGGGCTGGTCTGCGGGTCGCCAGGGCAGCCATCGCCATGGCGTTCGCGCACCGCAAAATCGAACGTGTCCGGCGCAGGCGCATCGCCGTCCTCGGCCATGATGCTGATGCAGTTATCCGGGTAGACCTTGTCGCCCTGCAAGCGGGTTTCGAGCGCCTGCAGCGCGCGGGCTTGCGCATCGTCGCTGGGGGGCGGTGCCGGTGCGCTCACGGCAGGCTTGGGTTGCGCGACGACGGGGTCGGCCGGTTGCTGCTTGCATCCGGCAACCGTCAGCGCGGCCAGGAACACAAGCGCATGACGCAGGGACGTGGACATGAGGGCTCCGCTCGATAGGACAGGGCCGGCAATCGCCGACGGTGCGCCTAGTCTGCGCGATCCACGCGCGCGGGTGTAGCTGAAAAGGGCCCGGCACTTGCGGTGCCGGGCCGGGCCTGGATCGGTTAACAAACCTCAACGGAAGGCCGCAATCGTGGCCTTGGTGTTGACCAGCACGCGTTGGTTGTCGGCGGTGCTGGCATTGCCCATGGGCACGCCGTTGTAGCTGATGTTGGGGTTGGACCAGTAGTTCAGGCGCGGGCAACCGCTGGTGCAGTCGTAGGCCATGATGGTGCGCCAGCTGTTGCTGTTGCCGTAGCGATAACCGTGGCCATACGCGTACGGCGAGTTGCTCGGGTCGTTGATTGCGTCATGGCGTGCGCTTTGCAGATGCCCGATTTCGTGAGCGAAACTGTAGTAACCGGTGGCGCAATCCCAGTACACCGACGCAAAAGCACTTGCGGCGTTGGAGCCGATGCCCGACGCCAGGCCGCAGTAGCTGCTGTTGTCCAGCACGATGACTCCCACATCGACCGTGTAGGTGTTGCGGCTGGTGTGGATGCTGTCCATGTAGTCGTCGTTGGTCACCCGGAAACGCTGCAGGTCGGTCGTGAAGTTGCCGGTCTCGGTGTGGCTGGTGGTCTCGTAGCGCGCCAGCTGCAAAGTGATGCCCACGTTGCTATTGATGTAGCCCTGGTTGGCTTCGGCCACCGCCAGTTGCACCAGCGATTGCATGTTGGCGCCGTAAGCGGTCACGGCCTTGTTGGTAGCCACCACCAGCACGCGGATGGTTGCCGGGCTACCTGATGAGGCGGCGGCAGCGGTCACGCGTCCATCGCCGGGCATGTCGAACTTCGGCAGCAGGCTGTAGTCGGCCGGATGCTCCTGCGGCATGCGCTGCTCATCCACTTGCACCAGCACGTGGCGGCCATCGGCCAGCGGACGCAGGCGATAGAGCTTGCCGGCGTAGCGAATCGTGCCGGTCACGGTGTCGCCGCTGCGCACCAGGATGGCCGAGTTCATCGGGTCCACGCCCGACAGCGTGCGCGCGCGGGTGCCTGCACGTGCACCGAGATTGCCGTACCACACGCTGTCGCTACCCTCCAGGGCATCGACCTTGGCCTGGGTGGCAGTGACGGTCTGACCATCCAGCTGCAGCTCCAGCAATTTTTCCGAGGCGGTCACCGCGCCGGCGTCGAGCTGAACCACCTGCGCGTTGGCAGTGGACGGGGCGCTCAACAGGCGTTGCAGCGACGGTTCGGCTGCAGCGGTGGCGGTGGCACTGCGGCTCAGCGCAGCGCCGGTTTGATACAACGGCTTGCCGGCAGCGGCGGCCGAGCCGGCCAGGCACATGGCGATCAGACCCACCGTGGTGCACATCGACTTCGACTTCATCGTCTTTCTCTCCTAAGACATGAAAGTTACGGATGTGGAACAGCGGGCCCCTGGCCCCGGGACGCCATTAGGGCGCGTGAAACTGTACCGAATGCAAGTTGTTGCAACGGCAAATTATGTTTCTGTGATGTTTGCCAATGCCTGGGTGCGATTCCATCAGCTCTCGAAGGGGAGCCAGCGCACAGTCCTGGTCAAAGAGCTTGTTCTCAAGGAGCGTGTCGAACGAGCACAGCCGCCTTCGCAGACAACACGACCATCTCGCGTCGTCATACAGTTCGCTGCGCATCGACGTGATTGCCTCAGCCACGATTGGCCGCGTCGACATCGCCTATATTGCAAAACACTGTGCCGCGTCGGCGTCAGTGCAGATGGCAAGCGCATCCACCTCGTCCGTGCAGGGCGCAGCGTGCATCGATGCACGCCTCATCGGCCGTGGGCGTTGAAGGTGCGCCCCCAATCTGTAGAACGTGAGGCGGCGTGTGTGGCGTCATTGGAATCCGCGCACGCATGCGTCAGGCAGATTCTCAACACAGGCCATGCAAGCAGATTCGCGGCCCGCATGCAGGCCACGCTCAGCCAGCCTGCTCCACCAGGTCGGCCAGCTCGTCCTCGTCGAAACCGGCAAGCAGGCGCGCCTGCAGATTGAACGGCCCATGCAGATAACCGCCGGCGTATTCGCGCAGCAGAGCCTTGAACCGTGCGCGCGGCTCGACACCGGCCTGCTCGCAATACCAGCGGTACCAGCGCGAGCCGGCGGCCACGTGCGCCACTTCTTCGCGCAGGATGGTTTCGAGCACCTCGGCCGTGACAGCGTCGCCGAGCGAACGAAGCTTGACGATCATCGCCGGCGTTACATCCAGCCCGCGCGCTTCGAGCACGCGCGGCACCAGCGCCATGCGCGCCAGGCCGTCGTGTGCCGTCTTTTCGCACATTTCCCACAACCCGTTATGCGCGGCGAAATCGCCGTAGTCGTGGTCGTGCGCCTGCAATCGTGCGCGCAGCAGCATGAAGTGCTGCGACTCGTCGTCGGCCACCGCCACCCAATCGGCGTAGAACGCCGCGGGAAGCCCGCGAAAGCGATACACCGCATCCCACGCCAGATCGATGGCGTTGAGTTCGATGTGCGCAATTGCATGAATGAACGCAGCGCGCCCTTCCGGCGTGCCCAGTCCACGGCGCGGCAAGTCGCGCGGATGCACCAGCAGTGGCGTCGCCGGACGGCCTGGCATACGGATCGGCGCAGGCGCGGGCGCCGCCGGATCGAGCGTGAGGACGCCTTCGCGAAAGGCTGCTGCGTAGTGCTGGGTCAGCGCAACTTTCTGTTGCGGGTCGGCCTGGTCCAGGCACAGGCACGCAGCGTCGAACAGATCCGCGCTTGCGAACGGGTCGCTGCTCATGCCGTTGGCCGTACGGGGCAGTGGCGCGCTGCAGAAACCCATTGCGCTTGCACGTGTTCGGCCGCGGGTAGCTGCGCGTTGTGCAGGCACCCACCGTCGAGCGTGTCGATGGCTGCAGCGTTTTGGTTGCCACACCCTGCCCACGCCATCCGCACGCCTACCAGCGCGGCCAATCGGCCGCCCCGCCTGGGTGCCTCAGGCGCGGCGACGCTTCTTGGCATCGTCCGAGCGCAGCTGCTGGATGCGTTCGAAATACCCTGGCTCGATGCCGGTGATGTATTCGCCGTTGAAGCACGAGGAATCGAACTGCTTGATGTCCGGGTTGCCTTCGCGCACCGCCACTTCCAGGTCTTCCAGATCCTGGTAGATCAGCCAGTCGCAGCCCAGAAACTCCTGGATTTCCAGCTCGCTGCGGCCATGCGCAATGAGCTCTTCGGCCGCCGGCATGTCGATGCCGTAGATATTGGGGTAGCGCACCGGGGGGGCGGCCGAGGCCAGGTATACCTTGCGTGCGCCAGCGTCGCGCGCCATCTGCACGATCTGCCGGCTGGTGGTGCCGCGCACGATCGAATCGTCCACCAGCAGCACCACGCGGTTGCGGAATTCCAGGTGGATCGGGTTGAGCTTGCGGCGTACCGATTTCTGCCGTTCGCCCTGCCCCGGCATGATGAAGGTGCGGCCCACGTAGCGATTCTTGACGAAACCCTCGCGGTATTTCACGCCGAGTACGTTGGACATCTCCAGCGCCACATCGCGCGAGGTGTCCGGGATCGGGATGATGGTGTCGATGTCATGGTCCGGGCGCAGGCGCAGGATCTTTTCGCCCAGCTTCAGGCCCATGCGCATGCGCGCCTTGTGCACCGAGATGTTGTCGATCATCGAATCGGGGCGCGCGAAATACACGTACTCGAAAATGCACGGCGCGTTGTTGGTCGGCGCGGCGCAGACTTCCGAGAACAGCTCGCCGCGCGCGGTGATCACCAGCGCTTCGCCCGGGCGCACGTCGCGCACGCGCTGGTAGCCGAGGATATCCAGCGCTGCCGATTCGGAGGAGACGATGTATTCGGTGCCTTCAGCATGCTCGCGCTTGCCCAGCACCAGCGGGCGGATGCCGTGCGGGTCGCGGAACGCCACCAGGCCCAGGCCCAGCACCACGCTGACCACCGCGTAGCCGCCCTTGCAGCGGCGGTGCACGCCGGCCACCGCACGGATCGCCGCTTCGGGGGTGAGCATGCGCTGCGCGTCCAGCTCGTAGGCGAACACGTTCAACAGCACTTCGCTGTCCGAATCGGTATTGATGTTGCGGCGGTCGGCTTCGAACACCTGCTGGCGCAAGGCCTCGGTGTTGATCAGGTTGCCGTTGTGCGCCAGCGCGATGCCGTAGGGCGAATTGACGTAGAACGGCTGCGCCTCGTCCATGCCTTCCGAGCCTGCGGTCGGGTAGCGGCAATGCGCGATGCCGACGCGGCCTTCCAGCACCGCCATCTTCTTTTCGTCGAAGACGTCGCGCACCAGGCCGTTGGCCTTCTGCACGCGCAGGCGCGTGCCGTCTGCGGTGGCGATGCCTGCGGCGTCCTGCCCACGATGCTGCAGGACGGTCAGGCCGTCATACAGCTGCCCGGCGACGTTCTGGTTACCGACAATACCGACGATGCCACACATGGTGCGCGTTCTCCGCTTCGGCTTGCGCCGTTACTGTGAAGGTGGCCGTGCCTGGCCTTGGGATTCGACCCGAGCCGGGTCGCTTTCTCCGCCGCGAACCTGCGCCGGATCGATGTTGGCCGGCATCGCCTGCGTCGGATCGCGTCCGTCGCCAGCGGTCTTGCCGGGTTTGCCGAGCGCACGGGTGATGGTGTCGCTCAGCCCGGAACCGCCAAGTGCCTTGCCCAGGTCCGTATTATCGCCTGCCGAAGGCAACTTACCCAACTCCGTGGGCAAGTTGCCGAGTTCCATTGATGGCATTTCCATCGACGGCATCCGCCAGGCCGGCAGTTGCGCCCGCATCCAGCCGGCGCCCGGCTGCAGCATGGGCAGCAGCACCGACTGGAGCCATGCCGGCTCGCGCGGCAGCGGGGTGAAGCCCATCAGCAGCACCAGCACGCTGGCCAGAAACGCGCCGCGCACCACGCCCAGGCCGAACCCGAGCATGCGGTCGGTGCCGCCGAGCTTGATCGCATCCACGCCCGCGCGAATCACCATGCCAATCACCGCCACGCTGATCAGCACACCGACGAACACCATGGCGTAGCCGCCGAACGATTCGGTCGCAGACGGATGCTTGCCATCGGCCAGCCAGCGCGCGGCCGCGCCGCCGAACATGAAGGTGGCCCAGCCGGCCAGCAGCCACGACAACGTGCCTACCACGATGGCGACAAAGCCACGCAGCAAGCCCAATAGGGCCGAGACCAGAATGATGACGCCCAGCACCATGTCGATCATGGGCAACTTCTCCGCGTGGCGCGCGCGCCGTGAGTGCAATTGGGCTCGGTCGTCATTGCCTCCCCTCCATGGGTGCGAGGCGTTCGAAAATCCAGCAACTGCAGGCGCGCAGTGCAGGCAGTTAGCGGACACGTGGCGGTCCGTCGGCAGTGCAGTGTACGAGCGGCTGCCACCTGCGCGGCGGCCACGTTTGCTTGCGGCCGGCATGGCGATTACGGATGTGGCCGCACTATGCCCGAGATTCCGACCTTGGCTGCCACCTGGGCACGCAACTGTTCGGCATCGCTGCGATTGGCCACCGGGCCGACACGCACGCGGTTGAGCGCGCCCTTGTCGGTCCGCACCTGTTCGACGAAGGCGCTGAAGCCGGCAGCGCGCACGCGGTCGCGCAAGGCTTCGGCATCTTCGGCACGACCGAACGCGCCCAACTGCACGGCAAACCCGACCGCGCTGGCCGCAGGCGCAGCCGGCGCGGTGACCACCGGCTTGGCAGGCTCTGGCTTGGCAGCAAGCTCGGGCTTGGCGGCTGCAGGCGTAGGGGTTGCAGGCTTGGTGACCTCAGGCTTGGCCGGCACGGGCTTGGCCACTTCGGCCGGCTTGGGCGCGGCGGCCACCGGTTTGGCGGGCTCCGGCGGCAGGCTTTCGGTCTTGGTCGGTGCGGTGGTGCTGGCGGCGGCTGCGCTGCTGCCGGGTTTGGCGGCAGGTGCAGGCACCGGTGCGCTGGCGACAGGCGCCGGCGCGGCGGCGTTGGCATCCAACGTCACCACCTGGGCGTTGACGTCGCTGCGCACCTTCACTGCCTGCAGGCGGGCCGATTCGGCCTGGGCCTGGTCGGCATACGGCCCCACGAGCACGCGCCAGGCCGGGCGGCCGTTGATCTGGGTCTTTTCGCTGAAACCGGGCAACTGTGCCTGCTTGAGCCGCGCAATCACCGCATCGGCGTCGGCGCTGGTGGCGTACGCGCCGAAATTCACCGCGTAATTGCCGGCAGCCACTTCCGGAGCCGAGGGCGTGCTGGACGGGGCGGCCAGATCGGCGGCGTCGGGGTTGTTCTGCACCGGCGCCGGCGCGCCGGCCATGCCTAGCGCGCCACCGGCCGGCGCATTGCCCGGTGTCACCAGCGGCAATTCGCGGGTTTCGAACTCGCCATTGGCGGGCGCTGCGGGCGCCTCAAGCGGCACATCGGCCACACCGCTCGACGGCGCGGGGCCTTTGACCAGCATCGGCAGGAAGATCACGGCAAGCGCCACCAGAACGATGGCGCCAATCAGTCGCTGTTTCAGAGCAGTATCCACGGAAGAGACGAGAGGCGGCGTGGCGGGGTGCCGCGGCGATTATAAGGCCGGCGCCACCCCGACGACCTCAGCGGGCTGAATGAAGTGCGCTAAGCGCGTCGGCCACGGTGTGAAACGAACCGAAGACCAGCACGCGATCGCCGGGGCTGGCCGCGTCCAGAACCGCGCGCACTGCGCTGGCAACATCGCGATGACACGGCGCCTGCGCGGCGGCACTGCCCTGCAGACGGGCTCGCAGCGCCTGCGCCGATTGGCCGCGTGCGGCTTCCAGCCCCGCCAGCGCCCAGTGGTCGATCTGCGCAGCGACTGCCTCCACCACGCCCAGCACATCCTTATCGGCCAATGCGGCGAAGATCGCATAGGTGCTGCCGGCATGCGCCTGCGCACCGAGCGCGGCAGCCAGCGCGCGCGCGGCCTGCGGGTTATGGCCGACATCCAGCAAGACCTGCAGGCCATCAACCTCAAGCCGCTGCAGTCGCCCGGCCACGTGCGCGTTGCCGATGCCCTGCGCCCAGGCCGCGTCGGGCACCTCCACCGGCAATGCCTGCAATGTGGCGATCGCGGCAGCGGCGTTGGCCAGTTGCACCGGCGCGCGCAATGCCGGCATCGGCAATTCCAGCGTCACCGCCACATCGCGCCAGCGCCAGTGCGGCGCGTCCGATTGCGAGGGCTCGGCGTGCTGTGTGTCGATCGGCTCGAAGAAATAATCGCTGCCGGCACGGATTGCATTGGCACCCAGCTGGTAGGCGCGACGCAGCACGCTGGACGGCGGGTCGATCTCGCCCAGCACCACCGGCTTCCAGGCGCGGATGATGCCGGCCTTCTCGGTACCGATGGCCTCGCGGTCTTCGCCCAACCAGTCGGTGTGGTCGAGATCGACGGTGGTGATCACCGCCACGTCCGAATCGACGATGTTGACCGCATCCAGGCGTCCGCCCAGGCCGATTTCCAGTACCGCCAACTCCAGCGCGGACTGCTGAAACAACCGCAGCGCCGCCAGCGTACCGAACTCGAAATAGGTCAGCGCGGTGTCGCCGCGTGCTGCTTCGACCGCCGCAAACGCGTCGACCAGCTGCGCGTCACTGGCCTCGTTGCCATCGATGCGCACGCGCTCGTTGTAGCGCAGCAGATGCGGCGAGGTGTAGGCACCGACCTTCCAGCCGGCGGCACGCCCGATCGCCTCGATGAAGGCCACCGTCGAGCCCTTGCCATTGGTCCCGCCCACGACGATGACGTGCGTGGCCGGCGACGCGAGCTGCAACCGCGCCGCAACATCGCGCACGCGCTCCAGGCCCATGGCAATGGCGCTGGGATGCTGCTGCTCGATATAGGCGAGCCAGTCGGAGAGAGAGTCGGTTGCGTTCATGGGGAGAACCGCGCAGAGAGGGGCACATTATCGCCATTTGCGCCTGCGCATCGCACGCCACCTCGGCGCTCGATGCATCGCGAGTGCCTGGTCGGACCGATGCACGGGATGGCGCGTCATCAATGTCTACGCAGCAGCACCGTTAGGGGAGGCCTGAACAACGAGACCTGACAGGGCGGAAGGTGGCATCGTTCCGGAGAGTCGCGTTTGGATCCTCGGATTTTTCGCCATTTATGGCGTTTTCCTTGGAAATTTCCCGGGTTACAGGCGCACGCTCCCCATCGCAGGCAGTAATTGCTTTCGCTTCATCTACAGGTTTGACAATGCAAACAAGGTCAGCACTTGTGCCGTGTTCTTGGCCAGACCGCGATAGCGGACCTTGGTGTCGCCAAACTGGCGCTTGATCACCCGGAATGGATGTTCCACCTTCGCGCGCACGCTGGCCCTGACGTGTTCCCAACGCTGTTCCCGAGTACGCTCGCGTGTGTTGCCGATGGCTTGCATCGTCGAGGGCCGGGCGGCGATGAAGAATGCTGCTTGGCAGTCCCGCAGTTCTTGGCGTTTGTCCGCGCCGGTGTAGCCGCTGTCGCCGAACACGCTGTCTTCCTTGCCGTGCAGCAATGCGTGCGTCACCGTGACATCGGCGACATTGGCCGCTGTGCAATGGACATGGTGCACCAGTCCGGAAAACTCATCCACGCCAATGTGCGCCTTCATCCCGAAATACCACTGATTCCCCTTCTTGGTCTGATGCATC
>NZ_JFAQ01000030.1 GCF_001304695.1 Xanthomonas axonopodis
ACGCCAGCAGGTCATGCCGCTGCCATCGCCAAGTTCCAAAGGCAGGTCTTCCCACGCAATGCCCGTGCGCAGCACATAGACGATGCCGTTGAGGGCCTGCTGATCACTGACACGAGATCGTCCACCTTTGGGGGGAAGGCTTGACCTGCGGAATCAGTGGCTCGATGCGCTTCCACAGCGCAATAGGGATCTCGTTGCGACGTGTCATGTCGGCAATGTTGCCGCCGAATCAACAGAATTCAGGGGTTTTGTTAGCCGCTCTAAGTTGGACCCAGCATGCATCTCATGCGGACGCCCCCTGGGCTGCATCAGAGCACGAAAGGAAACCCGTTGTCTTTCGGGGGCGGAGGCTCACATCGGCCGAACGCGGGGTCGCTGCGGCTGGGCCTGCCGGTTTCCAGATGCCCGGCCAGCCGACGACGGAAGGCGCTGCCAGGTTGTTCCACCACCAGGTCGTACCAGTGATCGCTGGCGGCAAACGCCAGGCGAATGGTCTCGCGCTGACCTGCGGCCAGCGACACGGTGCGCGCACTTGGGTCTGCGTAGTCCAGCGCACGCAGTTGCAGGGAGCAGGCGCGCTGCCCGGCATTGCCGATCTCAAGCACCAAGGCGTCGCCCTCCTGTCGCGCCTCCACCCATGGCGCTGCCGATGGCGCAGAAGCGCGCGGCACCTGCCCGGCGAATTCGCGCAAGAAGCCATTCGGTCCATGCACGCGCAAGGCGTACGCACCGTCGTGCGTGGCCCCAACCGGCACATCGTCCAACTGCGTGCCGGGCAGCACGGTGTAATACCAGGGGCCGCTGGCCGCGCTGCTGTAGACATTGAACGCCGCAGCCGCCGCGCCGCTGTTGACGAACTGCAACTGCACGGCGGCGCCTTCTTGCACGCGCGCGTGCACCTGCAACGCATACGGCAATGCGCGCGCCGGCCGTTGCCCCGGCTCCTGCCGCGGCATCGTTGCGGTTGCAGGCGCAGACGGTAGCGGCTTATCGCGTACGGCAGCGGTGCGTGCGCGGTAGTCCTCGACCGACGGCAACGCGCTCAACGCCGAATCGTCCGGCTTGCGGAAGTCGAACGCGCTGGTGAGATCGCCACTGACCGCACGCCGCCATGGGCTGATGTTCGGCTCGGCCACGCCGAAGCGGCGTTCCAGCAAACGTAGTACCGAGGTGTGATCGAACACCTGCGAGTTGACCCAGCCACCACGCGTCCACGGCGAGATCACCAGCATCGGCACGCGAATGCCCAAGCCGATCGGCACGCCATCGTAGACCTCGCCACGCGTGTCGACATTACTGCGCCCCATGCGTGCATCCAATGCCGGCATCGGCGCGGGCATGTGATCGAAGAAGCCGTCGTTCTCGTCGTAACTGATGATCAGCGCCGTCCTGGCCCACACCTTTGGATTGGCGGTGAGCGCATCAATCAGACGCGCCACCAGCGACTCGCCATATGCAGGCGGCGCTTCGGGGTGTTCGCAATACGCGGTGGGCGGAATGACCCACGACACCTGCGGCAGGCGATTGGCCTGCACATCGGCAGCGATCGCGGCGACCAGATGCTCGGCCTGGGTGGTGGCGGCATTGTCCGCGGTGGAACCGGGCACGCAAGCACGTGCGCGCCGGTAACGTTCGTCGTCGGTATGCAGATCGCGATAGTGCGAGAAATATGCCAGCGAGTTGCAGCCGAAGTTGTCGTATTCCTGATACACGCGCCAGTCCACGCCGGCAGTCTGCAACCGCTGCGCGTAGGTGGTCCATTGCAGTGCTGCGTAGCCGGGCTTGTCGCGCGACATGTCCGCGGTCCAGTTGCCATCGTCGGCATTGGTGACCGCCTGCGCGCCGAAATTGCCGACGCTTGGGCCGCTGGTACCGGTGAACAGATACATGCGGTTGGGATTGGTCGGCCCGTGCAGCGAGCAGTAATAGCCATCGCAGATGGTGAACGCGTCGGCAAGCGCGTGGTAGTACGGGATGTCGTGACGCTGGAAGTACCCCATCGTCAGTTCGCCCTTGTACGGTACCCACGCATCGTACTCGACCCAGCGCGCCGGGTCCTGCCCGTGAGCGGCCTTCCAGGAATGATCCAGGCTCTTGATCAAGGGCGCGCAGGTGGTTTGCGAATCGAACGCGAACGGCAGCAAGCGTCGTCCATCGGACGTGGGCTGACTCCATACCGGATGGCCATCGCGCAGTTGCAGCGCGCGTGGATCGCCAAAGCCGCGCACGCCACGTAGCGCGCCGAAATAATGATCGAACGAGCGGTTTTCCTGCATCAGGATCACCACATGTTCGAGGTCGCGCAACGTGCCGGTCCGCGCGTTGGCCGGCAGCGCGAGCGCACGGCCGATCGAAGACGGCAAGGCGCCGGCAGCAGTGAGCGCAGCGACGCGCTTGAGGAAATCGCGACGCGAAGAGGAAGACGTCATGGCGGTGGACCTTGCAAAAAAGGTGGTGCCTTCGTCACCGCGCAGCGCGGCGGGACACGACACGTATATCGGGCGAGCACGACAGTTTTGCGACAGCGACCGTCATCAATGTTTCATGAGCCGTTGACACCCTTCGTCGCGAAACGCCGGCTTTGCACCGTGCGTCTGCCCTCAGCCGTGGCCGAACAGGACTCCCCCATGACTTCCGCTCGTCGCTTTCATGTCACCCCGCTGGCGCTTGCCCTGGCAACGTTGCTTCCACTCGTTTCGCAGGCTGCGACACCGGCCGACCCGGCTTCCGCCGCTCCGGCAGAGGCAGCGTCGCCCACCGATGCCGCGGCCAATGCCACGCAACTGGATGCGATCAACGTGGTGTCACAAGGCAGCACCCGCCAGGTGCAACGCATCAGCCAGCAGGACATCGAGCAGCTGACACCCGGTAGCAGCGCATTCAAGGCGGTGGAAAAACTGCCGGGCGTGCAGTTCCAGTCCGCCGATCCATTCGGCACCTACGAATGGTCCACGCAGGTGACGCTGCATGGCTTCGACCAAAGCCGCCTGGGTTACACGCTCGATGGCATCCCACTGGGCAACATGAGCTATGGCGTGACCAATGGCTTGCACATCACGCGTGCCATCATTTCGGAAAACCTCGGGTCGGTGGAAATTGCGCAAGGCGCCGGTGCACTTGGCACTGCGTCCACCACAAATCTCGGCGGCACCATGCAGTTCTACTCGGCCGACCCGCAGACCACGCCCGGCGCACGCCTGATACAGACGGTGGGCAGCGATGCAACGCGCCGCACCTTCGTGCGTGCCGAGACCGGCGATCGCGATGGATTGTCGGCGTATCTGTCGTACGCCAATGCCAGCACCGACAAGTGGAAGGGCTATGGCGATCAGACATCCGAACAGGCCAATCTCAAGACGGTGTACCAGTGGGGCGACGGCAACCGCCTGAGCCTGTTCGTCGACACCTCGCGGCGCAAGGAATACGACTATATGGATCTGTCGTTGACCAGCCGGCGCGCGCTCGGCTGGGACTACGATTACCTGCAACCGGATTGGGCCACCGCCGTGCAGATGGCGCGCGCCTACCAGAACACCGGGGCCACCAGCGGCGTGGCCAATGGCTACCCACAATCGCTGGCCGGTCTGCCCAGCGACTACAGCTGGCTCGACGCCAGCTATTACGCCGGTGGCGGCTTGCGTCGCGACAACCTGGCTGGCCTGTCGGGCACGTTTGTCTTCGGCGGCGCCACGCTTGATGCCAGCGGCTATTACCACGGCAATCGTGGCGAAGGCCAATGGGTGACACCATATGTGCCCACCTCTGCGTGGATTCCGCTGTCGATGCGCACCACCGACTACGGCCTGGACCGTTTCGGCGGCACCACCGCGTTGAAATGGTCGTGGGGCAATCACGATCTGGAAGCGGGCGCATGGGCAGAGAACGCACGCACCTCGCAGGGCCGCAACTACTTCGCGCTCGGCAACGAGGGCTACACCTCGCTCTACAACGTCTACGAAGCACAGACCCCGTTCCGTCGCAACTTCCTGCAGCGCTACACCACGCAAACCCGCATGCTGTATTTGCAGGACACCGTGCGCCTGCTCGACGACCGCCTGACCCTGAATTACGGCGCAAAGGCGCTCAGCACCACAACGCGCGCGCAGTCGCTGGTACCGACCACCGCGCTGGCACAGGGCCGCATTCGCGCCGACGACAATTTCCTGCCGCAGGTGGGCATCAACTACAAGCTCGACGAACGCCAGGACCTGTACGCGTCCTACAGCAAGAACATCGCGGCGTTCGGCTTCACCCCGTTCGCCACCTCGCAGGCCGCCTTCGATCGCAGCCGCTCCACGCTGGAGCCGGAACAATCGCAGACCGTGCAGCTGGGCTATCGCGTGCAGGATGCGCAGTTCCAGCTCTCGGCCGACGCCTACTTCACCAAGTTCTCCAACCGCCTGCTGACCACCTCGCCGTGCAGTGCGGTGCAGACCTGCGCCTCGATCCTGAGCAACGTTGGCGCGGTGCACAGCGCCGGTGCGGATCTGGCGCTGATGTGGCGCCCGGTCGAAGGCCTGAGCTGGTTGAACTCGTTGTCGTGGAACCGTTCCCGTTACCAGGACGATTACCTCAACAACGGCGTGGTCGCCACCTCTGGCAAGGACGTGGTGGGCATCCCGGCGTTGATGTTCTCTTCCAGCGCCAGCTACCAGATCGGCAACCTGCGCCTGGATCTGGACGGCAAGTACGTGGACAAGCGCTACATCACCTTCCTCAACGACTCGCAGGTGCCGTCGTACTGGCTGTTCGATGCCGGCGCGCGTTACGAGTTCGGCCGTGTTGGCGGGGTGGCGGATGTGGCGCTGGCGCTCAACGTCAGTAACCTCACCGACAAGCGCTACTTCGCCAGCACTGGCACCAACGGCTACGTCGCCTCCGATCCGGATGGCTACAACCAGACCATGGTGGTCGGCGCACCGCGGCAGTACTTCATGAGCCTGGATGTGAAGTTCTAAGCGCGGCCCAGAACGTCGCGAGCCGCGGGCAGGTAGCGATGGAGGGCGCGCGCGCAACCGGAATGTACGCGTGGTGCAAGCGCATTCGGAGTGGCGGCTACGCCCGCATGGCGGCTGCGCAGTGCTTTTTGGCTGCGCTGGCCCCGCCGCCTGTTCCTCCGCCTGCGGGCCAAAAGACCAGGCTTACACGCCATTCATCCGAGCCGGCGCCGCCGCGCTGCAGATGGGGCCGTAGCGCGGAGCAAGGGCCTTGGAGCACTGGTGACGCCGATGACGCACGCTTGCGATGCCTGGCAGGCGGCGACAGGGCTGGACGGCGGCTCTCATCCTTCGCTGAGGTGCCAACCCTTCCCGATGATGGACGGGCCGGATCGGACCTACTTACCCGTGATCCAGGGCAGCGTCACATCCATTCCCGCACCGCCGCATGGCATCCAGGCCGCGACGCCTATAATCGCCGGCTTACTTTCACTCAGCAGGTTCCGCCAGATGGCGCAGACGATGAAGGCGCTGGTCAAGCGCGAAGCGAACAAGGGCATCTGGCTGGAACAGGTGCCAGTGCCGACACCCGGCCCCAACGAGGTGCTGATCAAGCTGGAAAAGACCGCCATTTGCGGCACCGACCTGCACATCTACCTGTGGGACGAGTGGAGCCAGCGCACGATCAAGCCGGGCCTGACCATCGGTCACGAATTCGTCGGCCGGGTGGCCGAGCTCGGCTCGGCGGTGACCGGCTATCAGGTCGGCCAGCGGGTGTCGGCCGAAGGCCACATCGTGTGCGGCCATTGCCGCAACTGCCGTGGCGGCCGTCCGCACCTGTGCCCCAACACGGTCGGCATCGGTGTCAACGTCAACGGCGCTTTCGCCGAATACATGGTGATGCCGGCCAGCAACCTGTGGCCGATCCCGAACCAGATCCCATCCGAGCTTGCCGCGTTCTTCGACCCCTACGGCAATGCCGCGCACTGCACGCTGGAATTCGACGTCATCGGTGAAGACGTGCTGATCACCGGCGCCGGCCCGATCGGCATCATTGCCGCCGGCATCTGCAAGCACATCGGTGCGCGCAATGTGGTGGTCACCGATGTCAACGATTTCCGCCTCAAGCTGGCGGCCGACATGGGCGCCACCCGCGTAGTCAACGTCGCCAACACCTCGCTAAAAGAGGTGATGAAGGACCTGCACATGGAAGGCTTCGACGTGGGCCTGGAAATGAGCGGCAACCCGCGCGCGTTCAACGACATGCTCGACTGCATGTACCACGGCGGCAAGATCGCCATGCTCGGCATCATGCCGCGCGGCGCCGGTTGCGACTGGGACAAGATCATCTTCAAGGGCCTCACCGTGCAGGGCATCTACGGCCGCAAGATGTACGAGACTTGGTACAAGATAACGCAGCTGGTGCTATCGGGTTTTCCGCTGCACAAGGTACTGACACATCAACTGTCGATCGACGATTTCCAGAAAGGCTTCGACCTGATGGAAGAAGGCAAGGCCGGCAAGGTCGTACTGAGCTGGAATTGATCGACTGACACTGCAGATATGCGAAAGGCGCCGCGAGGCGCCTTTTGCGTTCTTACCCTACGCGTGCTGACGAATGCGGCGAGCGATTTTCAGGAGCTAGCGAAGCGTCTGAAGCGATGCGGGATCGGCTAGGGCCTGGATAACAGCCTAGTAGGTCGAGGGCGCGGTGCCCTCGCCGCTCGCGGTGAGCGGGCAAGGATCCTGCAGAAGATCCGCAGGTCGGCGGATCCACACGTGATCGATCCGCAAGCTGCAGTCATTCAAAAACACACCAATCACGCTTCGGGTCTTGACCTAGTCTGGATGCAGGGGCAAAAAGCCCAGTGCGTCAACGCTTCCCGTATGACGACGACTCTGCACGTTGTCAGAGCCGCTTCAATCGATCGCCATCACGGCCAGGTGACGGTCGCCGTCGCCACCAGATGGTTCTGCGAATTCTGGCGGCCGAAGCCGAATTCGGCCGCTTTGCTGGTGTCGTAATACCCCACGCTCAAACCCAGCGGGCCGAATGTCTTGCCGACATTGACGCCGAAATCGTTGTAGTCGTGATCCACCTGATTCAGCGAGGAGGTGTAGACGGTGTGCCCTGCGTGCACGCCGAACGTTAAGTCGTACGGCAACTTCCAATTGCCATCCAGCGCGTAGTAATAGCCATCGGTCTTGGTGCCGTAGAGATCGTCGGTATAGGCGACCGTCACGCTATAGGTCTTCAGGAACGTGGTCTTGGTAATCAACTCGTTGTAGTTGGTTTCGCCCGCTCCCGGATACTGGTAGCGGTTGACCAGGACGTCGACATCCCACTTGGTGCCCAGTCCTGTTTTGTAGCCGACGAAGCCGTCGACTTCCCAATCCGGATCGCCTTCGCCGACGTCGACATTGGACGTCCAGGCCCCCACGTAAAAGCCGAACGGCGCTTCGTAGGTCAAACCGGCCTGAAACGCAGGCTCTTCATTCGTCTGCGAAATACCGCGGAACAGATAATCGCTGGTCACCGCAAAAGTGCCACTGAACGGCGATGTAGACGCTTCTTCGTCCTGCGCCTGCGCAAGCGGCGCAACGCCGAGCAGCAGTAACGACAGACAACAAGCGAGCGGGGGCAACTTCATGGGCATCTCCTGGAGCAATGAACGGTGGGATGGCGCGAAGCGAGGTTGCAGAGACTTAATTAGTCCAACTGTCATTGCAGCGCAACATGAAATTCGCATTCGCTTGATCCAGCGCACACACTCAAGAGCACATGCGCCGATCAGGTGCTGATGTCATCGACCGCGTGCGCCGAATCTTGATGTTCGGACGTTGGGATCGGGCATTGGGAATTCGTCACAGCAAAGGCAAGACACACCTCGCACATCCATTCCCGCGAGCCCCGATCCCAGCCGCCCCCCCCTTACGCGGGAAATATCCCGTAGTGCCGTGCTACCAAGCGCAGTTGCTGCCCTGGCTGAAAGCTGCCGGCAGAGGCGGGCAGTTCCACCTCCACTTCGTTGCCTGACGGCTCCAGCGTTGCGCGCAGCCGCAGGCGTGCGCCGCTGCGCTGCGACCACGCCACCGTCGCCGGCCAGCCCGCCTCGTCGGGCACCAGATCTTCCGGCCGCACATACACCTCCACCGGCCCCGCGGCCAGCGCGGCATTGGCCAAGGGAAGCGCGTGCCCAGCCACCTGGATCTGCCCCTGCGCCAGCACCCCGGGAATCCGGTTCACCGCACCCACGAACAAATACACGAATGGCGAGGCCGGCTTGTCGTAGATCATGGCCGGTGTGTCGAGTTGCTCGATGCGCCCGCAGTTGAGGATGGCCACGCGGTCGGCCAGTTCCAGTGCTTCTTCCTGGTCATGGGTGACGAATACCGTTGTCAGCCCGGTACGTTCGTGCAGCTCACGCAGCCAACGACGCAGGTCGCGGCGCACCTGCGCATCCAGCGCACCGAATGGTTCGTCCAGCAAAAGCACGCGCGGTTCGATCGCCAGCGCGCGCGCCAGCGCCACGCGCTGCCGCTGGCCGCCGGAGAGCTGGGTGGGATAACGCTGTTCCAGGCCTTGCAGCTGCACCAGCGCCAGCAGTTCCTCCACGCGCGTACGGATACGCGCTTCGGCCCAACGTTCGTTGCCGCGGCGCACGCGCAAGCCGAACGCAATGTTCTCGAACACGTCCATATGCTTGAACAACGCGTAGTGCTGAAACACGAAGCCGACCCGGCGCGATTGCACGCTCATGCGGGTGGCATCTTCATCGCCGAACAGCACCTGCCCGCCATCGGCATGCTCCAGCCCGGCCATGATCCGCAGCAGCGTGGTCTTGCCCGAGCCGGAAGGCCCAAGCAAGGCCAGCAACTCGCCCTGGCGCACTTCCAGATTGATGTCGTCCAGCGCGGTAAAGGTCTCGAACTGCTTGCGCAGGCGGTGAATGCGGATGCCCATGGTCACCTCAGTGGCGGTGGTTCGCGGCCAGCGAATCGCCGTGCCGCCATTCCAGATACGTCTTCAGCGCCAAGGTCAGCAGCGCGGTCAATGCCAGCAGCGACGCGCACGCAAACGCAGCGCTGTAGGCATATTCGTTGTAGAGAATTTCCACATGCAGCGGCAGCGTATTGGTGCGTCCACGGATATGCCCGGACACTACCGACACCGCACCGAACTCCCCCATCGCACGCGCCGCGCACAACAGCACGCCGTACAACAGGCCCCAACGGATATTGGGCAACGTCACCCGCCAGAACATCTGCCAGCCGTTCGCGCCCAGGCTCAATGCCGCCATTTCTTCGTCGCTGCCTTGCTGCTCCATCAGCGGCATCAATTCGCGCGCGATGAAGGGAAATGTCACGAACGTGGTCGCCAGCACGATGCCCGGCAACGCAAACACGATCCGCGGCAGCTGAAATACACATTCGCCCAGCACCGGCAGCTGCACATGCCAGCCTTCGTCGATCAGCGGCCAGGCCCAGCCGCTGCGGCCGAAGATCAACACGAAGATCAAGCCTGCCACCACCGGCGACACCGAAAACGGCAGGTCGATCAGGCTGACCAGCAGACGTTTGCCCCAGAACTGATGCTTGCTGATGGCCCACGCAGCGGCCACGCCGAATACCAGATTCAACGGCAGCACGATCGCCGTCACCAGCAAGGTCAACTTGATCGCCGACAACGCGTCCGGGTCGACCACGGCGCGCAGGAAGGTTTCCCAACCGCCACGCAATGCCTCGGCGAACACCAGCACTAGCGGCAGCAGCAAGAAGGCCAGCAGAAACAGCACCGCCCCCAGGATCATCAGCCATTGCACCCAACGCGGCTCGTTGGTGGCCGAATCGCTGATGCGACGCGCCTGCTTGGTCATGGCATGGGTCGGCAACATGGAAGGCAGCGATGAAACAGCATCGTTCATACGGGCCTGCGTTGATAGCGCAGCAGCCGTGCCTGCAGCGTATTGACCACCAGCAAGATCACGAACGACAGCAACAACATGGCCGCGGCAATGGCCGTCGCGCCGGCGTAGTCGAATTCTTCCAGCCGGATGGTGATCAGCAGCGGCGCGATCTCGGTGGAATTGGGCAGATTGCCGGCAATGAAGATCACCGAGCCGTACTCCCCCACGCCCCGCGCAAATGCCAGCGCAAAGCCGGTCAAGACCGCCGGCCACACACCGGGCAGTACCACCCGCCATACGGTCTGCCAGCGCGCGGCACCCAATGTGGCGGCGGCCGCCTCCATTTCACGGTCGCTCTCGGCCAGTACCGGCTGCACCACCCGCACCACGAAAGGCAGGCCCACGAAGACCAACGCCAGCACGATGCCCAACTGCGTGTAGGCCACCTTGGTGCCGATCGCCTCCAGCCAGCACCCCACCCACCCGTTGCCGCCATACAGCGCGGTCAGCGCGATGCCGGCCACCGCCGTGGGCAACGCGAACGGCAGATCGATCACCGCATCGAAAAAGCGCTTGCCCGGAAACCTGTAACGCACGAAGACCCATGCCACCCAGGTGCCCATCACCGCGTTGAAGGCGCCGGCCGCAAACGCGGTGCCGAAGCTCACCCGCAGCGCCGACAGCACGCGCGGCTCGCTCCATACCCGCCACAGCCCCTCCCAGCCCAGACCGCTGGTCTTGATGAAGATGCCCAGCAGCGGGATCAGCACGATCAGGCCAAGCCAGGTCAGGGTGATTCCCAAACTCAGGCCCAGCCCCGGCATCACGGGTCGGCGCGATGACGGCGCCGGGTGGGGTGCAACCGACATCGACATCGCCTACTTGTTGGCCTGGATTTGGTCGAACATGCCACCGTCGGCGAAGTGCTCCTGCTGCGCCTTCTCCCATGAGCCGAACGCCTGCTGGATGGTCACCAGCTTGATGTCCGGAAACCGCGCCATGTCGGCCGCATCGGCAAATTCAGGATGCCGCGGGCGATAGAAATGCTTGGCTGCCAGCTTCTGCCCTTCGGGCGCATACAGATAGCGCAGGTAGGCTTCGGCCACCTCGCGGGTGCCATGCTTGTCGACGTTCTTGTCCACCAGCGCCACCGACGGCTCGGCCAGGATCGACAACTTCGGCACCACGATCTCGAACTTGTCCTTGCCCAGTTCCTCGCGCGCCAGCAACGCCTCGTTTTCCCAGGCCAGCAGCACATCGCCGATACCGCGCTGCACGAACGTTGTGGTGGCGCCGCGTGCGCCGGTATCCAGCACCGGCACGTTGCGGAACAACGCCTGCATGTAGCGCAGGATGCGCTCGCGGTCGCCCTTGAAGATGTGGTCGGCGTACGCCCAGGCGGCCAGATAGTTCCAGCGCGCACCACCGGAGGTCTTCGGGTTCGGCGTTACCACTGCTACGCCAGAACGCAGCAGGTCCGGCCAGTCGTGGATGTTCTTCGGGTTGCCCTCGCGCACCAGAAACACGATGGTCGAGGTATACGGCGCACTGTTGTCGGGCAGGCGCTTTTCCCAATCGGTCTCGATCAGCTTGGCCTTCTGCGCGATGGCATCCAAGTCGTAGGCCAGCGCCAAGGTCACCACGTCGGCCTCGATGCCATCGATCACCGCGCGCGCCTGCTTGCCCGAACCGCCGTGCGAGGTTTCCACGGTCACCGTGTCCTGCGGGTGCTGCTGCTTCCACTGCGCGGCGAAGGCGGCGTTGTAGTCGCGATAGAACTCGCGGGTCGGGTCGTAGCTCACGTTGAGCAGCCCGATCTCGCGTGCGCCAGCCGGGCCGGCCAGGACCAGCAAGGCGCAAAGAAGTGAGGCAAAACGGAAACGGGGATATGTCACGACGATCTCCTGGCCGGTTGATCACAGCTGAACAGCAAGCATGCCATGCTGCGCAGCGGCACGCAGACGGTGAAATGACATCAGCACCGCTGCTTATGCCGATTTTTGCATGACGTAGTGGTATGCCTCCGTGATCGTTAACATTGCGCTTCTTTCTGCCACTGCGACCGCCATGACCACCGCTCCCGCCGCGCTGACCGCCCATTACGCCGCCGAACTGGATGCCATCCAGGCCCAGGGCATGTTCAAGTCCGAGCGCATCATCACCGGTCCGCAGTCGGCCCACATCACCTTGGCCGATGGCCGCCGTGTGCTGAACTTCTGCGCCAACAACTATCTGGGCCTGGCCGACCACCCGGACATCATCCAGGCCGCCAAGGATGCACTGGACAGTCACGGCTTCGGCATGGCCTCGGTGCGCTTCATCTGCGGCACCCAGGATCTGCACAAGCAACTGGAACGCACCATCGCCGAGTTCTTCGGCACCGAAGACACCATCCTCTACGCGGCCTGCTTCGATGCCAATGGCGGCCTGTTCGAACCGCTGCTCGGCGAGCACGACGCCATCATTTCCGATGCGCTCAACCATGCCTCCATCATCGACGGCGTGCGCCTGTGCAAGGCCAAGCGCTTCCGCTACGCCAACTGCGACATGGCCGACCTGGAAGCGCAACTGCAGGCGGCCGACGCGGCAGGCTGCAAGACCAAGCTGATCACCAGCGACGGCGTGTTCTCGATGGACGGCTTCATCGCCCCGCTGGACGACATCACCGCGCTGGCCCGCAAGTACAACGCGCTGGTGCACATCGACGAATGCCATGCCACCGGCTTTCTCGGCGCCACTGGCCGCGGCTCGGCCGAGGTCAAGGGGGTGATGGACCAGATCGACATCTTCACCGGCACGCTGGGCAAGGCCATGGGCGGCGCATTGGGCGGCTTCAGCACGGCAAAGCGTGAAGTGATCGAGCTGCTGCGCCAGCGTTCGCGCCCCTACCTGTTCTCCAACTCGCTGCCGCCGCACGTGGTGGCTGCCGGCATCAAGGCCTTCGAAATGCTGGACGCCGCCGGCGAGCTGCGCACGCAGCTGGTCGAAAACACCCGGTATTTCCGTGAGCGGCTGACCGCCGCCGGTTTCGATGTCAAACCGGGCATGCATCCGATCAGCCCGGTGATGCTGTACGACGCACCGCTGGCGCAAAAATTCGCCGAGCACTTGCTGGAAGAAGGCATCTACGCCATCGGCTTTTTCTTCCCGGTGGTCCCGAAAGGCCAGGCGCGCATTCGCACCCAGATCAGCGCGGCACATACGCGCGCGCATCTGGATCAAGCGATCGAAGCGTTCATCAAGATCGGGCGCGAACTCAAGGTCATCGACGCCTGAGCATGCGCACGGTGCTGCGCCAACGGCTGCTGCTGGCGGCGCAGACCGATGCGCAGGCGCAGCTGCGCGACGGCCATTGGGAGACGCGCTGCCTGCACTGCCGCCGGCATCTGCAGGTACGCGCCGATGGCGAGCCGTTGGGCCACACCACGCTGGAACACGTGGTGCCGCAGGCCTGGTTCGGTCGGCGCGCGACCGCGGCGCTCTGTGCGCTGGTGGGCGAGGATGCCAATGATGCGCGCAATCTGGCACTGGCCTGTGCCGGCTGCAATCACGCCAAAGGCCGCCATCACGATGCCAACGGCGCCGGCGACGCACGCGCTGTTGAGGTGGTAAGCGCCCTGCTCAGCGCGCGCCTGGCGCGCTGGCGTGCGCCGCCGGTACCAACGCCCTGACTTCCTCGCCGCTCAACATCCGCCACGCGCCTTTGCCAAGCTCCCCCATCGCCAGCGGGCCGATCGCCACGCGCACCAGCCGCAGTACGCCGATGTCCACTGCCGCCAACAGCCGGCGGATCTGTCGATTGCGACCTTCGTCCAGCACGATTTCCAGCCAGGCATTGCGCTCGCCTTCGCGCAGCACGCTGACCTGCTTTGCGCGCAACAGCACGCCCTCGCCCTCAGGATCGGGATCGACCACACCGGCCTGCAACTGCGCCAGTTGCGCGGCACTGGGGCGGCAATCGATCTGCACGTGGTACGTCTTGTCCGGTCCGGTTGTCGGGTCGGTCACCGTCGCCGCCCACTGCGGGTCGTTGCTGAAAAGCAGCAGGCCTTCGCTGGCCTTGTCCAGGCGCCCCACCGGCGCGATCCACGGCAAGCCGGCGCTATCGAAGCAACGGTAGACCGTGTCCCTGCCCTGCTCGTCGCGCACGGTGGTGACCACGCCGCGCGGTTTGTTGAGCATCAGATAGCAACGCGCCGGCCCCGCGAGCGGCTGCCCGTCGACAGTGATGGACGACTGCTGATCGCCGCGGATCGGAAATTCGGGGTCGCACACCACACGTGCCGACACGCTGACGCGGCCATCGGCGATCCAGCGCGCCGCCTCGGTGCGCGAACACACACCAAGCTTGGACAGCACGCGCGCCAGCCCATGGCGTGGCGCGGCATTGGCGGATGCAGCAGCGGACGTGCGCACTGCACCGGCCGCTCCCGGACCACGCTGCCGGGACGGTGCCGGCGCAGGTCGCCGGGGCATGCCGTCCCGACCGCAGGGCTTACTTGTTTTCGACCGACTTGGCGTCGGCCGCAGGTGCTGCGGGCGCTGCCGCTGCAGGTGCCGCGCCAGCGGCCGGACGTGCCTTGACCACGCGCACACCGCGGGCCTTCATCCAGGCATCGAATTCTTCTGCCGTCATGCGCTTGCCGTTCTGGCTCATATCGAAGCGCCACGGGGTGTTGTCGAACGCGGTGGTAGCCTTGTAGGCCGCCGGGTCGTTCGGGGTGACTGTGCCGCCAGGCGGAATAACCTTAGCCAGATCCTGACAGCCTTCCACGCGCAGGCGCAGCAGCACGCGATCCACCGACTGGTCGCTGCTATAGGGCTGTGCCAGCACGCCGGTGGGCATGCCCAGCTGCACGCTGCGGGTGTAGAACTCGGCAGCCGCCGGTGCAACCACGGTGGCGGGCAACGGCAGTGGCTGGGACACCATGCTGCCGGCGCAATTCGGAGCGGCGTAGGCAGCGGGGATCAGAGCGAGACAGAGCAGTCCTGCCGTAGCGGTACGCAGCATCGGGTTCTTCCAAATATGAGTGTGGTATTGACGCGGCGAGTGTAGGCAGCGATGAACGCTGTTTCAACAGGAACCGTGCCTGGATGGCAACACAGACAGGATCGGCAGCGCTTGAGCGCGCTTTTCCAGGGCATGCATAGACAAAACCCGGCACAAGGCCGGGTTTTGTATGCAACAAACTAGCGGTCCGATTAGTTCTGGACGTTCAGCTCGGTACGACGGTTCTTCGCACGACCTTCCGGATTGTCCGAACCATCCGGGTTGGTGTTCGGAGCAATCGGACGGCTCTTGCCGTAGCCGATCGGGCCGATCAGACGCGACGCATCGACGCCGTTCTTGGTCAGGTAGTCGTACACGGTGGTCGCACGACGCTCGGACAGCTTCTGGTTGTACGCGTCGGTACCCTTCGAGTCGGTGTGACCGGCAACCTCGACCTTCAGGTCGGGGTAGCGCTTCAGGATTTCGGTCGCTTCGCTCAGGATCGACACGGCATCCGGACGCAGGGTCGACTTGTTGAAGTCGAAGTTCACGCCCTTCAGATCGATCGACACAGGAACCGGGCAACCGTCCGGACCGATGGTCTGGCCAGGCTGCGAGTTCGGGCACTTGTCGTTGCAGTTGTTGACGCCGTCACCGTCGTCATCCAGATCGGCGCAGCTCGGAGCAACCGGAGCCGGAGCCGGCGGCGGAGCGGTGACCGGAGCCGGTCCCAACGGGATCACGACGCCGACCGAAGCCAGCACGTCGCCGAAGAAGTTATGTTTATCACCATTGCGGCTGAACAAGGTGCGGTCAGGTGCAATGACCGAGTTGTCGTTGAAGTCAGCGCGGTAGGCCACTTCGGCACGCACGGCGACGCGCTTGTCGAAGGTGGTCTGCAGACCGACACCAGCCTTGGCGGCAAAGTTGCCGTCCTTCTGCTGGCCCGGCGAAACCGGGTTTGGGGTCGCGTCGAATTCTTCTTCCGAACGCTGGTAGCCCAGACCGAACAGCAGGTAGGGGTTCCAGCCGCGGCCTTCCTGGATGAAGTGGCGACGCAGGTCGAACGAGATACCGTACTGGCTCCAGTTCAGATCCTGGTTGGCATCGAAGTTCGGGTTCTGATAGTTCAGTTCACCGTCGATCGACCAGTTCGGGCTGACGAACTTGCCCAGACCCAGGGTCACGAACGGAGCATCATTGGTATGACGATCGCTGTCCTGGAAGTTGAAGCCAGCGCTACCGGTCAGGTACCAACGGTCGTCGAACTCCTGCGCGGAAGCAGCCTGGGCAACTGCCAGACCGCCGAGCAACGCGGCAGTGAGAATTTTCTTGTTCATTTATACAGCTCCTTCTTTGGGAGATAAAACCGATAGAGGCGTTGTGCTTGGTAAAGATGCTCGTCACATCCAGAGCCATCGGGGCGCAGATTAAGCCGGCCTCGGTGAAGATCGCGTTAACGGTCATATAACATGTGAAAGCAGTCACCAGGTCCCGCAACGCCAAGCAATCCTACGTATACAGCTTCATGAAGGAAAGGACCGGGTGCCCAATTCGAGCATCGCACCTGCATGAACCGCAGCCCAATTAAGTCACTTGAATACACTTTGAGGCTGACTGGTTTTTAGTGTTCCAGGCTGCCTTGAAAACTACATTGGTGAACGCCGAGCCCCGTCCGAGCTGAATTGTGGGGTTCGTGGTTGCGGGCGACTTGCTCCACAACGCACCCTGAACCTCTCGCTCAGGAGTGCTCCAATGAAAGCTGTTGTCCTTACCCGCCATCTTCCGATCGACGATCCCGAATCGCTGCTTGATATGGAACTTCCGACGCCTGCGGCGCCGTCGGGGTATGACTTATTGGTTCGGGTGGAGGCGATCTCGGTGAACCCGGTCGATACAAAGGTGCGCGCGCCCAGGTCGCAGACGTTGCAAGCGCCGAAGATCCTGGGTTACGACGCAGCCGGAGTGATCGAGGCGGTCGGCCCGGAGGTCACTGCCTTTGCGGTCGGCGACGAGGTTTACTACGCCGGCGATATCGGGCGGCCGGGCAGCAATGCGCAGTACCAGCTGGTGGACGCCCGCATTGCCGGATGCAAACCGACCTCGCTTAGCTTCGCGCAGGCGGCCGCGCTGCCGCTGACCACCCTGACGGCGTGGGAGCTGCTGTTCCAGCGCATGCCTTTTTCCTTCGACGGTGCACGCAATCGCGGCAGGCATCTGCTGATCATCGGCGGTGCTGGTGGCGTGGGGTCCATCGCGATCCAGCTGGCGCGGCATGCCGGATTCACGGTAATTGCCACCGCCTCGCGCCCAGAGAGCATCGAGTGGGTTCGCCAAATGGGCGCGCACCACGTGATCGATCATCACCAGCCGCTGCAGCCGCAACTGCAGGCGCTGGGGATGGAAACGGTGGACGCAGCGCTCAATCTGGCCGACACCGACCGCTACTGGCAGCCGCTGGGCGAAATGCTGGCGCCGCAGGGCCACGTGGGCCTGATCGTGGAGCCGCGCGGGCCGTTGTCGATCGGCGCCCCCTACAAGTCCAAGTGCATCGGCATCCATTGGGAGCTGATGTTCACGCGCGCGCGCTACGCGACCGAGGACATGGTCGAGCAGCACCGCATCCTCAACCGGGCTGCCAGCCTGATCGACGCCGGCGAGCTGCGCACCACGCATACCGAGACGCTGTCGCCGATCAATGCGCAGCAGCTGCGCGAGGCGCATCGTCGGCTGGAAAGCGGCAGCACGATCGGCAAGCTGGTACTGGCCGGCTGGTAAGGCGACCATCTCGCTGCCGCGATGCGTCGATGCCCGCGGTGCCTGCGCTTTTGGGCGCGCCGGTGGGGGCGGCAGCGAAGGCGTGTTGCCGACCGGCCGTTTCCAGCATCTGCGTGACGGCTACATACGCCAGGACTTGCCGCCGGGCCGGTTTGCCGGCATCGTGCGCAATCCGTACGCCAGCGTATCCATACCATGTCGCCCGCCACCGGCCCCTCCGCCTTGCCTTTCCCGCACCTGTTCGCCCCGCTCGATCTGGGCTTCACGCAACTGCGTAATCGTGTCCTGATGGGCTCGATGCACACGGGCCTGGAGGACCGTGCGCGCGACTTCCCCAAATTGGCGGCGTATTTCGCCGAGCGCGCCGCCGGTGGCGTGGGCTTGATCGTGACCGGTGGGTTTTCGCCCAATGTGGTGGGCTGGCTCAAGCCGTTCGGCGGCAAGTTGTCGTGGCCGTGGGAAGTCCGCCCGCATCGCCAGGTCACCCGCGCGGTCCACGACCACGGCGCCAAGATCTGCCTGCAGCTGCTGCACGCCGGGCGCTATGGGTACCACCCGCTGTCGGTTGCGCCGTCCAGGCTCAAGGCACCGATCAACCCGTTCACTCCGCGCGCCTTGTCGGCCGGTGCGGTGGACCGGCAGATCGCCGCCTATGCGCGGGCCGCGCGGCTGGCGCGCGAGGCAGGCTACGACGGCGTCGAGGTCATGGGCTCGGAAGGCTATCTGATCAACGAATTCACCGCCGCGCGCACCAATCGGCGCAGCGACACCTGGGGCGGCGATGCCAGCAAGCGCATGCGCTTTGCGGTGGAGATCGTGCGGCGCATCCGCGAGGCCTGCGGGCCGGACTTCATCATCATCTACCGGCTGTCGCTGGTGGATCTGGTCGAAAACGGCAACCAGTGGCAAGACATCCTGGCACAGGCGCAGGCGATCGAAGCGGCCGGCGCAACCATCATCAATTCCGGTATCGGCTGGCACGAAGCGCGCATTCCCACCATCGCCACCTCGGTGCCGCGCGCCGCGTTTGCTGGGGTCACCGCCAAACTCAAGCCGCATCTGCGCATTCCGGTGGTGGCGACCAACCGCATCAACATGCCGGAGGTGGCCGAGCGCATCCTGGCCGACGGTGCCGCGGACATGGTGTCGCTGGCGCGGCCGCTGCTGGCCGACCCGCAGTGGACCAACAAGGCGCGCGCCGGGCAGTCGCACACCATCAATACATGTATTGCCTGTAACCAGGCCTGCCTGGATCACGTGTTCGACAACAAGCTGGCCAGCTGCCTGGTCAACCCGCGCGCCGCACACGAGACCGAACTCAACTACACCCCGACTGCCACGCCCAAGCGCATTGCCGTGGTCGGTGCCGGCCCGGCCGGTCTGGCCTGCGCGACGGTGGCGGCCGAACGCGGGCACCGGGTGACCTTGTTCGATGCGAGCGATGCGATCGGCGGGCAATTCAATGTCGCCAGGCGCATTCCGGGCAAGGAAGAGTTCAACGAGACCTTGCGTTACTTCGGCCATCGCATCGAAGCGACCGGCGTGCAACTGCGTTTGAACACTCCGGTGCAGGCGGACGATCTGACAGACTTCGACGAAGTCGTGCTGGCAACCGGCATCGAGCCGCGCAAGGTGGATTTCCCCGGTGCCGATCATCCGATGGTGGTGAGCTACCTCGACGTGGTGCTGAGCCGGCACGTGGCCGCCGACAAGGTGGCGATCATCGGTGCCGGCGGAATTGGCTTTGATGTCGGCGAATTTCTGGTGCACACCGGCCAATCGCCTGCGCTGGATCCGCAGCGCTGGATGGCCGAATGGGGCGTAGACCCGAGCTTCGAAGCACGCGGTGCGTTGACCAAACCGCAACCCGAACGCGCCGCCCGCCAGGTCTGGCTGTTGCAGCGCAGCCCCGGCAAGCCTGGTGGACGCCTGGGCAAGACCACCGGCTGGATCCACCGCGCGACGCTCAAGGCCAAGGGCGTCAAGATGCTCGGCGGCGTGGAATATCTGGGCGTGGACGATGCCGGCCTGCGCATTCGCGTGGAAGGCAGCGAACAGCTGCTCGACGTTGGCACGGTGGTGGTGTGCGCCGGGCAGGAGCCGCGTCGCGAGTTGCTGGCCGCGCTGCAAGCCAATGGCCAGCAGCCGCACCTGATCGGTGGCGCGGACGTGGCGGCCGAACTGGATGCCAAGCGCGCGATCAACCAGGCAAGTCGGCTGGCAGCGACCCTATAAGGAGTTCTCGAAGACGGCGTCACTACGATGCCGTCGTTGCGTTCGGGATTTGGCCACACGACTGATGTGCATGTCGGCGTTGGTAACGCCGACATGCACGCGGATGCGAGGGGCTGCCACGCCGATTCTTTCTTTGCCGTGCGGCTCCGCTATAAGTGTCCCATGCATCGTCACTGCACGCATTCCCGCCTGGCGCATGACGTGCCTATGCGGCAGCGCATTTCGATAAGAACCAGTCTGGTAGATGTGCGGGCACGTCGCGCACCTGAAACGCGCTCGGGTCACCGCTTGCTGCTTGCGTTGTCATTTCGCAGTTGCCGTTTCAGCATCAGCGCGGTTATGGTATGCGATCGCATCGTATGCCTTATCGCTTGGACAACGATGTTCGCAAGATGCATGTGCGTTCTGACGACAGCGCGCGCTGCACCGATTGCAGCACCTGGCGCATCAGCGCCTCGTACGCGTTGGCACCCGGTCGTCTTAACCTTCTGTGCCCGCCACTTCTATCCTTGAGCGTCTTCGCGCTTTCGCGCTCATCAACATGCGATCTCGCAAACACATCGCAACGCAATAAGACGCACCACCGGCGCATCGAATGATCGACGAGCTTTCGAAACATCGCCCCCCTCCGAACATCATGCGACCACGGCAATGGCGTCCTGATGGCAGATAGCTTCGCTGCCACAGCTGGAGTCTATGCTGTTTCTGATGGCGTCATCAGCAAGATGCGGCAAGACTGCGTATCTGTACGCAGAAGAGATAATGCATAAATTGCCACTAGTGCAGCACGGCGATGCAGCTCAGACGCGTAGCACTTCCACCATGTCTGGCGTATCGGCAACGCTCTTCTTTCTCGCCGCATCCGCGGTCGATGTACAAAACCAAAGTTCCCAACTCCACTAGCCAGCACAGCAATGCGTGACGAGCGCGTGCATGAAAACTTGCGCTTACCCGGAGGGCGTTCTTGTCCACCAGTGCGAGCATCCAATCGGCACGCAGTGCCGCAAAGCGCGCGATGTAGCAAAGAACTCGTTCAACACAACAGTCGCTGCAACGATGCGACGCAGATCGATGTTGCGATGCACGCTGTGCTGTTGCGCAGCGCTACGCGTTGCGGGCAATCGCACGCGTCAACCCCTCTCATTCAGCCGCGATTGTGTGACCGATGTCTAACTTGCGCCAACTTTTTGACCCACCGCATTTGGTGGGCGCCTTCGGCAGATGGTCTTTCGCCGAAGCATCTGGCGACCGGTGGCAGGTCGCCTCCCCATGACGCCAAGCCCTCTGCACTGGTGCATCCACCTTGGATGCTCTGCGGACCGGCCCACACGGAGCAAGGAGTTCTATGAAACTTGTTTGGATACTCTGGCTGTCGCATGTGTTGCCGCAGCCAGCCGCAGATTCGCTGTGTTTGAGCACGACCGTCTATCAAGCTGCACTCAAGGCCGAAGGTCTGGCCTGACCGTGCAGACGTGTGCCACACGATGCGCAATAAAAAACGCCGGGCAATGCCAGGCGTTTTCATGACAGCAGTGACCGAACAACTCAGCCCAGCAGATGCGCCACGCCGCTGCGCTCTTCTTCCAGCTCGGCCAGGGTCTTGTCGATGTACTTCTGGCTGAAGTCGTCGATCGGCAGATCCTTGACGATGGTGTACTTGCCATTTTCGGTGGTGACAGGGAAGCCGAACATCACGCCTTCCGGAATGCCGTAGGAGCCGTCCGACGGCACGCCCATCGTCACCCACTTACCGTTGGTGCCCAGCACCCAGTCACGGATGTGGTCGATGGCGGCATTGGCGGCCGAGGCGGCCGAGGACAGGCCACGCGCTTCGATGATCGCTGCGCCGCGCTTGCCCACGGTCGGGATGAAAGTGGAAGCGTTCCACTCCTGGTCGTTGATCGCATCACCGATGGAGGTGCCATCGGCGGTGGCGAAACGATAATCCGGGTACATGGTCGGGCTGTGGTTACCCCACACCGCCAGCTTCTCGATGCTGGCCACCGGTTTGCCGAGCTTGGCCGAGAGCTGGCTCAGTGCACGGTTGTGGTCCAGGCGCAGCATGGCGGTGAAATTCTTCGGATCCAGGTCCGGCGATGACTTCATGGCGATGTAAGCGTTGGTGTTGGCCGGGTTGCCGACCACCAGCACCTTCACGTCGCGCTTGGCGACCTTGTTCAGGGCCGCGCCCTGTGCGGTGAAGATCTCCGCATTGGCCAGCAGCAGGTCCTTGCGCTCCATGCCCGGGCCGCGCGGACGCGAACCGACCAGCAGGGCGATATCGACGTCCTTGAAGGCCACTTCGGCGTCGTCGTTACCGACCATGCCGGCCAGCAGCGGGAACGCGCAGTCCTCCAGTTCCATCATCACGCCCTTGAGGGCGGCCTGGGCCTTATCAATCGGCAGTTCAAGCAACTGCAGAATGACCGGCTGGTCCTTGCCCAGCATTTCGCCGGAAGCGATGCGGAACAGCAGGGCATAGCCGATTTGGCCAGCAGCGCCGGTCACAGCAACACGAACAGGTGCTTTCATGGGGTGTTTCCTCTGCTAAAAAACGTTGGTGGGGGTGGCGCGCTGGCGGAGCCCAAGGCCTGGCGGCGCGCGTTGACAAGCGAACGGCCGCACAGGGCGGCCGTTCGACGGGATGCGATCAGGCGGCGAGGATCTTGTTCCACTCCGCAACGCGGTCGGCCTTGGCGGCCATCACGGCGTCGGTATCGCCTTCGATGGTGAGGGTGTTGATGGTGTCGCCCTGGGCAACGCTATCGACCACGTCCAGGCCCTGGGTGACCTTGCCGAACACGGTGTGCTTGCCGTCCAGCCACGGGGTGGCGGTGTGGGTGATGAAGAACTGGCTGCCGTTGGTGTTGGGGCCGGCATTGGCCATGGACAACACGCCGCGCTCGTGGCCGACGCCGTTATTGGTCTCGTCTTCGAACCGGTAACCCGGGCCGCCGCGGCCGGAACCTTCCGGGCAACCGCCCTGGATCATGAAGTCGGCGATGACGCGGTGGAAGCTCAGGCCGTTGTAGAAGCCGCGCTTGGCCAGGTTCACGAAGTTGGCAACCGTGAGCGGGGCCTTGTCCGGGTACAGCTCGACGACGATCGGGCCGCGGGAGGTATCGAAAGTGGCGATCAGGGACATAGAAATCCTTGCAGGTTCTGGAGTGATCAATAGCCCGCTAGGATACACCCGGGTGCGCGGCCGGCCGCATGGGTACGCCCATCGTCCAACGCTCCCGCCCGCCACCGCGCCCGGCCCGTCACGCCAGCTGAATGGGCGATCTGAATCGACTTCGGGCACTCGGCAACCGCAGCGCAACGAAATCGCTATAATGTCGGGCTTACCTCATCTCAAGACTGGCGCCAGACAGGGGCCCTTTCCGCATGTCTATCGAAAAACTCCGCAATATCGCCATCGTCGCACACGTCGACCATGGCAAGACCACCCTCGTCGACTGCCTGCTGAAGCAGTCCGGCACCCTGTCCGAACGCACCGTGTTGGCTGAACGCGTGATGGACAGCAACGACCAGGAAAAGGAACGTGGCATCACGATCCTGGCCAAGAACACTGCCATCACCTGGCAGGGCAACCGCATCAATATCGTCGACACTCCGGGACACGCCGACTTCGGTGGCGAAGTCGAGCGCGTGCTGTCGATGGTGGACTCGGTGCTGATCCTGGTCGACGCGATGGACGGCCCGATGCCGCAGACCCGCTTCGTGACCCAGAAGGCCTTCGCGATGGGCTTCAAGCCGATCGTGGTGGTCAACAAGATCGACCGTCCCGGCGCACGTCCGGACTGGGTGATCGACCAGGTGTTCGACCTGTTCGACAAGCTCGGCGCCACCGACGAGCAGCTGGATTTTCCGATCGTCTACACCTCCGCACTGAACGGCTACGCCAGCCTGGATTCGGACGTGCGCGAAGGCGACATGACCCCGCTGTACGAAGCGATCATGCAGCACGTGTCGGCCCCGGACGTGGACCCGGACGGCCCGTTCCAGATGCGCATCAGCCAGCTGGACTACAACAACTTCGTCGGCGTGATCGGCATCGGCCGCATCCAGCGCGGCACTTTGAAGAAGAACATGCCGGTCAGCGTGATCGACCGCGAAGGCAAGAAGCGTCAGGGCAAGGTGCTGCAGGTGCTGGGCTTCCTGGGCCTGGAGCGTATCGAGCAGGACACCGCCGAGGCCGGCGACATCGTGGCCATCTCCGGCATCCAAGAGCTGACCATCTCCGACACCGTGTGCGCGCTCGATCATCCCGAAGCGCTGCCGGCGCTGACCGTGGACGAGCCCACCATCTCGATGACCTTCCAGGTCAACAACTCGCCGTTCGCCGGTAACAAGGACCTGTCCGGCGGCAAGTTCCTGACCAGCCGCCAGCTGCGCGACCGTCTGGAACGCGAGAAGGTGCACAACGTGGCCCTGAAGGTCGAGGAAGGCTCGGACGCCGACAAGTTCCTGGTCTCCGGCCGTGGCGAGCTGCACCTGTCGGTGATGATCGAAAACATGCGTCGTGAAGGCTACGAGCTGGCCGTGTCGCGTCCGGAAGTGATCATCAAGGAAATCGACGGCCAGTTGATGGAGCCGATCGAACAGCTGGTGGTGGACATCGAAGAACAGCACCAGGGCGGCGTGATGGAAAAGCTGGGCACTCGCAAGGGCCAGCTGAAGAACATGGAGCCCGACGGCAAGGGCCGCGTGCGTCTGGATTACATGATTCCGGCGCGTGGCCTTATCGGCTTCCAGAACGAATTCCGCACCCTGACCCAGGGCTCGGGCCTGCTGTTCCACGTGTTCGACCACTACGGTCCGAAGGAACAGGGCGCCATCGCCAAGCGCCAGAACGGCGTGATGATTGCCAATGCAGCGGGCGCGACCCCGGCCTATGCACTGGGACCGCTGGAAGAGCGTGGCCGCCTGTTCGCTGCCGAAGGCGACAACGTGTACGAAGGCCAGCTGGTCGGCATCCATTCCAAGGACAACGACCTGACCGTCAACGCGATCAAGACCAAGCCGCTGACCAACATGCGCGCCTCGGGCAAGGACGATGCGATCAAGCTGACCCCGGCGATCAAGTACACGCTGGAACAGGCGCTGGACTTCATCGAGGACGACGAGCTGGTGGAAGTCACCCCGAAGGAAATCCGCTTGCGCAAGAAGTTCCTGACCGAAAGCGACCGTAAGCGCGCTGGCCGTTCGGGCTGAGTTGTTGAGCTGACGCGTGAGCACCAAACCCTATAGCCCGGATCCGCGCGCGCATCCGGGACTGCATGTGATCGCCTTGCTTGAGGCGGTCAAGGGGACGCTTGCGCTGTTGGCGGCGACGGGCCTGGAAATTCTGGGCCCGCTCCCGCTGCAAAACGCGGTCATCACCCTGATCCGCCGCTTCAATCTGGATCCAGACCACGGCGCACTGCCGTCGTTGCTCAAGACCATCAGCCCCGATGCGGTGCATCTGGCCGCTGCCGCCATGCTGGCCTATGGCCTGCTGCATGTGGTGGAAGCCTGGGGTCTGTGGCATGCCAAGGCCTGGGCCTCGGTGCTGGGCTGCCTGTCGGCGGCCATCTATCTGCCTTTCGATATCTACGCCATCGTGCGCCACCCTGGCTGGACCGCCTGGGGCGTGCTGGCGATCAACCTGCTGGTGGTCGGCGTGCTGGCACGCGATCTGGTGCGGCGCCGCAGTCGCTGAGTTTGCCGCCCATTTGCGGGCACGCCCTCCGTTGTCACCCCGCCGCAGCGCCGTTAGCCTGCGAGTTCTCCCCGAGGACGACCCTCCATGCGATCCACCCTCCTGTCCTTCTCGCTCCTTGCCGCGCTGTGCGGCTGTGCGCATGCCGATGATCCGTCGCGTGCTAAGACCGGCGCTGCCAACGCGTCCGCCGCGTCCACCGTCCCCTCTGTCGATCTAAGCGAGGCCGACGTCGCCAGCCTGCAGGCGCGCATGGCCAGCGGCCAGAGCAGCAGCCTGCAATTGACGCGCGCGTATCTGCAGCGTATTGCCAGCATCGATCGGGCCGGGCCCCAGGCTCAACGCGGTAATCGAACTCAATCCACAGGCCGAAGCAGACGCACGTGCACTAGATGCCGAACGCAAGGCCGGCCACGTGCGTGGGCCGCTGCACGGCATCCCAGTGCTGCTCAAGGACACTATCGACGCGCTGCCGATGGTCAACAGCGCCGGTTCCCTCGCCCTGGCCGAGTTCCGCTCCGACCGCGATGCGCGTTTTTGGTGCAGCGCCTGCGCACCGCCGGTGCGGTGATCCTGGGCAAGACCAACCTCAGCGAATGGGCCAATTTCCGCTCCACCCAATCAAGTTCCGGCTGGAGCGGACGCGGGGGACTCACGCGCAATCCGTATGCACTGGATCGTAATCCCTACGGCTCCAGTGCCGGCACCGGCGCGGCCATCGCGGCCAGCCTGGCCGCCGTCGGCATTGGTACCGAGACCGATGGCAGCATCACCTGTCCGGCATCGGTCAACGGCCTGGTCGGGCTCAAGCCGACCGTAGGCCTGGTCAGTCGCGACGGCATCATCCCGATTTCCGCCAGCCAGGACACCGCCGGCCCGATGACGCGCAGCGTCGCCGATGTGGCTGCAGCGCTGCAGGCCATCGCCACACCCGACCCGCAGGACCCCGCCACCGCCAACGCACCTGCCACCAGCGTCGATTACCTCGCCCACCTGAAACCCGACAGCCTGCGCGGCGCGCGCCTGGGCCTGTTGCGCAGCCCCCGCTGCGCGAGGACCCGGCGATCGCCGTAGCGCTCGACCGCGCCGTGCGCACCCTGCGTGACGCCGGCGCTATCGTGGTCGAGACCAGCCTGGTCACGGATGGCAAGTGGGATGCTGCCGAGCAGATGGTCTTATTGGTCGAATTCAAGGCCGGCTTGAACGCGTATCTGCAAAACCACCACGCGCCCGTGGCGAGCCTGGAGCAGTTGATTGCGTTCAACCGCACGCATGCGCAGCGCGAAATGCCGTACTTCGGGCAGGAGCTGTTCGAACAGGCGCAGGCAGCGCCCGGTCTGGACGATGCGGGGTATCTGAGCGCGCGCGCCACTGCCAGACGGCTCGCCGGGCCGGAAGGCATCGACGCAGCCTTGAAGGCAGATCGCCTGGATGCCTTGATCGTGCCCACCACCGGCGTGGCATGGATCACCACACTCGGCAAGGGCGATACCTTCCCCGGCGCCGGCTATGGTGCCGCTGCGGTGGCCGGCTATCCAAGCCTGAGCGTGCCGATGGGTCAGACCCAGGGCTTGCCACTCGGTCTGTTGTTCATGGGCACGGCCTGGAGCGAGCCGCGCCTGATCGAGCTGGCGTATGCCTACGAACAACGCAGCCATGCGCGCTTTACGCCTGGCTATGCGCCAAGTGCGCCGGCTGCGCCGAGTGCGCCAGGTCCGGCCACGGCAGGCCGCGCCGGCGCCGGGTTTGCGCAAGCATGATTGAGCGCCGTGACGCCTGGCGCCCAGGAGGAAGACCGACTTGGCGGGTGGTTGTGCAAAGACCTGTCGGGCACCTTGGATTCCGGCAGTTAGCGCATTACGACCGATAAAGGCAGCTCCAAAAACGTAGCGAGCGTCGGCAGCTGGGCGTTGACGGCGCGCAAGAACCACATGTAGGAGTACATGCCGGTTCCGAGCACGGCCGCACCCGCTGGGCGACCGTGCAGTCGTTTCGTGGCTGCGCTAGATGCTGGCCGCAGGCTCGCCGTCTTCGGCGCCTGGCGAGCGCACGCTCTCCTGTGCAATCGGCTCGGCAGGGCGTGATGGCGTTCTTTCCTGCGTCGCGATTTCGGCGCGCAGCCTCGGCAATGCATAGGCATGCTCGCGCGTCAGGAAATCGATCATGCGTTCGCGCACCAGGCAGCGCAGATCGAAGGCATCGCCGGAATTGCGTGCGCTCACCAGCAGTCGCACCTGGATGGTGTTGTCGCTGGTGTCGGTAATCTGCGTCACGCACACGCGGCCGTCCCACAGCGGTTCGCTATGGCAGATGCGCTCCAGCTCTGCGCGTACCGCTGCAATCGGCGTACGGTAATCCAGCCACAGGAACGCGGTGCCGAGCAGATCGGCGCTACTGCGCGTCCAGTTCTGAAACGGGTTTTCGATCCACCAGGTCAGCGGCACCACCATGCGCCGCTCATCCCAGATCCGCACCACCACATAAGAGCTGCCGATCTCTTCGATGCGGCCCCACTCGCCCTCCACGATCACCACATCGTCCAGGCGAATCGGCTGGGTCAATGCGATCTGCAAGCCGGCGATCAAGTTGCCGAACACCGGCTTGGCCGCGATACCGGCCACCAGCCCGATGATGCCGGCCGACGCCAGCAAGGTCTTGCCGATCTGGCGCACCTGCGGAAAGGTCAGCAGCACCACCGAAATGCCGAGCAAGATCACCGTGCCCATCAGCACGCGGCTCAGCACCCGCGTCTGGGTCTGGATGCGCCGTGCGGTGAGGTTGTCCGACGCCTCGATCGGGTTGCTGCTCAAGATCGCCGCTTCGCCGGCTGCCACCGCGCGTACCAGCAACCAAGTGACACAGCCGACGATTTCCAGGTGCAGCAGATGCTGCACCGCTGCCAGCGCCTTGCCGGCCAACGGGGTCGCTTCGGTGGCGATCCCCAGAAATAACACCGGCAGGATAAACGCCGCCGGCAGCGTGATTACGCGAATGATGCGCGCACGGCGGTAGTCGCGGCCCTGCATGCGGCGAAACAACCACAGCATCAACGACCAGGTAACGATGCCCGCCAGCAGCGAGGCACCGAGCGGAATTGCGTATTCGCGGATGACGTTCCAATCGGCAGTCAAACCGTTCCTCCTGTGGGGGAAAGAGGGATGGCTGCCAGATCATGCCGCACGCGGCATGAGCATCACGTCATGCGCACACGCCGATCATGCGCCCAGCGGCTGCGAGGCCACCTGTTGCTGCTTGCGCACGATCGCCATCGCAATTTCCAGCGACTGTTCGTAGTTCAGACGCGGATCCACGCTGGAGCGATATGCCCGTTCCAGATCGCGCTCGGTCAGCTCGCGCGCACCGCCGGTGCATTCGGTGACATCTTCGCCGGTGAGTTCCAGATGCACGCCACCCAGCCGTGTGCCGGCCGCCGCGTGCAGATCGAACGAGGTCTCCACTTCGTTGCGGATATTGTCGAAACGCCGCGTTTTATAGCCATTTCCGGTGCTTTCGGTATTGCCGTGCATCGCATCGCAGACCCACAGCACGCGCCGCCCGTCGCGCTTGACCGCGTCCAGCAGCGGCGGCAGTTTTTCGGCGATCTGCGCTGCGCCCATGCGGTGGATGAAGCTCAGACGCCCGGGTTCGTCATCCGGGTTGAGCACATCGATCAGCCGCAGCAACTGATCCGGCTGCACCGACGGCCCCACCTTGATTGCGATCGGATTGCGCACGCCACGCAGGTATTCCACGTGCGCGCCATCCAGCGCAGCGGTACGCATGCCGATCCAAGGGTAGTGCGTGCTCAGGTTGAACCAGCCCCACTGCCGCGGCACCTGCCGGGTCAGGCCTTCTTCGTACGGCAGCAACAGTGCCTCGTGCGAGGTATAGAAATCGATGCGATTGAGGTTATAGACCTCCGCCCCGGACAGGGTTTCCATGAAGCGCACGGCGTCGCCGATCGAGGCCACCATCTTTTGGTAGTCCGCCGCCAGCGGCGAATAGCCCACCCAGTCCAGATTCCAGTATTCGGGGTGATGCAGGTCGGCGAAGCCACCGTCGATCAACGCGCGCACGAAGTTCATCGTCATTGCCGAGCGCGAATGCGCGGTGATCATGCGACGCGGATCGGGCACGCGCGCGGCCTCGGTAAAGTCCGGCGCATTGATCACATCGCCGCGATAGCTCGGCAAGGTCACCCCATCGCGCGTTTCGGTGTCGGCCGAGCGCGGCTTGGCGTATTGCCCTGCAAAGCGGCCCACCCGCACCACCGGCAAATGCAGGCCGTGCACCAGCACCAGGCTCATTTGCAGCAGCACCTTCAACCGGTTGGAGATGGTGCCGGATTCGCAATCGCTGAAATTTTCAGCGCAATCGCCCCCCTGCAGCAGGAAGCGCTTGCCTTCCTGCGCTTCCGCCAGCTGGCGCTTGAGCGCAAAGATTTCCCACGAGGTCACCAACGGCGGCAGCCGCCCCAACTCGTGCATGGCCGCCTGCAGCGCGTTGTCATCAGGGTAAACCGGCAGCTGCAATGCAGGTTTGCCGCGCCAGCTGTCCGGCGCCCACGCTGCGGCGGAGGAATCGGTAACGGACGTGGCAGCGGAAAGATTCATGATAAAGGACTCCTAGGCAGCCTGCGATGTTGGCAGAGCCGGAACGCTACGCAAAGCGCCTGGAGGCCAGTGGCACCGAATTGCCGCCGCTTCCGCCCGGCGCGGCATTTATGCGCAGACCCTTCGACCTGAACAGCAAACAACATCGCCCGTCCAGCCATGACTTTCGACCTAGGCTAGCGCTCGCCAAAGCGCCCAATGTTACAGAATAACAACACTCTCCCCTCACCCGCCTCGCGAAACCGCCATGACTCCTCGTCTTCTGTCTGCTGCCATCACCGCCGCCCTGCTGGCCGCCCCCATCGGTGCGGCGTTTGCTGCCGATGCCGACTCCGAGCGCACGACCGATCTGGACACGGTCAATGTGATCGCCAAGCTCGAGGCGGCACGCAATGCCCTGTCGCCGGACATCGGCAGCAGCCAATTTGCCATCACCGCTGACGATATCGATCGCCTGCCGCTCGGCGCGGCGACTCCGCTCAATCAGGTCCTGCTGCAGGCGCCGGGCGTGGTACAGGACTCCTACGGCGGCATCCACGTGCGTGGCGACCACGCCAACCTGCAGTACCGCATCAACGGGGTGATGATCCCCGAATCCATCTCCGGTTTTGGCCAGAGCCTGGAGCCCCGCATCATCAAGAACCTCAAGCTGCTCGATGGCGCATTGCCGGCACAGTTCGGCGACCGCACCGCTGCGGTGGTCGACATCACCACCAAGAGCGGCGCCGAACTCGGCAATGGCGGCAGCGTCGGCATCACCGCCGGCTCGTTCGGCACCATCAACCCCAACGCCTCGCTGTGGGGCAGCAGCGGGCGCTGGAGCTGGTTCGTCAGCGGCGACTACGATCAAAACAAGAATGGCCTGGAAAACCCGGTCGACAGCCTCAACCCCCTCCATGACAAAACCCATCAGGGCAAGGGCTTCGCCGATCTGACCTACCTGGTCAACGAGAACACCCGTCTCAGCCTGCTGGTCGGCTACGCGAACAACCGCTTCCAGATCCCCAACAATCCGGGGCAGACGCCAGCCTTCGATTACCTGGGCACCACCGATTTCGATTCGTCGCGCCTGGATGAGAACCAGCGCGAAAACACCCGTTTCGGCACCCTGGCCCTGCAAGGCACGCTCGGCGACACCAACTATCAGCTCTCTGCCGGGCAGCGTTACAGCAGCGTCGCCTTCTCACCCGACGTCGCCGGCGACCTGATCTTCAACGGCATCGCCTCCCAGGTGGACCGCAGCAACCGCGCCAATACCGTGCAGGCGGACTTCGCAACGCCATGGGGCGGATCGCACACGCTGCGCTATGGCGTGTACGGCAATTTCGAACACGCCATCGCCAGCAGCAATTCGTATGTCTTCCCTGCCAACGACGACGGTAGCCAGAGCAGCAACGTGCCGCTGTTCATCCCCGACGGCAGCCGTTTCCATGCCAGCACCTATGCGCTCTACCTGCAGGACGAGTGGAAGATCGGCGAGGACTGGACCGTCAATTACGGGCTGCGCGGCGACAAGTACAAGGCCTTCGGCACGACCGAGGGTCAGCTCAGCCCGCGCCTGGGCGTCATCTGGCGCGCCAGCGACAGCACCACCCTGCACGCCGGATACGCGCGTTACTTCACCCCACCGGCCAGCGAACTGATCTCCACCAGCGACATCGCGCTCTACGACGGCACCACCAATCAGCAGTCGGCCGGTGACGGCCCGACCACGCCACTGAGCGAGCGTAGCGACTACTACGACCTGGGCATCTCGCAAGCGGTCACCGACCATCTGACGCTCGGCCTGGACACCTATTACCGCAAGGCCGACCGGCTCCAGGATGAAGGCCAGTTCGGTGCAGCCTACATCTATTCCACCTTCAATTACCGCTATGGCCGCATCCGCGGCGCCGAATTCAGTGCCGACTACACCAACGGGCCGGTGACGGCGTATTTCAACCTTGCCTACAGCAAAGCCATGGGCAAGCGGGTCATGACCAGCCTGTACAACTTCGATCCGGATGCGCTGGCCTACACCTACGACAACTGGATCCACCTGGATCACGACCAGAAGCTGACATCGTCCGGCGGCATCAACTACGCCTTCAGCGAAGGCAGCAAGGTCGGCCTCAACTATCTGTTCGGCAGCGGCTTGCGCACCGATACCGACACGGTGCCCAACGGCGCTTCGCTCCCGTCGTACTTTCAGTTGAATGCCAGCGTCGGCCACGACTTCGACGTCAATACGCACCCGCTGCATGTGCAACTGGCCGCGGTCAATGTGCTCAACCGCAGCTACCAGTTGCGCGATGGCGGCGGCATCGGCGTGTTCGCGCCGCAGTGGGCACCACGCCGCGGCGTCTATGTAAGTCTGCAGCAGGACTTCTGATTACGGCGCAAGGCAACGAATGGACCAAGCAACACCGGTCCGTTCGTTGCCGGCCTGCGATGACCAAGCCCGCAGCGCGGCTGGCCCGGCTGCGTACTGCCTGCATGGCTGAAGCATCGTTTGGCAGACGCGTACATATCGGCTTGGTGATTCGAGCGGTGCCGCGATCACCAGTGCTGGCCAGCGGAAAGAGCCAGGAATCAGTCACGCCTTCGGTCTCGCTATTGCCGCTCACGGTCGGCACGCCGCGGACGCATGCAGGCGGCAGCAGCAGCGTCGCATTGAAGTCAGGAAGCAGACGCATCGAGCAAGCGCAGCGCAGGCCACCTTGCGACAAATCGAGGCGCCTGACCTGCAGCGAATCAGGCGGTCCTTACCTCCGTCAGTCATGCATCAGCGCCGCCCAAGTAACGCACAGCAGCCATTGCCCATCGCGATGACGCCTACACACCTGCAGCAGGACAGTGCAAGGCGCCGTACCGGTCAGTGATAGACCGAACTACGCCGCACCTTGAAGCCCGCGTATAGCGCCCACAGCGCCAGCCCCACGAACCACACCATGCTCCACATGGGCATGCTCAACCCGAGGAAGCGCCAATCGATGTTGCCGCAGTCACCGGTGCCGGTCAGCACAGTGCGGAACACCTCGAATGGCCCCATCGTCTCGCTCAGAAAGCTCAACGGCGGCCCGCACGAAGACATCATGTCCTTGGGGCGGATCTGCACCCACACATGCCGCGCAGCGATGCCCATGCCCACGCCTGCAGCGATGAAACTCAAGACCCCATAGACCTTGCGCCCAGCGGCGGCACGCGGCCCATGCAACGCGCCGAGCAGAAACAACACTGCCAGCGCTGCGAAAGCGATCCGTTGGAAGATGCACAATGGGCAAGGCTCCAGACCCAGATGCAACTGCACATAGATCGCGTAGGCCAACAGTCCCGCGCACGCAAAAAAGCCCAGCAGAAACTGCGCCCGGAAACTCCAACGAAATGGATTCATCGTCACTGCTTGACTTGGGTCAGGTCGTCGATTATCAGCCATCGCAACGGCCGTGACCACGCATGCTCGAACCGACGGCCATCGGGCGAGGCGCCTGGCGGGATCTGCTGCATGGCCGCGACAATGCGACGAAGAGCTGCACGCATTACCCCAGGACCCAGGGACACCGCAGCAAACATCCAATCGCGGCGCCGCCCGGTGTGCGCCATCCGGCACCCATCGACCAAGCCGCAGGCGCTTCCGGTGGATGCCTGTCCATTCGCTCCCCCCCCCCCTTTTGCGCAGCACGCCCCGGCCGATTGATAGAGCCGACAGCGTTCAGCGCCAAACCCGTTCGACCGACAATAAAAAAACCCGGCGTGCGCCGGGCTTTTTCAAAAATCTTTACAGAGGCGATCCGATTACTCTGCCACTTCTTCGGCAACGACCGGACGGTCGACCAGCTCGACATACGCCATCGGCGCATTGTCACCGGCACGGAAGCCAGCCTTCAAGATGCGCAGGTAGCCGCCGGGACGGGTCGCGTAACGCGGGCCCAGTTCGACGAACAGCTTGCCCACAGCTTCCTTGTCACGCAGGCGAGCAAATGCCAGACGACGATTGGCAACGCCATCGACCTTGCCGATGGTGATCAGCGGCTCGGCGACGCGACGCAGTTCCTTGGCCTTCGGCAAGGTGGTCTTGATCAGCTCGTGCTTGAACAGCGAAGCGGCCATATTGCGGAACATGGCTTCGCGGTGGGCGCTGGTACGGTTGAACTTACGGCCAGATTTCTGGTGACGCATGACTGTGATTTCCTAAGGAATGTTGAGACTACTGAGAGACGTTGTCGCCATCCTGGCGCTGTTGAATGGACTGCGGTTGGTCCGAGCCGGTCGTCCTTGAACCGGATGTCATCGCAGGCTTCAACCCGTCGATGTAGAAAAAAGAACATGGGCGCCCGAAGACGCCCATGCCTTGACGTATTAACCAAGCATGCCGTGCTGGGCGACGCCAGCCGGCGGCCAGTTCTCCAGCTTCATGCCCAGCGCCAGGCCGCGCTGTGCCAACACTTCCTTGATTTCGGTCAGCGACTTCTTGCCCAGATTCGGGGTCTTGAGCAACTCCACTTCGGTCTTCTGGATCAGATCACCGATGTAGTAGATGCTCTCGGCCTTCAGGCAATTGGCCGAACGCACGGTCAGCTCGAGGTCGTCGATCGGGCGCAGCAGCACCGGATCCACGCCGCTGGCAGCCGGCTTGGCTGCACCGCGATCGCGGTGGGTGAAATCGCCGAACACCGACAGCTGATCGCTGAGGATGTCGGCGGCGGTGCGCACGGCTTCCTCGGCATCGATCGTGCCGTTGGTTTCGATATCGATGACCAGCTTGTCGAGGTCGGTACGCTGTTCGACGCGCGCAGCTTCCACGGCGTAGGCAACGCGACGCACCGGCGAGAACGACGCATCCAGCATCAGACGACCGATGGTGCGGGTCTCTTCATCCGGACGACGACGCGCGGCAGCCGGCTGGTAGCCGAACCCACGCTCGATCTTCAGACGCATGTTCAACGCGGTGTCTTTGGTCAGGTGGCAGATCACGTGGTCGCCGTTGATGATCTCAACGTTGTGATCGGTCCTGATGTCTGCCGCAGTGACCGTACCCGGACCCTGCTTGGACAGCGACAGCGTGGCGCTATCGCCACTGTGCATGCGAATGGCCACGTCTTTCAGGTTCAGCAGGACGTCCAGCACGTCTTCCTGCAGACCTTCGACCGTGGTGTACTCGTGCAGCACGCCGTCGATCTCGACCTCGGTGATCGCAAAACCGGGGATCGACGACAACAACACACGACGCAGGGCATTGCCCAGCGTGTGCCCGTAACCGCGCTCCAAGGGTTCGATCACGACCTTGGCACGGTTGTCGGTAAGACGTTCGATCTGCGGACCACGGGGGCGCAGAACCTGGTTGGCGGTAACCGTCATGTTGCGGGGTCTCCTGCGAACCTCCGGCAGTACCGGAGGTTCTCCAATGTGAATTACTTCGAATACAACTCGACGATCAGCGCTTCGTTGATATCCGAAGGCAGGTCTGCGCGATCCGGAACGGCCTTGAACACGCCGCTGAACTTCTTCGAATCGACTTCAACCCACGACGGCGTCATGTCGTGCTGCTCAGCCACGGTCAGGGCTTCCTGCACGCGGAGCTGCTTCTGCGCCTTTTCCGACAACGTGATCGCATCGCCAGCCTTGATCTGGTACGAGGCCAGATTCACCGACTTGCCATTGACCAGCACGCCACGGTGCGACACCAGCTGGCGCGCGGCCGGACGGGTGACGGCAAAGCCCATGCGATAGCAGACGTTGTCCAGACGGGTTTCCAACAACTGCAGCAGGTTCTCGCCGGTGTTGCCCTTCTTGGTCGAGGCCTTCTTGTAGTAGTTGCGGAACTGACGTTCCAGCAGACCGTAGATACGCTTGACCTTCTGCTTTTCGCGCAGCTGGGTAGCGTAGTCGGAGAGCTTGCCCTTGCGAGCCGCACCGTGCTGGCCGGGCTTCTGCTCAAGCTTGCACTTGGAGTCCAGCGCACGCGCCGGGCTCTTGAGGGAAAGGTCGGCGCCTTCGCGACGCGCGAGCTTACAGGTAGGACCGATATAACGAGCCATTTCTTATCGCTCCCTTTAGACGCGACGCTTCTTCGGCGGACGGCACCCGTTGTGCGGGATTGGCGTCACGTCGATGATGTTGGTGATCTTGTAGCCCACGTTGTTCAACGAACGCACGGCCGACTCACGGCCCGGACCCGGACCCTTGATACGCACTTCCAGCGACTTCACGCCGTAATCGAGCGCAGCGCGGCCAGCCTTCTCGGCGGCAACCTGGGCAGCGAACGGGGTCGACTTGCGCGAACCACGGAAACCGGCGCCGCCGGACGTAGCCCACGACAGCGCATTACCCTGCCGATCGGTGATGGTGACAATGGTGTTGTTGAACGAAGCGTGGACGTGAGCAACGCCGTCAGTGATGACGCGCTTGATCTTCTTCTTCGTTTTCTTTTCTGCTGGCTTGGCCATGATCTATCCCTTACTTCCTGATCGCCTTGCGCGGACCCTTACGGGTGCGGGCGTTGGTGCGGGTGCGCTGACCACGCAGCGGGAGACCACGGCGATGACGCAGACCGCGATAGCAGCCCAGGTCCATCAGTCGCTTGATCGCGATACCGATTTCGCGGCGCAGGTCGCCTTCGACGACATACTTGCCGACTTCGGCGCGCAGGCGCTCGATTTCGGGCTCGGACAGATCACGAATCTTCGTGGTCGAGGTAACGCCTGCGGATTCGCAGAGCTTCTTCGAACGGGTACGGCCGATGCCGTAGATGCTTTGCAACCCGACCCAGACGTGCTTCTGGGCTGGCAGGTTGACGCCTGCAATACGCGCCATGACGCGATTCTCCAACTGAGTGATGGCCCGACAGCGCCCAGGCGCCATCCGGCAGGATGGATCAAAAGTTAACCCGGAATTATAGCAAGGCCTCGGATTGCTTTGAAGCCCGTGGAACCAAAGGTTCCATGGACCCGGCGTGGGGAGTGTGCCCTCGCTCCGGCGCCGGAGGGTGTTGATCCAGAAAACTTCTCCGAATCGCCTGTGCTACTCCCGCACAGGACCACCCGTCACACCCGCGCGCGAGACGTCGCGCGAGCCGCCCTTCTGATCGGAAGATCGTGGCCCGGGAACCAGGCCGTCTTCACGCAATGAAGATCTAGTGTACCACTTAACCGCGCGCAAGACCGCCGCGTGAGCCACCCTTCAGGTTGGCCTTCTTCAGCAAACTCTCATACTGGTGGGACATCAGATGCGCCTGGATCTGCGCAATGAAGTCCATCACCACCACCACAGCGATCAACAGCGAGGTGCCGCCGAAATGGAACGAGGTACCGAGCTGCGTGCGCATGATTTCCGGCAGCAGGCAGACGATGACCAGGTACAGCGAACCGGCCGCGGTCAGGCGCGTCAGCACGCCGTCCACGTAATCGGCGGTCGCCTTGCCTGGACGGATGCCCGGAATCAGCGCACCAGACTTCTTGAGGTTGTCGGCGGTTTCCTGCGAGTTGAACACCAGCGCCGTGTAGAAGAACGCGAAGCCGATAATCAGCGCAGCGAAGACCAGCATGTGGACCGGCTCACCAGGCCCAAGCGCATTGGCGATCTTCTGCAGCCACGAACCAACACCGCCCGATGCCGCCTGGCCCGACCACATCGACAACGTCGCCGGGAACGCCAGAATGCTGGACGCGAAGATCGGCGGAATCACGCCAGCCATGTTGAGCTTGAGCGGCAAGAACGAGGTCTGGTTCATGTACGCATTGCGCCCGCCCTGGCGGCGCGCATAGTTGACCGTGATGCGTCGCTGCCCACGCTCGACGAACACCACGAACAGGGTGAAAGCCAGAATGGTGATGACGATCAGCAACAGCGAAATGAAGCTCAGATTGCCTTCTCGGAAGGCTTCGACAGTTTGGATGGCCGCCGACGGCAGGCCCGCCACGATGCCCGCAAAAATGATCAGCGAGACGCCATTGCCGATGCCGCGCTCGGTGACCTGCTCGCCGACCCACATCAGGAAGATGGTGCCAGCGGTCAAAGCGATCACCGCGGTGAGCACGAAACCCATGCCCGGCGCATACACCACCGGAGCGCCGCCCGGGGCGGTCTGGTTCTGCAGTGCCAGCGCGATACTGCCGCCCTGCACCACCGCCAGCAACACCGCACCGATGCGCGAATATTGGGTGATCTTGCGTCGACCGGATTCGCCTTCCTTCTGCATCGCCTTGAGGGCGGGAAAGATATGCGTGGCCAACTGGATCACGATCGATGCCGAGATGTACGGCATCACGTTCAACGCAAAAATACTGAAACGGTGCAGGGCGCCGCCCGAGAACATGTTGAACATGTCCACGATGCCGCCGCCCTGCGCCTGCATCAACGAAAGCATGGCATCGGGATTCACGCCAGGCACCGGCACATAGCAGCCGATGCGATAAACGATCAATGCCCCGAGGACGAACAGCAACCGCTGGCGAAGTTCTGTGAACTTGCCGAGCCCGCCACCGAGGTTACCAATGCCAGCCTGCGCCATCTGCCGATTACTCCTCTACGCTGCCGCCGGCAGCTTCGATTGCCGCCTTGGCGCCTGCGGTTGCCGCAACGCCCTTCAGCACGAACTTCTTGCTCAGCTCGCCCTTCAGCACGATCTTCGCCTTCTTGGCGCGGCTCGGGACCAGATTGGCCACACGCAGCGCTGCAAAGTCGACATCGCCGGCATCCAGCTTGTCCAGCTGATACGACAACACTTCTGCGGTATCGCGCGCCATCTTGGAGCGGAAACCGATCTTGGGCAGACGGCGCTGCATCGGGGTCTGGCCGCCTTCGAAGCCGGCCTTGATCTTGCCGCCACCCTTACGAGCGAACGAACCCTTGTGACCGCGACCAGCGGTCTTGCCGAGGCCCGAACCGATACCACGACCGACGCGGGTGCGCTCGGTGCGGGCGCCGTCGGCCGGCTTTAGGTCATTAAGACGCAGAGTCATGGGATTACTCCTCAACCTTGACGAGGTAATGAACCGTATTGATCAGGCCACGCACCTGCGGGCTGTCCTTCAGTTCACGCACATCGTTCAGCTTATTCAGGCCCAACGCACGCACCGACAGGCGGTGACGCGACTGGGTTCCACGCAGGCCACGCACCAGGCGCACCTTCACGGTCTTGTTGGTGTCCTTAGCCATGGTTGAGCTCCTCCACCTTCTTGCCGCGCTTGGCAGCAACACGTGCCGGCGACTGCACTTCCGACAGACCCTTCAGAGTCGCACGGACCAGATTGATCGGATTACGCGAACCGACGGCCTTGGCCAGCACGTTCTTGACGCCAACCGCTTCCAGCACAGCGCGCATGGCGCCGCCTGCGATGACGCCCGTACCTTCCGAAGCCGGCTGCATGTAGACGCGTGCTGCGCCATGGCCCGACTTGACGGCATGCCACAAGGTGCCGTTGTTCAGATCGACGGTGGCTAGGTTCTTGCGCGCCTGTTCCATCGACTTCTGGATGGCGACCGGTACTTCGCGCGCCTTGCCATAACCGAAACCGACCTTGCCCAGACCGTCGCCAACCACGGTCAGCGCGGTGAAGGTGAACTGGCGACCGCCCTTGACCGTCTTGCTGACGCGATTGACCGCGACCAGCTTTTCGATCATGCCATCGTCGACTTTCTCTTCGCGGTTACGGTCGCGATCACGCCCCCGCGGTGCACGTTCTTCTGCCATCTTGATTCCTTGATTGATTGAGTATGTACGGCTCGAAGCCGCTTATGGTTGTGAAGTGACGCGATGTTCCCGGCGCCGTTGCAAAAGAACGGGACGGTCTGGCATCTCCCTGCCGGCGGTATCGCGGAGGTGGTCGATGACCACCTCCGCAGCAGTACTTAGAACTGCAAGCCGCCTTCGCGCGCCGCGTCGGCGAGCGCCTTGATACGGCCGTGGTAACGGTAGCCCGAGCGGTCGAATGCGACCTTCTCGATGCCTGCAGCCTTGGCGCGCTCGGCAATCAGCTTGCCGACCTTGACGGCCGCATCGCTGTTCTTGCCGTTCTTCAGGCCATCCTTGACGTCAGCCTGCAGGGTGTTCGCAGCAGCGATCACCTTGGAGCCGTCGGCAGTGAAGACCTGCGCGTACAGATGCTGGCCGGTGCGCAGCACCGACAGACGGGCAACGCCCAGCTCACGGATGTGAGCACGGGTGGACTTGGCGCGACGCAGACGGGCGATGTTCTTGTTGATGCTCATGATAGTTATCCTACGAAAGCTGAAGGAAAGCAGGCTTGTACATTGAAAAGTCCGGCCATGGAGGGCCGGGCTCCTCGCAGAGGGACCTGCCTTACGCCTTCTTGGCTTCCTTGCGAATGATGACTTCACCGGCGTACTTCACACCCTTGCCCTTATAGGGCTCCGGCGGACGGAAACCGCGAATCTTGGCGGCAACTTCGCCGACACGCTGCTTGTCGGCGCCCTGGACCACGATCTCGGTCTGGGTGGGAGTCGACAGCGTGATGCCTTCCGGCGCCACGAAGACCAGCGGTTGCGAGAAACCGAGCGCCAGGCTCAGATCCTTGCCCTGCATGGCAGCACGATAACCGACGCCGACCAGCTCAAGCTTGCGCTCGAAGCCTTCGGAGACACCCTTGACCATATTGGCCAGGATGGCGCGCACGGTGCCGGTGAGGGCGATCTGCGAAGGATCGTTGGCCGACAGCGTGGCAACATCGCCATCGATGGCAATTTCGACGCCAGCCGGCTTCGGCAGGGTCAACGTGCCCTTCGGGCCCTTCACGCTGACCAGCTCAGGCTGGACCTTGAGTTCAACACCCTTCGGGAGGGAGACAGGCTTCTTGGCTACACGGGACATGTTCGATTCCTTCCATTAGGCCACGAAGCACAGAACTTCACCACCAACGCCGGCTTCGCGAGCCTGCGCATCGGTCATGATGCCCTTCGACGTGGAGATGATGGCGATACCCAGGCCACCGAGGACCTTGGGCAGCTCGGTCTTGCCGCGGTACTGACGCAGACCCGAGCGCGAAAAACGCTTCAGGGTCTCGATGACCGGACGACCTTCGAAATACTTCAGCACGATTTCCAGCTCCGACTTGTTATTTTCGGTCGCCGTAACGCGCAGGTCGGTGATGTAACCCTCGTCCTTCAGGACTTGGGCGATCGCAACCTTAATCTTGGACGACGGCAATTTCACCGTCTGCTTACCAACCGCGGCCGCATTCTTGATGCGAACCAGCAGGTCGGCGATGGGATCAGTCATGCTCATGTGAGTACCTTTGAGTGCACCGATATCCGCTTTCGCGAAAATCTTGTGTTTTCCTGGGGACGGGCCAGGACCCTTGACGCCATGCCAGGCCCGTACAGGCAAGACGGAAGCGGAAGTATACGACAAAAGAGCCCGACTTGCGTCGGACTCTCTGTGTTGAACAGAACCATCCTGTTCAAATCCGGCCGCGGACGGCCGGAATGCTCTTACCAGCTTGCCTTACGCAGACCCGGAACGTCGCCGTTCATCGTGGCCTTGCGCAACATGTTGCGACCCAGACCGAACTTGCGGTAGACACCGCGCGGACGACCGGACAACTCACAACGGTTGCGATGGCGGCTCGGCGACGAATCGCGCGGCAGCTTCTGCAACTTGGTCGACGCATCGATCTTCTCTTCGTAGGACGCATCCTGGCTGGAGAGGATCTTCTTCAGCGCATCACGCTTGCGAGCGAATTTCTTCGCCAGCTTTGCACGCTTGATGTCGCGGTGGATCATGGAGGTCTTTGCCATTTCGGATGTCCTCGACGGTCAGTTACGGAACGGGAACTTGAACGCTGCCAGCAGCGCCTTCGCTTCCGCATCCGTCTTGGCGGTGGTGGTGATGGCGATATCCATACCGCGAATCGCGTCGACGGCGTCGAAGTCGATTTCCGGGAAGATGATCTGTTCCTTCACACCCATGTTGAAGTTGCCACGACCGTCGAAGGAGCGACCGGACACACCACGGAAGTCGCGCACGCGCGGCAACGAGATGTTGATCAGGCGATCCAGAAACTCGTACATCTTGGCGCGACGCAAGGTGGTCTTGCAGCCGATCGGCCAACCGTCACGGATCTTGAAGGATGCGACCGAAACGCGCGACTTGGTGACCACCGGCTTCTGACCAGAGATCTTGGCCATGTCGGCGACCGCATTTTCCAGGATCTTCTTGTTGGTAGCGGCTTCGCCCACGCCCATGTTGAGCGTGACCTTGACCAGCTTCGGCACTTCCATCGGATTGGTGTAGCCGAATTCCTTCATCAGGGCCGGCACCACGTTTTCCTTGTAAAACTTTTCGAGACGAGTGTTCATGATCTCATTCCTCAGGCGTCGAGCGCCTCACCGCTGGAGCGGAACACACGCAGTTTGCGTCCATCCTCCAGCACCTTGAAGCCAACGCGCTCGCCCTTGCCCGTTGCCGGGTTGACGATATTGACGTTGGAGATATGGATCGACGCTTCACGCTCGACCACGCCGCCGGCAACGCCTGTCTGCGGGTTCGGCTTGGTGTGGCGCTTGATGACGTTGGCGTTGGAGACGATCACGCGATCGCCGTCCACACGCACCACTTCACCCTGCTTACCCTTGTCCTTGCCGGTGTTGATGACGACCTGGTCGCCCTTCTTGATACGGTTAGCCATGGTGTATGTCCTCCGCTCACAGCACTTCGGGAGCGAGCGAGACGATCTTCATGAACTTCTCGGAACGCAGCTCGCGCGTCACAGGCCCGAAGATGCGGGTCCCGATCGGCTCCTGCTTATTGTTCAACAGCACGGCGGCATTGCCATCGAAGCGGATCAGCGAACCGTCGGGACGGCGCACACCCTTGCGGGTACGCACCACGACGGCGTCGTAGACTTCGCCTTTCTTGACCTTGCCACGCGGAATGGCGTCCTTGACGGTCACCTTGATGATGTCACCGATATGTGCGTAACGGCGCTTCGAGCCGCCCAGCACCTTGATGCACATCACTTCCTTGGCACCCGAATTGTCGGCGACATCGAGGTAGCTCTGCATCTGGATCATGATTCAGATCTCCCTTATTCAGCCGAACGGGTGACGATTTCCACCACCCGCCAGTTCTTGGTCTTGGACATCGGAGCAATCTCGGTCACGCGCACGACGTCGCCTTCGTTACAGGCGTTGTCGGCGTCGTGTGCGTGCAGCTTGGTCGAACGCTTTATGTACTTGCCGTACAGAGCATGCTTGACTTGGCGCTCCACCAACACGGTGACCGTCTTGTCCATCTTGTTGCTGACGACACGGCCTTCGACCGTGCGCAGCGCTTGCTTTTCGTTATTGTCGCTCATCGCGGCCGTCCTTACTTGGTGCTGCCGAGCAGGTGCTTGACGCGAGCAATCTCGCGGCGCACCCGGCGGGTTTCGTGGGTCTTCGGCAGCTGGCCGGTGACCTGCTGCATACGGAGCGAGAACTGCTCCTTACGCAGATCGGTCAGATGGGCCTTCAATTCGTCAGCCGACTTTTCGCGGAGTTGTTTGATATCCATCAGCGCACCGTCCGGGTCACGAAAGTGGTGGTCACCGAGAGCTTGGCAGCGGCAAGGCGGAAAGCCTCACGTGCGATCTCTTCGGGGATTCCCTCGATTTCATAGATCATGCGGCCCGGCTGAATCTGCGCGACCCAGTACTCCACGTTACCCTTACCGGAGCCCATGCGGACTTCGATCGGCTTCTTGGTGATCGGCTTGTCAGGGAACACACGGATCCACATCTTGCCGCCCTTCTTGACGTGGCGGCTGATCGTGCGGCGTGCTGCTTCAATCTGGCGCGCGGTCAGCTGACCGTGCGCCGTGGCCTTCAGGCCGTATTCGCCGAAGCTGACGGCATTTCCGCTCCATGCCAGGCCGTCGTTACGGCCCTTGTGCATCTTGCGATATTTGGTTCGCTTGGGTTGCAACATTGCCGTTACCTCGCTTCACGAGCCGGGCGCGACGGGCGGTCACCACGGTCGCCGCGATCGTTACGATCGTTGCGCGGGCTGTCGTCCTGCTTTTCCTGGCCAACCTGAGAGAAGTCGAAGACTTCGCCCTTATAGATCCAGACCTTGATACCGATGATGCCGTACGTCGTGGACGCCTCGGCAAAACCGTAATCAATATCGGCACGTAGCGTGTGCAGAGGCACGCGGCCTTCGCGGTACCACTCCGAACGGGCAATTTCTGCACCGTTGAGGCGGCCAGCCACGTTGACCTTGATGCCCAAGGCACCCAGGCGCATCGCGTTACCGACCGAGCGCTTCATGGCACGGCGGAACATGATGCGACGCTCAAGCTGCTGCGCGATCGACTCGGCGACCAGCTGCGCGTCCAGCTCCGGCTTACGCACTTCGGTGACGTTGATGTGCGCCGGAACGCCCATCAGCTCGCTCACTTCCTTGCGCAGCTTTTCGATGTCCTCACCACGCTTGCCGATCACCACACCCGGACGGGCGGTATGAATGGTCACGCGGGCGGTTTTGGCAGGGCGCTCGATCAAGATCTTGCTGACACCTGCCTGCGCGAGCTTCTTACGCAGCATTTCACGCACTTTCAGGTCGGCTGCCAAATAGGCGGCGAACTCGGTCTTGTTTGCGTACCACTTGGAATTCCAGTCCTTGGCGATGCCCAGGCGAATTCCAGTCGGATGAACTTTATGACCCATGGTCTTTTCCTTTCCGCTTACTTGGCGGCGCCCACAACCACAGTGATGTGGCTGGTGCGCTTGAGGATGCGGGTACCGCGGCCTTTCGCCCGCGCCATGAAACGCTTCAGGGAGGGACCTTCATCAACCATAATGGTCTTGACCTTCAGCTCGTCGACATCCGCGCCCTGATTGTTCTCGGCATTGGCGATCGCCGACTCCACCACCTTTTTGATCAGGTGGGCAGCCTTCTTATCCGAGAACTTCAGCAGATTGACCGCACGCTCGGCGGACAAACCACGCACCTGGTCAGCGACCAAGCGGGCCTTCTGCGGGGAGATGCGCGCGGTGCGCAGGATTGCTTTCGCTTCCATCGTCATCTCTCCTTACCTGCCCGACTTCTTGTCGCCACCGTGACCCTTGAAGGTCCGGGTGACGGCAAATTCGCCGAGCTTGTGGCCGACCATATTCTCGTTAACGAGCACCGGAATGTGGTTCTTGCCGTTATGCACGGCGATGGTGATGCCTACCATTTCAGGCAGGATCATCGAACGGCGCGACCAGGTCTTGATCGGCTTCTTGCTACCCGCAGCGGACTCCACCTTCTTTGCAAGGTGGTGATCGACGAACGGGCCCTTCTTAAGTGAACGTGCCATGGTCGATTAGCCCCTACGATCGCGGACGATGAACTGCTGGGTGCGCTTGTTCTTGCGCGTCTTGTAACCCTTGGTCGGAACACCCCACGGGGTGACCGGATGCGGATTACCCTGACCAGCCTTCGCTTCACCACCACCGTGCGGGTGATCGACCGGGTTCATGGCCGCACCGCGAACGGTCGGGCGAACACCGCGCCAACGCTTGGCGCCGGCCTTGCCCAACTTCTCGAGGTTATGCTCGTCGTTGCCGACCTCGCCGATGGTGGCGCGGCACTCGACCGGCACCTTGCGCATTTCGCCCGAGCGCAGACGCAGCGTGGCATAGATGCCTTCGCGAGCGACCAGCTGGACGGCTGCACCGGCAGCACGTGCGATCTGAGCGCCCTTACCTGGCTTCAGCTCGATACCGTGAACCGTCGTACCGACCGGGATGTTACGCAGCGGCAGCGTGTTACCGGTCTTGATCGGCGCATTGGCACCTGCAATGACCTGGTCGCCAGCCTTCAGGCCCTTCGGGGCGATGATGTAGCGGCGCTCGCCGTCGACGTAGCACAGCAGGGCGATATGGGCGGTACGGTTCGGATCGTATTCGATCCGCTCCACACGCGCCGGAATGCCTTCCTTGTTGCGCTTGAAGTCGATGATGCGGTAGTGCTGCTTGTGACCACCACCGACGTGACGCACGGTGATGCGGCCGTGGTGGTTACGACCACCGGACTTGCTCTGCGAATCGAGCAGCGCCGCGTGCGGTGCGCCCTTGTGCAGATCGGGAGTAACCACGCGCACGGCGGAACGACGGCCGGGAGAGGTGGGTTTGAACTTCATCAATGGCATGGGATGAACCTCAGGCCTTGGCCGTTACGTCGATGGACTGACCATCGACCAGTCGGACGTACGCCTTGCGCCAATTGCCACGGTTGCCAGCACGGTTACGGAAGGACTTGCTCTTGCCCTTGACGTTGACCACGTTGACTGCCTTGACCTTGACGTCGAACAGCTGCTCAACCGCGGCCTTTACATCGGCCTTGGTGGCTTCGTTCGAAACTTCGAAGACATACTGGTTGGAGATTTCCTGCAGGCGCGCGGTCTTTTCGGAGACTCGCGGAGCACGCAGCACGCTGAAGATTTTTTCGTTGCTGCTCATGCCAGCCACTCCTCGACCTTCTTGACCGCATCGGCGGTGATCACGACCGTATCGGCCCCGACCAGAGCGACCGGATCCAGACCCTGCACGTCACGCACCTGCACATACGGCAGATTGCGGGCGGACAGATACAGGTGCTCGGAGGCTTCTTCGGTGACGATCAGCGGGCGCTTGCCCACATCCAGTCCCTTCAGCTTCTCGATCAGACCCTTAGTCTTGGTCGCTTCGAGGTCGAACGCGTCGACGATCATCAGACGACCCTGACGGTTCAACTCGGAGAAAATCGCGCAGATAGCCGCGCGGTACATCTTGCGGTTGACCTTCTGCTCGAAGCTGCGCGGCTTGGCCGCGAAGGTCACACCGCCGCCGACGAAGATCGGAGCCGTCAGCGCGCCATGACGCGCACCGCCGCCCTTCTGCTTCTTCGACTTCTTGGTTGTGCCCGCAACTTCCGAACGCGTCTTCTGTGCCTTGGTACCAGCGCGACCGGCGTTGCGATAAGCGACGACGACCTGGTGAACCAGATCTTCGCTGAATTCGCGACCGAACACGGCGTCGGAGACCGAGACCTTGTTGTTGCTATCCGTGATAACGAGTTCCATCGTCATCTCTCCTTATGCCTTGCTCGCCGGACGGACGATCACGTCGCCACCAGCTGCGCCAGGCACGGCGCCGCGGATAGCAATCAGACCACGCTCGACGTCGACCTTGACCACTTCCAGGTTCTGCGTGCTTTGCTGCACGGCGCCCATGTGGCCCGACATCTTCTTGCCCGGGAAAACGCGACCCGGGGTCTGGCGCTGACCCAGCGAACCCGGCGCGCGATGCGACAGCGAGTTACCGTGGGTTGCATCGCCCATACGGAAGTTGTAGCGCTTGATGGTGCCCTGGAAACCCTTACCCTTGGTGACGCCCTGGACGTCGACCTTCTGGCCGACCTCGAAGATGTCCGCCTTGATTTCGCCACCGACGGCGAAATCGCCGAGCTGGGCATCTTCAACACGGAATTCCCACAGGCCGCGACCCGCTTCCACCTTCGCCTTTGCGAAGTGGCCTGCAGCCGGCTTGTTCACCAGCGCGGCACGACGGGCGCCAACGGTGACCTGCACGGCGCTGTAGCCGTCAACTTCGACGGTCTTGATCTGCGCAATGCGGTTCGGAGTTGCTTCGATCAGCGTGACCGGCACCGAGCGGCCGTCTTCAGTAAAGACGCGGCTCATACCAGCCTTGCGGCCCACGAAGCCCAACGAATATTTCTTCGTCATGGTCGTAGTCCTCAGGTCAGCTTGATCTGGACGTCGACGCCAGCCGCGAGTTCGAGCTTCATCAGCGCGTCCACGGTCTTGTCGTTCGGGTCGATGATATCGAGCACACGCTTGTGCGTGCGGGTTTCGTATTGGTCACGCGCATCTTTGTCAGCATGCGGGGATACAAGGATGGTGTAACGTTCGATCTTGGTCGGCAGCGGGATCGGGCCACGCACTTGCGCGCCGGTCCGCTTAGCCGTTTCGACGATCTCGCTGGCCGAACGGTCGATCAAGCGATGATCGAACGCCTTCAGCCGGATACGGATCTTCTGATCCGCCTTCTGACCGGTCTTTTGCTCCGCCATGACGGTGGGTTCCTTCGTTAAAAGAGCGACGGGCAAGGCCTCTGGGATACCTGCCCCGATATTCCTGACGTTGATGAAATCGCCGCGCATCCTGCTGGCGAGGGCATTTCCTCCGCCCAAAAACTGAGGCAGCCCGGTCACCCGGCCTGCCCAGACGGAAAAGTATAATGCGCAACAAGAGCACGGTCAACAACGCGTGAGTTGTTGAGTGCTCCATGCAACGCGACCTTCCCGGTCTGGCGAACACGAGCGGCATCCTGCCGTTCTTCCTGCCGTTCTTTTCGCTGTAACTCAGCGCCCTACCCAGGGACACCGAGCCAAGCATTTTAGCGGCTCGCCTCCGCGCCTGCAAGCACACTGTTCTACTCCCAGGTAGGCCCGGCAGCGGCTCTGACAGACATAAATACGCATTGCCCCCTCGTCGTGATGCCAGTTCGGACTGACTGACATTCAGGGCCAGGAAGCAAACACGGCGGGCACGCCATGGCTGAAGCACCATCTGCCGCAACAAACGCAACCTCGTCGACATCGAAGACATCCATCCCCCAGCTGATGCCGCGAGCGATGTCGCCCTGGGGGCGAACGTGTCGCGAAAGGCAGCCCTGCCAAAGTGCAGAAAGAAGATCACCACCGTCCTGATGTCCAGTGGTAAACATCGGGCAGAATCGGCATGGCACTCATGACAGATGATAAGATCGGGCAGCACAAAATTGGAAAGTCCGCTTTTCCGCGGCCAGGCACTCGATTCTCCAGCGGTCCGCGGCTGGCCACCCTGCTTCTAAGCTGAGCTCTGGCGACGTTGCCGGGGCACTGCAGCAATCGTTACAGGGCTCTGCACCAGTCACTTTGCCGGGTGCGTTTACATCGCGGGGCTGCTGGTGCGCGCAAAGCGCGTGACGACTGCAGCAATGATGCGCACGAAGATGGCCCTGCAGATACCAACATGGGCAGCATGCCCCGATAGGCCCAGTAGCGCGGTGTCGAACACTTGCCGAGAATCCACCCATTACACAGGCGACATCCATATCGAACTCACCAAAGACGTACGTATCCGCACAAGCGACGCTGCACTGACGACGCTGACTCCAGAACGTATCGCGATGAACGATTCCGGTATCAGCTACATCGAACACCGGCCGGCGCTCATCGAGTCGACCTCCATCCCTGACTGAATTACCGACAGCTGCGAAGGGGTCAATGAGGGTAGGCGGATATCAACCCATGCAAGTAACGAACCTCTCCCACACCCCGCCTCGTCCTTGCAGGATTTCGCCACTGGAGACTTCCCATGCGCCAGCACTTTATCTCGTTTTTCGGCTTGCCGCTCCTCGGACTCATCGCCCCGCAGTCCCGCGCTGCCAGCAACGATGGCAGGGTCTGCTTACGTGCGTTGCGCCAGACTTTTACCACCTCCGCCAGCGCGACCACGTTGCCGGTGGCATGCGCGCACATCGGTCCGGTCGCACTCGGAATGCGCAAACAACAGGTATTGGCCGCGCTAGGACCGCCTGACGTTACCCACGCCGATGCGGCGGATCCGAGCAGACTCAGCCTGCTGTATCTGTACCCGCGCGACTTCAAAGCACGGCTGGCGGAGCATCCGCGTCCAGTTGGCACCCTCGTGCATGGCGAGTTGGCGGTGGGATTCCGCAAAGACCGTGTCAGCAACCTGATCGCCTTCGCCGATCCGAAGGCGCCCCTGCTCTTCAAGCTGCTCGGCCATCCGGTCGGCACCCATCTCAACCGCATTCTCCAAGCGATCGGCGGCAGCCCGCAATGGAATGACAGCCGCGATTACATACAGTTCCCCGCCATGCCACTGGGCCTGGACGTGGATCCGGACACTTTCGCCATCGTCGGGTTGAACATCGCAACTACCAAAGAAGAGTTGGACAATTTCCGCTTGCCGGGCCTGAATCTGCTCAAGGTTCCGAAAAGCGGTCTGATCAACGGTATTCGCTGACTGTTGCCGGTATCTGTGCGTCATGCTGCCTTACGTCATGACAGCCGGTTCGCCAATCCACAGCCATGCCGCCGGTGCGACTTGCGTACGCACCGTCTTGCCCATCGAGCGCAGCATTATGAGCGGCGCAGGTGCCCCCTTTTCTCTCTGCCTCGGCAACTACCTTCCCGCGCCCGGCCGGACCTCCGCCAACACGCGCATAAAGAAAAAGGCCGGCTTTCGCCGACCTTTTCTTTCCAGCGACACGGCAGCAGGGGCTGCCGTGCTGCAGGCATTGCTTACTTGATGATCTTGGCA
>NZ_JFAQ01000300.1 GCF_001304695.1 Xanthomonas axonopodis
TGCCGGGACTGAACACCTAGGATCGTCGGGCAGCTGTAGGCTTTGCCATTCCCCGTTCCCTATTTCCCATTCCAATGTCCGATGCCCGCACCCAGCAAGCCGACGCCCTGATCGGCGAATTACAGCGCGAACACGGTGGGCGGTTGACGGTGTTCCTGGGCGCGGCGCCCGGGGTGGGCAAGACTTACGCCATGTTGTCGCGGGCGCGTGAGCGCCTGCGCCAGGGCATGGATGTGGTGGCTGGCGTGGTGGAAACCCACGGGCGCAGCGAAACCGCGGCGCTGCTGGAGGGCCTGCCGCTGCTGCCGCGCGTCCGGGTCAGCTACCAGGGCCGTGTGCTGGAGGAACTGGATCTGGATGCCTTGCTGGCGCGCAAGCCGCGGCTGGCCCTGATCGACGAGCTGGCGCACCGCAACGTGCCGGGCAGCCGCCACGAACGGCGCTGGCAAGACATCGTGGAGCTGCTCGATGCCGGCATCGACGTCTACACCACGGTCAACATCCAGCACCTGGAAAGCCTCAACGACATCGTGCTGCGCATCACCGGCGTGCGCGTGTCCGAGACCGTGCCCGATGCCGTGTTCGACCGCCTGCGCGACATCGTGCTGGTGGACCTGCCGCCTCGCGAACTGATCGAGCGCCTGCAGCAGGGCAAGGTGTATCTGCCCGAGCAGGCCACGCAGGCGTTGCAGGCGTTTTTTTCGCCTTCCAACCTCACGGCGTTGCGCGAGCTGGCGATGCAGACCGCTGCCGACCGCGTCGACAGCGATCTGCGCGATACCCAGGCCGCGCGTGGCTTGCCCGGCACCGCCGCGTTGCGACGCCGCGTGGTGGTGGCCATCGATGGCCGTGGTAGCTCCGATTATCTGGTGCGCGTGGCACGGCGTCTGTCGGAACGGCGCGATGCACCGTGGACGGTGGTCACCGTCCAGACCCGCACCGTGACCGATGCGGCCTGGCAGCTGGAAATCGACCGCGCATTCGCGCTCGCCCATCGTCTCGGTGGCGACACCGCGCTGCTGCACGGCGCCAACGTGGCCGATGCCTTGCTGGATTTCGCTTCGCAAAACGGCATCTCCACCCTGGTGCTGGGGCGCACCCGCGAGCGCCCGCTGGCGCGCATGTTCAACCGCACGTTGACCCAGCAATTGCTGCAACGTGGCGCGCATTACGAACTGGTCATCGTCAGCTCCGCCGATGCGCGCGCACGTGCGCGCAAACGCTGGCGCAACCCGGGCCAATGGCTGCAGCGTTACGACATGGCGTTCGCTGCGATCGCCGCAGCTGGTGCGGTGGGGGTCGCCTGGTTGCTGCAACGCTGGACCGACATCGACGACCTGTCGATGGTGTTCATCGTCGCGGTGGTGCTGGTGGCTTCGCGCACCCGCATGGCCGCTGCGGTGGTTGCCGCATTGCTGAGTTTTGCCGCCTACAACTTCTTCTTCATCGAACCGCGTTTCACCTTGCAGATCAGCGCGCGCCAGGGCGTGGTGACGGTGTGCATGTTTCTGATCGCCGCGCTGGTCGCCGGCCGGCTGGCTTCGCGTCTACGCAGCCAGGTACTGGCCTTGCGCGCGGCCAATGCGCATGCCAACGCCTTGCAGGCGCTGGCCCGTCAGCTCAGCACCGCGGCCGATCTGGGGCAGGTGCTGGAAGCTGGCCGTCGCGCGCTGGCCACTGCGCTGGATGCCGACGTCTGGCTGCGCCTGGAGCAGCGCGAAAGCGACGCGCCCACCAGCTTCGGTGCGCTTGATCGCAGCGCCGCCGATTGGACCCAGCGCCACGGCCAGCCCGCCGGACGCTTCACCGACACCCTGGCCGGGGCACAGTGGTGGTGCTTGCCGGTACGCCACGAGCGTGGCACCCTGGGTGTGGCTGCGCTGCGCTTTCGGCAGACTCTGCAACGGCCCGGCCTGGAACAACGCCGCCTGGCCGAAGCGATGGTGGAAGACATCGGCCAGGCAGCGCTGCGCACGCGCCTGGTCGCCGATCTGGAAGGCGCGCGCGTCAGTGGCGAAACCGAGCGCCTGCGTTCTGCCTTGCTCTCGTCGGTCTCGCACGATCTACGCTCGCCGCTGGCCTCGATGATCGGCTCGGCCAGCAGCCTGGCCAGCTACGGCGATGCGATGGACGCGCACGACCGCCACAGCCTGCTCGACACCATCCAGCTCGAAGGCGAGCGGCTGGATCGCTACATCCAGAACCTGCTGGACATGACCCGGCTCGGCCACACGGGTCTGACCTTGAATCGCGACTGGATCGGCGTGGACGAATTGATCGGCTCGGCCACCCGCCGCCTGCAGCGCTACCAGCCGGAGGTGCGCCTGCAACTGGACCTGGCGGCCGACCTGCCGGCGATCTGGGTGCACCCGGCGCTGGTGGAACAGGCCATCTTCAACGTGCTGGAAAATGCGGCGAAATTTTCGCCAGCCGGTGTGCCGGTGACCGTGCACGCGCAGCTGCGTGCCGGCGCGTTGCAGATCGACATCGGCGACCAGGGCCCGGGCATTCCCGAAGACGAGCGCGCGCGGATCTTCGACATGTTCTACAGCGTGGAGCGCGGTGACCGCGGGCGCAACGGCACCGGCCTGGGTCTTGCCATCTGCCAGGGCATGATCGGCGCGCACGGGGGCAGCGTGGAGGCATTGGCAGGCGCGCATGGTCACGGCACCACAATCCGCATTACGCTGCCGTTGCTCGTTCCCGCCGCACCACCTCGCCCCGATGCCGACTGACCTCACTGCCATCCCGCCCGCCCGCGTGCTGATCGTCGACGACGAGCCGCAGATCCGTCGTTTTCTCGACATCAGCCTGCGTGCGCAGGGCTATCGTGTGCTGCAGGCCGGTACCGGCGAAGAAGGCCTGGCCTTGCTGGCCGGGCAGGGCGCCGAACTGGTGGTGCTGGACATCGGCCTGCCCGACCGCGATGGGCATGAAGTGCTGCGCGAGATCCGCCAGTGGTCCAACGTGCCGGTGATCATGCTCACCGTGCGCGCCGGCGAAACCGAAAAGGTCGCCGCGCTCGATGCCGGTGCCAACGACTACGTCACCAAACCCTTCGGCGTGCAGGAACTGATGGCGCGCATCCGCGCGCTGCTGCGCCAGGCCGGCGCCGGCAGCACGGTGGAAGAAAGCATGTTCCACGATGGCCGGCTGCATATCCATCTGGGCCTGCGCGAGGTCACCCTCAACGGCGAGCCCGTGCCGCTGAGCCGCAAGGAATACGCCCTGCTCGCACTGCTGCTGAAACACGCCGGCCGCGTGGTCACCCAACCGCAGTTGCTGCGCGAAGTGTGGGGCCCCACCCACGAAGAAGACACCCATTACCTGCGCATCCTGGTCGGGAAATTGCGCCAGAAACTGCAGGACGATGCCGCCGACCCGCACTACATCGTCACCGAACCGGGCGTGGGGTTGCGGTTCATCGGGGTGATGCGTTGAGCTCGATAGCCTGCAGGTTGGATCACCTTCATTCGGTAGGAGTGCGCCCGCCAGGCAATTGGTTGAGAATGGATTGGCGAGCAGATCGGGCAACACCAGACCCGTTTAACCATCTATCCGATCACCGGTCCCTGGCGTTGCGGTTCCTGCGTTTGCTCCAGTTGTATTCTCTGCCGCTGATTTAAGGCAACGCTGATCAAGTTCCAAAGATGCGAGGATAAGTGCTTCGCAGCGATGGTGGTGCAAGCCGATGAAGCAGCGGACCTTGGCAATGTCAGCTGACCAGGGCAACGGGTTTGAACAGTACCGTCGCCCGACGCGGCGCGATGTGTTCCTGGCACGGATGGAGACGCTGGTGCCGTGGATGGCACTGTGCGCGGTGAG
>NZ_JFAQ01000301.1 GCF_001304695.1 Xanthomonas axonopodis
CCGAGATCGAGCGCTGGCGACGCGAATACAACGAGGAGCGACCCAAGAAGGCAATCGACGGCATGACGCCATCCGCGTATGCCCAACAGCTGGCCAATACCGATATCATCAACCCCGGACTCTAAACCCGGCCGCTACTCAGGACGGGGGGACGTCGACCTATCAGTGATTAATCCTTCTGGCGAAGTACACACCTGGAATGGCAGGTCTTGGGCTTCAGCACTAGAACGAACCGACCCCATCTACCACCGGGGAGCCCACCCTTTTAGGCCACCTGCACCACTGACCCTCGATTCGCCAGCCTTGCCGCCGATATTCGCGCAATGCGTAGAACGCGTTCATGCATTGGACCGATCATTGGGGAGATCACCAGATGAAAGCAGCGATCGGGCGGCCGCATGTCTGGCGACCGAGGCAATGGCAAACGGTCTCACGCGTGTGGACCACGTAATGTTCAGCACGGCCACGCCATCACTGCAGGCTGGACAGCATTTCTTCGCCGTACAAGGCAGTCCTAGCAACCCTGCGCACATGCGAGCTCATGTGGAAACCGCCGTGGCCATCAGTACCCCGATCGAAGTGTCGGTCCAGCGTGGGCTGGACCTCCAACACGAACAGTTAAGGCAACGCTGATCAAGGATAAGTGCTTCGCAGCGATGGTGGTGCAAGCCGATGAAGCAGCGGACCTTGGCAATGT
>NZ_JFAQ01000302.1 GCF_001304695.1 Xanthomonas axonopodis
CTGGCGCAAGTGCGCAAACGTGCCGATGTCATCGCCTACGAGCAGGCGATCGAGTCTGCATTTCGCGAGGTCGCCAATGCACTCGACGCCCACGCCACCTTGTCGCAGGCCGAGCCGCGCTCGCGCGAGCAGGTCGAACGCGAGCAACTGCGACTTGCTCGAATGCATCAACGCGTGGATGCCGGTCTGGGAGACCGCAGCGCGCTGCTGGCCGAGCGGACCCGCATCGCTCAAACCGAACTCGATTACCTGGACACCGCACTTCAACGCGTGCTGAGCCGTATTGCGCTGTTTCAGGCGTTCTACGGCGTGCGCCTGCCCACCGCTTCCTGACTTCCGACGGAGACTTTCGATGAACGTATCGTCCTTCAATCGCCTGCGTGGCAACCGTGCCGTTCGCGCCAGCGTCCTTGCGTGCATGACCGCCATTCCGTGCATCGCACACGCACAAACCGATCTGACCGGGAGTTCGCGCCTGCTGGGAGACCGCACTGAAATCACCGCCGGCGCCGCAGCGATTGCCACGCCGGAGTATGCCGGTGCCGAGCGCGCGCGCGTGCAATTCAACCCGGTGCTGGTGGTGCAGCGCGGCGTGCTGTTCTTCGACACCTCCCGCGGCGGCGGCCTGCAATTCCAGAGCACATCCGGCTTCTACATATCGCAATCGTTGTATTACGACCTGGGCCGGCTGCAAAGCGACAGCAACTGGCGGCCAGGTTCGCGCCTGCTGGCCGGCATGG